>CAVFHY010000025.1:0-25388 GCA_963622445.1 Bacteroidaceae bacterium
GACAAGACGGGGACGCTCACCCGTGGCGTATTTCAAGTCAGTCTGGTACACCCGCACGAGATAACGGAGACCGAACTGCTGCACCTTGCCGCCCATGTGGAGCGTTATAGCAACCACCCTATCGCCATATCGCTCAGGCAGGCGTACCCCGACGAGACAGACGGATGTACGGTGGACGATGTCGAAGAGATAGCAGGACAAGGTGTGCGGGCAAAGGTGAACGGCAAGCAGGTCTGTGTGGGCAACGGCAAACTGATGACGGCTATTGGTGCCGACTGGCACGAATGCTCCGAACAGGCGCAAGGCACTACGATTCATGTCGCCATCGAGGGGCGTTATGCGGGGCATATCGTCATCTCCGACCAACTCAAACCCGATGCAAAGTCAGCCATCGAAACACTGCACAGTGCAGGTGTTCGCCGCACTGTTATGCTGACGGGTGACCATAAGGCGGTTGCCGATTATGTGGCAAAGACGATAGGCATCGACGACTACCACGCCGAGTTGCTGCCGCAAGACAAAGTGAACCAATTGGAGAGCCTGCTCGCCGCCAAGCCCAACGGCAAGACGCTTGCGTTTGTGGGCGACGGTATCAACGATGCACCCGTGTTGGCGCGTGCGGACATCGGTATCGCCATGGGTGCACTGGGGTCAGACGCTGCTATTGAGGCCGCCGATGTGGTACTGATGGACGACTGCCCGAGCAAGATTGCCACCGCCATTCGCATCGCCCGCAAGACCATCCGAATCGCCAACGAGAATGTCTATTTCTCTATCTTTATCAAGGTGTTAGTGCTTGTTCTCGCCGCCTTGGGCATTGCCAACATGTGGCTTGCCGTACTCGCCGATGTGGGCGTTACGGTACTCGCCGTGCTGAATGCCATGCGGACGCTGCGGTAATCAGGAATCCGGACTTACACATTTTTCCTCTATTTGCGTATATGCGGAAAAAGCAGTATCTTTGCAGACAAATTGCGATAGGCTGCGGGGCAGAAAGCGACGGCTTCCCCACATAGGACGCCCCCCCCACTGCGACAGCCGCAGCCTCGCTAATCCCAGACGAGGGGGATAAACCATGTATAGACTACAAGACAAAATGTGCGAACTGATGGCGCACGAGCCGGACGCCATCCGTATTATCAGCCGCTTCGGCTTGGGCATGGGTGTCGGCGAGAAAACAATAGAAGAAGTATGCCGCGAACACGCTATCCACAGCAAGACTTTTCTCGCCGTGGTGAACTACAAGATAGACCATACCTCGGAGACCGACATCGAAGACATCGACATCGATACCCTGCGTATGTACCTGCGCAACGCCCATGCGTATTTTATTGATTTTCAGTTGCCCCGCATACGCCGCGACCTGATCGAGGCCATCAATCCCGCCGACACCACGAGCCAGATACCGATGCTTATCCTGCGTTTCTACGACGAGTATGCACAGGAGATACGCACCCATATAGAACACGAGAATGCGGGCTTGCTGGAGCAACATGCACAGGACGACCAGAACATCACCACCAAGTTCTCGGAGATAAAAAACCTGATAATCAAGTACTACCCCAGCCGCCAGAACGAGGTGAAGCAAACCTATGCACTCATCGGCGTAATGAACGACATCTTCGACATCGAGCAGGATTTCTCGACCCACTGCGCCATTGAGGACGATATTCTCGTGCCTGCCATTGCGTACAACAAACAGCGAGAGAGCCAGACGGCACAGACTGCCACCCCGCAGGGCGAAGAACTGAGCGAGCGGGAAAAAGATGTGTTGGTGCAACTCGTCAAAGGACTGAGCAACAAAGAGATAGCCGATGTATTATGTATCTCTACGCATACGGTAATCACCCACCGCAAGAACATCACCCGCAAACTGAATATCCACTCGACGGCAGGGCTCACTATCTACGCCATAGTGAACCACCTTGTGGATATTACACAAATCACGCTCTCATAGTGCCGCCATGCTCCGCCGTGTGCAGAAATACATCGAGACTCAACAGTTGCTCCGGCGGGGCGACCGTGTACTGGTGTGCGTAAGTGGCGGGGCGGACAGCGTAGCACTGTTGGATGTGCTGCACCGTGGCGGCTATGCGTGTGTGGCAGCGCATTGCAATTTTCACTTACGGGGCGAGGAGAGCGAACGGGACGAACAGTTTGTGCGCCGCCTATGCAAAGAATGGGGATTGCCCCTGCGCACCACGGATTTTGACACCACGACATACGCCCGCAGCCATACCCTCGGCATTGAGATGGCGGCACGCGAGTTGCGCTACCGGTGGTTCGAGCAAGTGGCAAGAGAAGAGGGATGCACGGCTATCGCCGTAGCGCACCACCAAAACGACCAAGCCGAGACACTGCTGCTCAACCTCCGCCGCGGGACGGGAATCAGAGGACTGGCGGGTATGCGTCCGCTGTCGGCTAACCCCTGTTGCCCAGACGGGGTGCCTGTCGTCCGCCCACTGCTCTGTACCACACGAGATTATATCGAGTATTATCTTCGCGATAAACGGCATATAGGCTGGGTAGAAGACTCCACCAATACGGACACCACCATAGCCCGCAATGCCATTCGTGCAGAACTCGCCCGTGCCACCAAGGCGGAGATAGAGAATATCGCCCGCACGGCAGAACACATACAAGGCTATGTCGATTGGCTCGAGCAGAAAGACACCCGTGCTGCACACTATGCACAACTCTACGAGCAGTTGCGCCCCTATCGTTTCCCCGAGGTAGAGAAAATATACGACGCCCTGCAACGGGGTATAGGCGGCAAGACTTTCTACGCACCCCACCATGTGGCAACGATACACCGAGGACGGCTTCAGATAGCCGAACGCATACTGCATTTCGGGCTTATCGGGTATCCGTTGGAGCATAGTTTCTCGGCACGCTATTTTGCGGAGAAGTTCGAACGGGAGCATATCAGCGCCGACTATCGGCTTTGCCCCCTTGCGCCCGAAGCCATAACGGCAGACCGGAACGCCTTGCCCCGCCTGCTGGAACAGTTGGACGGAGCGAATGTGACACACCCATACAAGGAAACCGTCATCCCCTATCTAGCACACTTGGACGAGACGGCAACAGCGGTGGGAGCAGTCAATGTGGTACACCGTGGGACAGGCTACAACACGGACTGCATCGGATTTGTAGAATCCATACGTCCGCTGCTGACGGAGGCAGATACACAAGCATTGGTACTCGGCACGGGAGGGGCTGCCAAAGCGGTAGTCTATGGACTGCACCGATTGGGCATCATACCTACCCTCGTGAGCCGCAGCCGCAAAGAAGGTTGCCTTACTTACGCCGAACTGACGGCAGAAACAGTGGCAAGCCACACGGTGATAGTCAACTGCACGCCGCTGGGAATGTACCCCGAGGCAGACACATGCCCTCCTATTCCGTACGAACATATCGGGCAGCGACACCTGCTCTTCGACTGTGTCTATAACCCCGAGCAGACCCTTTTCCTGCAACGGGGAACACAACAGGGCGCACGCACCAAGAACGGACTCGAGATGCTACACCGTCAAGCCGAAGCCGCTTGGGCGATATGGAGCAAGTAAGAATTAGGAAAGGAACGCAAACTACGCGAAGCAAACATACGAAAAGCAAACATACGAAAACTACCCCAATATGAAAAAAGCCGCTGTATTTATTCTCGGGCTGTGCTGCGCTATCGGCTCTCACGCCCAACTGGTACAAGACAACGAACAGGCATTGGTATATTATATGCCGGAAACACAACTCGTCTTCGATGTGGAATACACCGAAGAGATACTCGAAACAGGTCCTTTCTTCCTCTTTGCGGAGAAATACCTGGGTGCACAATCGGTTATCGAAGAGAACCACACACAGTATCACCTCACCGCCGTCCATGCCACTACCCGCACCGCCACTGACTACACCCGTGCTTACAAGGTACTCCCCGAGCGTGGCATACAGACAGGGCTGCTCTCCCTAACCGGACAGGGACTGCTCAAAGGGTACAACGACCCTACACAATGCGAACAACACGAAGCAAATATATGCGATAGCGCACATACGCCACAGCAAACATATGCGCAGCGAAGCGAAGCCATTCTTCCCCTCTTCGAGGAGCAGATAGTCGCTCCCACACTGCAACAGAAAGCCGCAGGGGCTGCCAAGCAAATCTACCGCATTCGGGAGGCGCGTATGTATATCCTCAGCGGCGAGATAGAGCACGCCCCTGCCGACGGCAAGGCATTGGAACTAACGCTCCGCGAGTTGGACAAAATGGAGCAACAGTTGGTGGAACTCTTTGTGGGCAAACGCACCATTCGCCCGTACCATAAGACCATCTCGTTCGTCCCCGCCAAGAGCGAAGAGACCGCCCTACTCTATTTCTCGGAGGAGAAAGGGCTGACAACGGAGGAAGATGCCGCCGCTCAACCGCTGCTTTTGACGCTCGCTGCACACAAACAAGTTCTCTCCGCCGGCACTATGCCCGACAAGAAAGCCTCACAGCCCTCCCAACTCTACTACAATCTCCCGGGTTGGGCAGACTATGCCGTCACCTACCAAGGCGAGATATTGGCAGAGAAGACGCTGCCTGTTGCGCAGTTCGGCATCAGTGTCCCCCTCTCTCGCGACCTCTTCACGGGGAGTACGCTTCCGCACATTCTTTTCGATACCCAAACGGGGGCCATTCTTTCTATTACACACTAATATCCTACCCGAATACACACAAGCCCTATGCACAGCCTACGCGTCATTCTGCCACTGCTGTTTCTACTCTCTTTCGGTACGCTCCGTGCGCAGGAGTTGAACTGCACCGTCACAATCAACTCCGACCAAATAGAGGGAAGCAACAAGTCCGTCTTCAACACACTCAAAACGAGTATCGAAGAGTATATGAACCAAACGCGTTGGACAAACCTTACTTTCTCGACGCAAGAGAAAATAGAATGCAGTCTGATGATTATCGTCAAGTCGGTGGCAGACAATTTCTACACCTGCGAGGTGCAGTTGCAAAGCCGCCGCCCCGTGTACAACAGTTCGTATACCTCGACGCTAATCAATTTCAAGGACAACAACTTCAACTTTACCTACCAGGAGTACGACCGCCTGGACTATCAGCAGAACCAATTCACTACCAACCTGACAGCGATGTTAGCCTACTACTGCTACCTCATTATAGGCTACGACATGGACTCTTTCTCCCGCCTGGGAGGAACGCCCTATTTCCAAGCCTGTGAGGATATTGTTTCCGCCTGCCAGTCAGCAACGATGGAGAGCCTCGAACAGAAAGGGTGGTTGGCTTTCGACAGCAACCGAAACCGGTATGCACTGATTAACAACCTAATGGACGAGGCATTCAAGAAATATCGTGAGTATTTCTACACCTACCATCGGTTGGGATTGGACGAGATGCAGAGCAATGTTACCAATGCACGCGCACGCATCGCCGAGGGGTTGCCCACACTGCGAGATGCCAACCGCGCACGCCCTGCCACCTATGTGGTAAACACTTTCTTGGACGCAAAAGCGGACGAGTTGGTCAATATATTCCAGAAAGGTACAGACAAGGAGAAAAAGTCGGTCTATGAGATACTGATGGACATCGACCCCACCCGACAAGCAACCTACGATAAAATTAATTCATAATGTGTAATTTGTGATCGTCAAATCCATGCGCAGAGTGTACGATAGAGATACTATTATCCGAGGAGTGATTTCGCTGTCTGTAGCAGTGGCTCTCTTTCTCCTGATACACCGCCTAAGCGGAGTATTGCTGCCGTTTCTGGTAAGTTTTGTTATTGCCTATATCCTCACGCCTATCGTTGATTTCTTTCAGCACAAATGCCGTCTGAAAAACCGAGTGCTGTCGGTCATCGTCACGCTGGTATTGGTACTTGGCGTACTGGCAGGAGCGATTGCTGCCCTTACCCCCGCTATCAGCCGCCAAATGAAAACCCTCTCTACCGGTATTGCCAACTATACGCACAATTTCCACTCGTCCGAATACCTCCCGCCCCGCCTCAACGAAGAGTTCAAAGAACTGGTAGAGAACCTCGACATAGAGACACTCCTCGCCAACCCCGATGTACAACAGGCGGTGAAAAATATCGTACCGAAAGTGAGCAGTTGGATTAGCAGCGGGTTGAGTTCACTCGCAGGGCTGGCGATAGTCTTTGTGTGCCTGCTCTACATTATCTTTCTGCTTATTGATTATGAGAAGATTAGTAAGAACTGGGCGGAGTATGTACCCGAGCGGTATAGGCAACAAGCACAAATGCTCATGAGCGACCTTGATACACACATGAACGGCTATTTCCGAGGACAAGCCTTAATAGCATTCATCGTGGGTATCCTTTTCGCTATCGGTTTTCAGATTATCGGACTGCCGATGGGTATCGCTATGGGACTAATCATCGGTGTCTTCAACCTTGTGCCGTACATGCAGGCGTTGGGCATACCGCCGTGTATTCTCTTGGGACTGATACAAGCGGCAGAGACAGGGCGCCCCGTATGGGTGATTGCACTGTGCATTACGGGGGTATTCGTCATTGTACAATCTATTCAAGACCTTATCCTCACACCGAAGATAATGGGGAATGTAACGGGAATGGGACCTGCAATGATACTTCTCTGCCTCTCTATATGGGGTTCACTCTTGGGGGTAGTCGGAATGATAATCGCTCTGCCTATCACCACCCTACTCATATCCTACTACAAACGATTTGTGCTTCATTCAATGCAGAATGTACAATGCACAATACCTAATAATGACGGGGTATCGGCGGAAACATCCAACCAGGATACGGAATCTCCCATATTCCTCAAAGAGAAGGACAAGTCTCCTATAACCTCTCCAGAGCAAGTGGCGCACAACGAGGAAATGAATATGCCGCAGAATCCTGTGAATCATACGAAAATGAAAAATGACAACTAATTTATCATGTATATTTATGAAGAAAATTGCTATTGTATGCGCTGTTGTTATGGCAACAACTCTCTCGCTCACCTCTTGCGGTGACACCCAGTACTGCTACGAAGTAACCACTACTTACACTCTTGCAGGACAATCGCTGACCACCAATTACAACATCTGGTGCACCTCCAACGAGTTGGACGCTATGATTGAGCAAAAAGAGGCTGCCTTTGAGAAATTGGGGTATAAAAATATGAATACTACCTACAAAAAGAACAACAACAGCAAGTCGGACTGCAAGTAATTTGGCACTATATACAAAAGAAAACTCGGTTGTTCCCAATGGGGATAACCGAGTTTTTTTTGTAGGGGATAGACGCGCTAGTAGAACTAGGAGAACTAGACGCGCTAGAAGGACTAGGGGACATGGCTATATAATCTAGTGAAACTAGTTAATCTAGAGATTATAGAAGCACTATAAAAGATAGATTTTAGTCGAGAGCACTTACTACTTTTGCACTATCTATAGTATATGGAACAAGAATCTGCGTTGTGTCGGGCGAGAGTGAGGGACGGAGGCTGTCCAAGAAATACTGCACCGGCAAACCGTATTGATTCTCGTAAAGTATCTCCTCTACGGACTTCTGCGGCAACGAATCGGATGCTGCCTGAGCCTTGCGATTCCATTTGTCCTGCAACTCAAGGCCAATAAGACGCTGCGTCTCATCGTGTTGCGCCTGCCATGCATCACGGTCCTTCTCCAACTCCTTGACCACGGGCGGATAAATTTTGTCGAACAACTGCGGATTGTTGGTATACCACACCAGCGAACTATCGAACTGAGCCTGCGTCACACCGTGCTTGTCCATCACCGCCTGATAGTACTTCGCCACATCCTCATCGTGCCCATAGTTATAGCCTGCCGCCTGCAAGATAGCATCCGTGCGATGCAAGTCGTACAGCACACTGCGCATCTGGCGTGACGAGAGAATCCCGCGCGGACGGCACCCCGTAAGCACCACCAAGCAAAGAGCCAACAGAAACAGGAACGATTTATTTCGCATACAGGAATACTATTACTTTTCTTCTTTCGGTGCCTTAGGGTGCGAGGGAGAAAGCGTGTCGTTCAAATCCTTACGGTAGAACAGCAAGATGATGATAACTGCACAGGTGATACACGAATCGGCAAAGTTGAACACAGGGCGGAAGAACACCACCTCGCCCGCCGCATTGCGAATCAGCGGGAAATACAACATATCCACCACGCGCCCATACATCCAATCGGCATAACCCCAGATTTTGCCGTACGCCACACAGTCGATGATATTGCCCAATGCGCCCGCCACGATGAGCGACAAGGTAGCAAGATAGCCCGTACGGGGTTGGTGCTTGTGGATCAAGACATGAATATACCAACAAAGCAAGCCTACCACAACGATACGGAATAGGGTCAAGAGCAGTTTGGAGAACCACTCGATACCAAACGCCATGCCGTTGTTCTCGACAAAACACAACCAAAACCACGAAGTGATTTCGTGTGCCTCGCCCAACGCAAAATGTGTCTTGATATACACCTTCAGGGCTTGATCAAGGGCTATCGCCACCAGAACGATGAGGGAAACGAGAATAGATTGTTTTGTTTTCAATGTACTATATTTTAGTTGAGAGTTGAGAGTTAAGAGTTAAGCGTTGAGAGATTAGCGTTGTGCGCTCAACCCTCAACTATCAAATTATATACCAAAGACCTTCCGTATATCATCCACACGGTTGAGTTTCTCCCATGTGAAGAGTTCTACCTGCTTGGTGAAAGTCTTGCCGTTCTCACCGACAAAGGTTTTCTCCACTACCTCCGGCGTACGACCGACATGGCCATAGCGTGCCGTCTCCTCGTAGATAGGCTCGCAGAGTTTCAGATCACGAGCAATAGCCGCCGGGCGAAGATCGAACAAGCGGTTGATAACACGCACAATATCAGCGTCCTTAATGCCTGCACGAGCCGTGCCGTAGGTATCGACAAAGAGGCTGACGGGCTTCGCCACACCGATGGCGTAACTAACCTGCACCAACATCTCACGAGCCACGCCTGCTGCCACCATATTCTTGGCAATCCAGCGTGCCGCATAGGCTGCCGAACGGTCCACCTTCGAGGGGTCCTTGCCCGAGAAAGCACCTCCGCCGTGTGCGCCACGGCCTCCGTAGGTATCGACAATGATTTTGCGCCCCGTCAGTCCGGTATCGCCGTGAGGACCGCCTATCTCGAAATTTCCTGTTGGGTTGACGAGTAACTTGTAGTCGCCACGCAGCAACTCGGCATACTTGGCATCGCGGGTCGCCACACGGGGGAGAACGATGTCAATCATGTCCTGACGAATCTGCTCCTGGCTCACGCCCGGGTCGTGCTGGGTGGAGATAACGATGGTATCGATACGAACAGGCTCGTTGCGGTCGTTGTACTCGATGGTTACCTGACTCTTGGTATCGGGGCGCAAGTAAGTCATCTGCCTGCCCTCCTTGCGAATATGCGCAAGGGTATAGACTATCGTATGCGCCATATCGAGCGTGAGAGGCATGTAGTTCTCCGTCTCTGCGGTGGCATAACCGAACATCATGCCTTGGTCGCCCGCCCCCTGCGCCATGCGTGAGGCACGACTCACGCCCATATTGATGTCCGCCGACTGAGCGTGGATGGCGGTCAGGATGCCACAACTCTCCGCTTCGAACTTGTACTCGGCCTTGGTATAGCCTATCTTGCGGATGGTATCGCGCACCACCTGCTGGATATCGACATAGCCACGGCTCGTCACCTCGCCGGCTACGACCACCTGACCTGTGGTAACAAGGGTTTCACAGGCAACATGGCTGCGGGAATCTTGCGCTAAGAAGTTGTCCAATACGGCGTCGCTAATTTGGTCGGCGACTTTGTCAGGGTGTCCTTCGCTGACACTCTCGGAAGTGAAAAGGTAATTCATTGAAGTTGTTTTGTTTTTGTGTAGATAAGAGCCGAGAAAGACTCCATGAAAACTCGGAGCTGGTTCGGGAGTGATTCAGGAACACAAGGAAGATAAGTCATAGATAACTCAGCCAATCATACAAAAAAAAGCCACAAGGGACTGTTTTCGTCTTGTGGCACAAGGTTTTAGCATTCTTTTTAAGAGGTTGCAAGCAGTCAAATCCATCCTCTATATAGCAATATGTAATCTGCAAGGGGATCTGTGCGTCATGCACAGCGTCTTCCTCCCTCACAATTGTGGGTGCAAAGGTACGGCTTTATTTTCATATATACAACCTCCACCACATTATTTGACGATTTACATTGCCTAAATTACACATTGATTTATCCAAGATAGGTTTGGAGGACACCAGAGCGTTGACCTGTATAAAGTTTGCGGATGGCTTTTTCCTTAATCTGGCGCACACGCTCGCGCGTGAGACCGAGTTCCACGCCTATCTCCTCGAGCGTTTTCTCCGGTGTACCGATACCAAATGCCTTACGCAAGATATCCGCCTCACGAGGAGTAAGCGTATTGAGCGCACGAGCAATCTCCGTTGAGAGCGACTCGTTAATCAACCCCCTGTCGGCATTGGGTGAATCCTCGTTCACCATCACATCTATCAAGCAGTTGTCTTCGCCCTCGACAAACGGAGCATCAACACTGACATGACGCCCCGACATCTTCAGCGTATCGGCTATTTTATCTACCGGTATATCCAACTCCTCGGCAAGTTCTTCGGCAGACGGCTTGCGCTCGTGCTCCTGCTCAAAGCGTTGGAATGCCTTGTTAATTTTATTCAGTGAACCTACCTGATTGAGGGGCAAACGCACAATACGCGACTGCTCTGCCAACGCCTGCAGGATAGACTGACGAATCCACCACACGGCATAAGAGATAAACTTAAAACCGCGCGTCTCATCGAACTTTTCAGCCGCTTTGATAAGCCCGAGGTTACCCTCGTTAATCAAATCGGGCAGACTAAGTCCCTGATTCTGATACTGTTTCGCAACAGACACCACGAAACGGAGATTGGAGCGTGTAAGTTCCTCAAGTGCCTTACGGTCGCCATTGCGGATACGCCCTGCTAACTCTACCTCCTTTTCTACAGTAATAAGCGGCTCACGCCCTATCTCCTGCAGATACTTGTCCAACGATGCCGACTCGCGGTTCGTTATCGACTTTGTAATTTTAAGTTGACGCATAAATTCAATGCATAGCGCATAATAGCAGCGTGTTGATACCGTGTCAGCACTCACAGCGATGTACACTGCATACGCAATAATGCTTTTACATAAATTTTTAGTGATTCGGTCGGGATTCGAACCCGAGACCCACAGCTTAGAAGGCTGTTGCTCTATCCAACTGAGCTACCGAACCTATCTTCAGAATCTGCTCCGCAGCAGAAACTTGCTATGCGAGTTGTACGCTCCGCTATTTTCTCCTCTTCAAAAAACAGCAACATATGTTTGGTCTATTTTTGATTGCTTGCCATATTCGAGAGTTATTATAGTTGTTCTATTTTAGATAAACCATATTCCTCCCCATTGCAAGAACGAAAAAGATACACTTTGCGGCTTATGCGGACGAAGCCCCCCCGCCCCAAAGCATACATTCTCTACAAATCCCCACCTGTAAAACACGGACACCGATTCGTGGAAGTTCTACACATCGTGGTGCTACAGGCAGGGCAAAAAGCGTGCAAAGGTACGGCAAAATTTTGACAAATCCAAATAAAGGAGATGATTTGGTGCGTTTTTCAGAGCAAATCGGTGAAGATTTTCTCTAACTCTGCCTTACGGCATGCTCCGATATGGCGACTGACCAACTGCCCATTCTTAAAGAACAACATCGTTGGGATATTCATAATTCCATACTGCTCGCAGACTTCCGGATTCTCGTCTACATTGAGTTTGCCCACACGGACACGCCCCTCGTAGTCTGCCGCCAACTCGTCCACAATAGGCAACATCATCTTACAGGGACCGCACCATGGCGCCCAAAAATCAATCACGAGGGGTGTCCCCTCTGCCAACAAATTCGAGAAGTTGGCATCTGTTATTTCCAAAGTCATATCTCTACAATTAATTTAATTAACTTCCTATTACCCCTTTAAGGAGAGGGAAATCCTTAGAGTCGGGCTTTCCTTCGTTTTGGGGAATATATCTTATTGTTTCGTTTTTTGCAGTTGTTTGATGGTAATGCGCTTCTGTGTGGGACGGGCGAGAAGAATATCTGTCAACGGATCCTCTATATATGTCTGGATGGCACGACGGATAGGACGTGCACCATTCTGCGGGTCGTAGGAACACTCCAAAAGTGCCGATTCTGCCTCGGGTGCAAGCACCAACTGATGCCCGGTTTTACGCAGACGCTCCTGCAGCAATGCCACCTCGATAGTGACAATCCGCGCCAATGTTTCACGCGAAAGCGGTTGAAAAGTAATCACATTGTCAATACGATTGACAAACTCCGGGGGGAAAGACCTTTGCAACGCTTTGAGCAACATCTGATTACTCGTCTTAGTATCCATTTCCGACACGCCAAAGCCGATACCTGCACCAAAGTCTTTCAGTTGGCGTGTGCCGACATTCGACGTAAGGATAATAATCGTATTGCGAAAATCCACCATATGCCCCTGTCTGTCCGTGAGTCGCCCCTCGTCCAACACCTGCAAGAGGATATTGAAGATGTCGGGATGGGCTTTCTCTATCTCGTCAAAAAGGACTATCGAATAGGGTTTACGACGCACGGCTTCTGTCAGTTTGCCGCCGTCCTCGTGTCCTTCATAACCAGGGGGGGCTCCCACCAACAACGACACAGCGTGCTTCTCCATATACTCCGACATATCGAAACGCAGAATAGCATCACGGTTACCAAACATCTCCTCGGCAAGGCATTGTGCCAAATAGGTCTTTCCTACCCCCGTAGGACCGAGGAAGAAGAAAGTACCTATCGGACGCTGCGGATCACGCAACCCCAAGCGGGAACGCCGGATAGCACGCACTATCGTCTCGACGGCTTCGTCCTGCCCGATAACACGACGGCGTAACACCTCGTCCATTGTCCGCAAACGTTCCGTTTCGTCTTTCTGCACCCGTTGTACCGGTACACCCGACATCATCGATACCACCGCGGCAACATCGTCGGTCGTAACGCAATAGACTTCGTTCTCCGTATTCTCGTCGCTATGTAATTCACGCTGACGAGTATGGGCGCGTGCTCCTACCTCGTCCATAATATCAATCGCCTTATCGGGGAAAGCACGGTCTGTCAAATAGCGTTCCGCCAAATCGACCATAGCACGCAACACCTCGTCGGAATAGGACACGCAATGGTATTCGCCATAGTATGTACGGAGGCGTTGCATAATAACGAGCGTCTCCTCTTTCGTTGTCGGTCGCACGACAACTTTCTGGAAACGACGCTCCAATGCCCCGTCTTTCTCTATTGTCGCGCGGAACTCATTGATCGTAGTAGCACCGATACATTGCACATCGCCACGCGCCAAAGCGGGTTTCAAAATACCTGCGGCATCCAACGCACTCTGCGCATTGCCTGCACCGATAATGGTATGAATCTCATCGATAAAGAGTATGACCTCCGGGTGGCGTTGCAACTCTTCCAATACACTTTTCATTCGCTCCTCGAATTGTCCGCGATAGGTAGTCCCTGCCACCATCGCCGCCATATCAAGCGAGACGATACGCTTATCTTGCAGCACACCTGCCGTTCCCTCAACGATACGCAGAGCCAAGCCCTCGACAATAGCGGATTTGCCGACACCGGGTTCGCCTATCAAGATAGGGTTGTTCTTGCGGCGACGGGAGAGGATCTGCACCACACGCTCTATCTCTACCTCACGCCCGACAACAGGGTCAACTTTGCCATGCAGGGCGGCTTTCGTCAAATCATGCCCGTATTTATCGAGTGCGGTAGTAGTACCCAACTTCGTCGTCGGGTTAATCCTGGCATACGCTGCACCAACATTCTCTTGGGATGCCTCCTGCGTGACAGGAGAAGAGGGGGTTGAGACGGAAGTATGCGGTTTGGCGTAGAGTTCCTGCAACTGCTCGTAAGATATATCCCAGTTGGACACCAAATAGATAGCCGCACCGTTAATCCGTTGGCGCAAGATGGCCAACAGTAAATGGGCACTCCCCACCGCCTCGGCGTTGTACTCACGGCTGATACCCTCTGCAATACGCAGAATGCTCTCTACGAGGCTACTGCGAGTAACAGGCGACACCATCTTTTGTGCCTCATTGGCAAGCACCGCATCGAGACTCTGCTTGACCATATCGGGTTGTACTTTCGCGCGGAGCAGCAGCCCATAGGCATCGCCCTCTGCCAAACGCAGAATAGCGAGCAAGAGGTGCTCGGGAAGCACTTGAGGGTTCTGCAATCGTTCGGCTTCATCGCGAGCGAATAGCAATATCTTATTCAATCGTATGGTTACAGACATAGTTTTTTACTTCGCGTAATTTTGCAATTTTCGTAGTTAGCGTTGTTTTCACATTCTCCCTCTTTAATAGGGGGGAACCTTATTTATAAAAATGCCATGCCAATCCGGCGCGGAAGACATCGGGGTTCATTGGGTAGTTCGGCATGGCAAAATAGTTGTTATTCGACTGCATAAACAGGTGGTTGAAATGCGTATAATGGGCGAAGAAACGCAAGTGGAGCGAACGCACATAGAAATTCGCATACACATTGAGTATCGGGTAATTGCCCACTTTCGTCTCATTCTGCACACAGAACTGCGCCGTGGCAGGGTTCAACACAGGCGCATAGTACGAAGTAAAATACCGCATATCTACTCCTATCTGTGCATCCAGCGCACGAAACCAAGTGCCGTGGTAATACAAGTTATGATAGAGCGTTACCGCCGGCAAAGGCATACACTCTGAACTCGAGTGCTGATACACCACATGGTTTTCCAAGTTCACCCACGGCGTTGTAATGTCGCACTGCACATCGGCAGACAGCACCTGTATATTCCCGTCGTGTTGTTGCGGCAACCCGTCCGAACCGAAATAGATATAGCGTGTCAGGTTCTCGAAACCCACATTCACTTTCGGCTTCACCCACTGCGTCGGATAGGCTATCTCGCCCCCTACATAGAAACGATAGGTCTTGTTAAACGCATTGTCCCATTCATAGTGGTTGGAGCGGAAATGATAGTAATAGTACGATGGTGTCTCGTTCTTCACAAACGCTTTTGCGCTGATATACATCGTATCTTTCCCTATTCGGAAATCGCCATCAATATGTCCGTTCACCTTAAACTCGCCCAATTTATACCCCAGCACGCACACATCGCCATCGAAACCATAATGCACCCACTTGCCTCTGTTTTTGTACAGCGCACCGCCCACAAACGTATTGTTCAGCCACTGATAGGAGAACCTGTTCGTCGGTTGTGTCTCCAGCACCACATTCTGATACGGCGAGGCGAAAGGCTCCAGACTCTCGTAGTCGTTGGGGGTATAGCCGTCCGTATTCAAAAACCGCTGGCACTCGTTCACAGCATACACTGTTGCGCCAAATTTCAAGATACGGTTAAACTCCTCCTCAAAGGTAACGCTCAGCGTATTGCGGATAGTCAGCACATCGGTCGAGTCGTTGGTGGTATTCGGGTTGCGATAGTAATTCGGATAAAACCCCTGTTCGGCTGTCTGCTCCACATAACGGCGGTTGCTGTTCGTTGTTTCGAAAGTATGGGCAAAAGTCGTTACAGGGATATAGTTAATCCTGACCGTATCTTTCTGCACACGCTTCCCGTTTTCCACCACCTCTATCGTATCATGATACGGCCGTTCCACCGTAATGCTATAGTAGTGGTTGAGATACCCCGCCAAATACCGATAGCCCGACATAGCATTCAGATTCACCGGTATATCCTCCGCATTGAGTGTCCCGCCCACCTCCGATGGGTCTGTTACGCCACCGTTCTCAAAGTTGCTCCAATTGGCAAACGAAAACGCCGCATGGAGCGAATAGTGATTGCCGTTGTACGAGCCGAACACATTGCCGTTGAATACCTTACCAGCCTGATTACCATAATGACCCACGGCATTGAGGTAGTTGAGTTGCGTACCGAGATTGAATCGCTTATTGAGGTTCCCCGTAAAAAGGAAATATATTTCGTTCTCCTCCCTATAGGTAGTAAAACCCTTATTATACGCTATACTCGAATAGGGCGTCGTCGTATTGTAGTATGTTACATCCTGCGGTGTGTAGATATAGGGTTGATAGGCTGTGGCAAAGATGTCATCTATTTTCTCTTGACGACAGAAATAGACCCTCGATTGCAGTGGCGACACGAGGCAGTTACCGTTGTACACCGAGGAGAGCGAGTAATCATTCTGCACCCCACGCATCGGATAGTTCAGCCATGCGGTATCGGCAAAGCAGACCGTATCGGCAATAGCAGTTGGCGACGGCAACTGCCAAGAACGGATAACCGTCCTGACCGCCTTTTGTTTCGCTGCCGTTGCCGTCAGTGCCATCAACAGCAAGCACGCTATCATGCCTATTTTCTGTACCTTAACCACAAAGTATCTCCGTATATCGACACCTATAGCCGCTCACTACACCTCCGAAGAAGCCATAGCAAGTGGTTCGTTATTACCCATTGTCTGTATTTTCGTGTAAATCCACCACAATAATTGTGCCGATACGAAGCCACTGACAAACTGTCATGCTCCCTATCGGCACAAAAACAATAACAGTGAATTATTTCTTCTTCGCTTTGAGTTCCTTTTTGAGTTTTTGAATCTCTTTCTCTTGATTATTGATGGTCTTGAGCAACTCGTTCAACTCCTCATTCTCGATGGTCGTAGGATACTGTTCCTCAACCAGTTGCAGGAAATCGGATAGTACATTCATATAATTTATAAATGCATCATAAGCCGACTCATAGTTGGTCGCTCCTTGGTCGATGTGATTCATGTAATGGAAGTTGTTCACATCCTGCAAGCGCATCCAGTTCGCTTTCAGTCCTTTGTCTTGGCATAGGTGTACACGCTCTGCCACAGCATAGAGTTTATTCAATGCTTCTTGCTGCAAGTCGTTGCCCACATAGACGCTCAAATCTTTCGCTTCACCCGACCATGTAAGGGGATAGGGCGCTGAGAGCACATCGCTCGACTGCATAGCCTTTGCTGCCTCAGCAGGTGTACAGAAACCCATGCCTCGCTCAATGACATAAAAAGGCAGTGCTTTCAGGAAATCGAAGATACCCGTCCCCATCGGCTGACGCACACCAAAAGTGTCTGCGCCTACCCAGATATTAATCAAGTCCTCACCCTCGGGCAAGGCTTGCAATTGGTTGGCGTATTTCTCTGCATCCATAGGATAATTGTACCACCCCGTGTCGGAGAAATGAAAACTCAACTCATCACTCAGACTCATATTGCGCACCAGCATTTTCATTTTCGGTGCGCCCGCCGAGGTATAGAGGTAGTTGGGCGACTTCCAACTCAACACATGCTTGGCTCCCTCTGCCAGCATAACACGATAGCCCTGCTTGTAAAGGTTGTATGCCAACTCATCGGAATAGAGTAACTCCGTGTTCCAAACGGTAGACGGCTTCACACCCAACACATCGTTCATTACGAGCGAATGCTTCTCCAACTGGTCGAAGAACTCGTTCATGCTGTACTCCGATGCCAGCGAATAGGCAAACGGCGTAGCCAAGAACTCCACACACTTGCTCGCTGCCAAATCCTTAAGCACATCGATAATCTCAGGTGTGTACTGTTCGAACAGTTCCAACATTGTACCCGAGATGGACAGGGCGCAGTGAAACTTGCCTTTCGATAGATTTACCATCTCGCGCAGGGTCTGACAAAGTGGCAGATACGAGTTCTGCACGAGCCACGTAACATGGTCCTCGGTCTGCATGTCGTCGTAATAGTAGTGGTCTTGCCCGATATCAAAGAAACGGTAGCGTTTCAGCCGATACGGTGCGTGCATCTGGAAACAAAAACATATATTCTTCATAATCTGTAAGTTATGTTAATTATTCTGTTGTTTTTTAGTTATTAAACGGACGGCTATCGCCGTATTATCATAAATGGGTCATAAATAACGTGGGTTCGATATAACGACAACTTATAAAACAAAACACCCAAAACCTTGTCTTGCGGCGCAACACGCACCGCGCTTTTTAGACAAATAGGGTCAAAAATTATTCAAATAGGCATTATCGGGTCGGTTGTTGAACGGACGGCTACGCCGTATTGTCATAAATGGGTCATAAATCTATCACTTTTCGGCGCGTATGGGCAAAGATAGTCTCAAACAAATTTTATCTATAGCCATACTATCGCCCTTGTATTGAAATTGCAAATTCCGAATCATATTCAACACACTTTCCACATCTTCTTCCGACAATGAAATTTCAGGGTTATACCAAGATAGCGCAAACCCATAGTCTTGAATTTCATCCGTCGTTAAAGAATAAATCATATATACAGAAAAACGACCGTGCAAATTTTCCGCAGAGAAAACTGAAGATAATGCCTTTTCCGAAAGCATGGATATCCCATTCTCACGAAATTCCGCCATTGTCGGTTTTATAATTTTCACATTGGCAGCAGCAATTTCTTGCACACGCGGGTCTTTGTATTGTTCTACCCAGAGCCTGTCTATACTGTCTTTTTGAGTATGATAATCCTTTGTAAACACTTCTACTCTATTCCTTGCAGTATCATATTGCACAAATAAAGTATCCTTGCCGCTTACATACATATCATTCGTTACAAAATTCATAGTAACCTTCGCTGTATTACAGGTACACAACAAAAAAATAATACCTGCTGTTTCCCATATATGGTATATCTTCATTCTATCTCAAACGATGCAGATTCATAGAAACTTCAATGGTCTCATCTCTAAATTGTTCTCCGCCACTATATGTCAGTTGGATAGTATGAATAAAATCTAAGATATTAGCTATTTCCTTTGACGAAAGTTGTAGACTTTTATCATTCCACGACAACTCAAAACCATATTCAAGTACTTTCATATCAGCCAAAGAAACTATAAAATCCGCTACTAACCATATTTCATTATGACGAATATAATTAGCATAATTTTGTTCAGAAAGACAAGAATGCAATATACCACTAACTCCTCCAGCATTAAGTATCATTGTACGTGTTTCGTCTGAGATACCCATATATTGTACTCTTTCATATGCAATCCTTTCCCACATATATGGCGGAATAGTATCTCCTTTTTCTCTTATAAGCTTTGCTGTTTTTGCATAATTTTTTGTAGTCCAGCACTCCTTATAGATCGTATGCTTTACTCTCAGCGTATCTTTCCCATAAACAAACGAACTATCAGGTAAAAAGACACCATTAGCACCGCTCTCACATTTTGCACTCTTTGCAGAAGCACAACCTGCAAAAGTTAGAATTATACCAATAACAATAATACAACACGTTTTATTCTTCATTCACATTGTACATATTGCGTTCAAAATATAGAACAATCATCTTATATATATAGGAAACATCTTAGTCAAACAAATTTCATCTATCACAGAATTTTCCCCTACATATTGGAACTGAATACCACGAAGTATCTTCAGTATATTTTCTATATCTTCTGCCTTCAACGAGCTATCGAAACGAAACCAAGATAAACTAAAACCATAATCCACACATTTATTTAATGATAACGAATAAATTAGGTATATAGTAAACCGTCCATAAGACTGATTAGAAGGTATCACAGAATATAATGCGTCTTCAGACAATACTAAAGAACCATAATTTTCTTTCCACTCTACCATTGTAGGTTGTACAATCTTAACATTAGAAGCAATCAATTCCCTTTCTTGTAAACTAACATTTCTTTCCTGCAATTGAGTCTTATTACATTCTCTTCTTTGTTGATAATTTTTGGTAAAAACCTCCACCTAGTTAAGGGTAACATTATAGTTTAATAACAAAGTATCATTACCACTAACATAAGTATTATCAGTAATGAACTTTCCAGTAGCAACCTTTGGAACTTTGGAAACATAGCAAGCACTTATGCCATATACTATAAGTACCGATAAAACTATACGAATTATTGTAGTCTTTTTCATTTGTTTGATGTTATTGTCGTTTTACCAATAATAATTGGTCGTATACTCCAATTATCCGAACAATATTCCATATGATTCCACAGATCCAATAGTGTTGTTGGAAGTAAAGTTTCATCCATTGGAGAAGCATATAACGTTCCAAAAAATAATTCTCCTTGATTACATTCCCTAAACTCATCAACCGCTTCAAACCATTTCTGTCTCTCTTCATCAGTTAATACTACATTAGAATGTTGATTCTCATATTTAGTATAAAAATTAAAACACCACTTCGCTAATAACGTATAACATTCATTATACGACATATTCCAAGTAGAAAAGCCACACAATAAGCCAAAAGCTTTTTCTTCTGCCTCAATGTTAGAACCACCTTTATGATCTGCCGAGTTTTGGATAGTACTTTAAAGTCCCCCAAGATATTGTTCTTGATATGCATGAAACAATTCTGCAGTTACAGATCACAGATGGATTTAAGACATATAATATGTTACCAAAATTTGGATACAAGAATGTGCAAGTAATACATCATTGCGAGAACGAATTTACAAATATGATGGTGTCCATACAAGTACCATAGAAAATTTCTGTGGATTCTGTAAGGGGCATCTATTTAAGTTTAGAGGAATGGATAAGGATGCATTTAATTTACACATTAAAGAATATGAATTTCTGTATAATAATAGGAGTAAAAACATTAACAAAATACTCATCGATAACTGTAGGAGAAAACCTCTAAAGTTGTCTTGAGCCATTCTTATAATGTGTGATTGATCACCCCGTCGTAGATACGGCGTACCTTGAGCCCGGCATCGTACCAGCGGATATTGTTCACCTCGCGCCGCCCCTCTTCATGGAGCGATTTGTACATAGCAGGATATTTGACGATGGCATAGATAGCGTCCGCCATGGCGTCGATGTCCCAATAGTCGGTCTTGATGGCATGGCTCAGTATCTCTGCACATCCCGACTGCTTCGAGATAATGGCAGGGCAGCCCACCTGCATCGCCTCTAACGGGGATATACCAAACGGCTCACTCACACTCGGCATAATATAGACATCGCTCTCTGCCAGCAGTTCCTGTACCTGCCGTCCCCGCATAAAACCGGGGAAGTGGAACTTGTCGGCTATGCCTCGTTGTGCCACAAGTTCTATCATCTTGGCCATCATATCGCCGCTGCCTGCCATCACAAAGCGCACACCGTCGGTCTTCTGCAGCACGCGCGCCGCTGCCTCTACAAAGTACTCGGGGCCTTTCTGCATCGTGATACGCCCGAGGAAAGTAACCAACTTGTCCTTTCGGGGGTGCTTCTGAAACTCATCGGGATTCGCCAACGGCTCTACGGCGTTATGCACCGTCGATACCTTGCGAGGATCGATACCGTATTTTTCTATCACCGTCTGGCGGGTCAGGTTGCTCACGCACATAATATGGTCGGCCTCATCCATACCCCTTTTCTCTATGGCATAGACGGTCGGATTGACATTGCCTCGGCTACGGTCGAAGTCGGTGGCATGCACATGGATAACTAGCGGCTTGCCCGATATATGCTTGGCAAACACACCGGCTGGATAGGTCAGCCAGTCGTGCGAGTGGATAATATCGAAGTCCAGCGAGTGTGCCAATACCGATGCCACAGCCTCGTAGTTGCCTATCTCCTCTATCAGGTTGTCCGGATAGCGTCCCGAGAAACCGACACAGCCCAAATCGTCCGTACCGATACGCCGATAGTCGTATTTGATGCCGTCCCGCAGGTGAAAATACTCCTCGGGCGACATCTTGCCCTCCATGCGCTGACGCACATAGTCGTAATTGTTCTCTTTCCATACGATAGGCACGCTGTTGGCGCCTATGATACGCAAGAACGACTGGTCCTCGTCGCCCCACGGTTTTGGGATGACAAAGGTGATATGCATATCGGGTTGCTGCGCCATACCGCGCGTCAATCCGTAACTGGCTGTGCCTAATCCTCCTAAGATATGGGGCGGGAACTCCCACCCGAACATGAGTGCTTTCATTGTATCGTCGTTGTCCTGTCTAATTTATAAGGTATTGCCCTCTTCGGGTGCTTCTTTGTATCGTTTCAGCGTATCCATTACCGAGATGACGGACGCCACACTGGGGGCGAAACTGATACCGCCATGCCCACGGTAAGGCGGGTTGCCGTCGTATAGTTCGTTGAGCGTACCGATACACAGTTCGCTCATCTCCCGCTCATAGCCCACCAGCAGCCGTTCCATGAAACTCAAGCCGCTATGTTTATAGACCCGCATATACGCCCGAGCGTAGGCAGCAATCGATGCCGGCCATATCGGTCCGTTGTGCAGGTTACGGTCACGCTCCAACTGTCCGCCCACATAGAACGGACGGTAGTTCCCGCTCTTGGGCGACAGGGTACGCAAGCCGCGTGGTGCCAACAGTTCTTTGGTGCAAATATCCACCACGGCTTTCATCTGCTTCTTGTCCAGCGGCGAATAGGGCAAACCCGCGCTCCAAATCTGATTTGGGCGCACCTCTTTGTCTTGGTAGTCATTCACCACATAATCATACAGATAGAGTCCGTTCCAGAAGGTATGCACAAACGAGTCGCGCACTATCTCCGCCTGGTATTCCATCAGGTCGGCTTGTACCTCTTTGCCTATCTCACGCAGCAGTTCTTCGGTGAATTTCAGCGCGTTATACCATAGGGAGTTAATCTCTACCACATAGCCTGTACGGGGCGTGATGGGGTGCCCGTTTTCGATAGCAGACATCCATGTAGCCGGCCGCTCGGTGCCGTCCACCCAAATCAGTCCGTTCTGGTGTACCCATGCACGGGGGTGGTTCTGTTTCTTATAGAAGTTCACCACCTCCTGGCATATCTCTGTGTATTTCTCCGCTGCTTCATGCACGGTGTATTTGTGGGCATATTTCTGCAGCGCACGCACAAACCACAGCAGCGCATCTGGGTCGTCCATACCCGTCATCTTCACTTTGTCCGTCTCGCCTGCCATGAATGCCCGCACCTCGTCAATCGCTGTTTGGTCGATAATCGCCTCCCAGTATTCGGGGCGGTCGATGTCGAGCGTACAACTCGGCGTTGAGAAAAAGGCCGCCCGTGCGGAGGTATGATACCATGGATAGCCCTCCAGCATGTAGCATTTGTCGCCCTCACGCTTGTAGAATTGTGCCGCCGAGTTCTTCAGGCAGGCAAACATATCCGTGCGTGCATTGCGTCGTGTCAGTTCCTTTGCCCAGACGGACTTCAGTTTCTTGGTGTCCGTCTCGGTGATACCTGCGGCAAAAATCACGCTCTCGCCTTTGCGCATCGGCAGTTCGAAATAGCCAGGCACCATCAGGTCTTCCTTGTAGTCATAGCCCCGCTCCTGCTCCTTCTGATACTCTATGCCCTTATACCAAGTCGGCTCGTGGTGATACTCCACGGCTTTCGAGAACTGCATATAGAGATTGGGGAACTCTGCATACATCTTGTTGTAGCGTCCGTTCTCGCACTCGTCCATATTCGTATTCGCACGATTGTTCTCGTGGGTCAGTTCGTTGACGGAGCGGAACGCCAAGAAAGGCTTGAAGCGCAACACGGTGGGCGAACCTGCCTCAAGCAGGGTATAGCGAATCAGCACGCGCGGCTCAAAACTGACCAGCATACGCTCTTTGGTCAGTATCACGCCGCCCACGCGGTAGGTAGTCTTCGAGATCACCTCGCAGTCAAATTCTCGGATATATTTGTGTCCATTGGGCGAATAAGTATTCTCGCCGTATTTATGCAGCCCGAGGTTAAACTCCGCCCCGTGTTGAATCACCGTCTCGTCGAGCGAACTGAGCAGCACATAGTTGTCGTCGCTCAGTTCGGGCAGTGGCAATACGAGTTGCCCGTGGTATTTGCGCGTGTTGCAATCCACCAGCGTCGTGGCGTTATAGACTCCCGAACGGTTGGTGCGTATCATCTCTTTCTGCAACGAGCGTTCGAGATTCGTCAGTACCGTTTTGTCAAAATTCAAGTATCCCATCGTGTATTTCGTCTTATTAGATTACAGTTTTCCAGCGTCTTAGTTATATTTCCCTCGAAAACGCTCGGTGGTGTCGTTCACTATTTGGCGGATTTGTTGCTCTTGTACTTTAGGGCAGATGAGCAGTACATTCCCCTGTTCGGCAACTATCATATCGTGCATACCGTGCAGCACTGCTAGTTTGCCCGGCTCGAGCGTAACGATATTGCCCTCGCTCTCGTAAAACGCCGAGTCGCAATGCAGCGTCACATTCTGGTGCTCGTCTTTCTCGCTCAGTTCGTAGAGCGAACCCCATGTGCCAAGGTCGCTCCAGCCGAAGTCGGCCGGCTTGACATACACATTCGTGGCTTTCTCCAGCACACCGTAGTCGATACTGATATTCGGGCAGGTAGGGAATTTCTCTTGGATAAAATCGTCCTCTTTCGCCGTACCCATGTGCTGCTCTCCGCTCTGGAATATCTCCACCAGTTCGGGCAAGAAAGCACGCAGGGCGGAGCAAATCGTGCGCAGGTTCCACACAAAGATACCCGAGTTCCACAAGAACTCCCCGCTCTCGAGGAAGACCTTCGCCAAGTCGAGGTTCGGTTTCTCCGTAAAAGTCTTCACTTTGCAGATAGCGTCCTCGGGCAGCGGTGCTTTCGGGTCTTTGTCCATCTGAATATAGCCGTAGCCCGTCTCGGGGCGGGTAGGTTTCATACCGAGCGTCAGGATAGCGTCATGGGTGGTCACAAAATCCAGCCCGTCTTGCATCACCGCACGGAAGCCCTCTTCGTTCAGTATCAAGTGGTCGCTCGGAGCAACGATGATATTTGCCTCGAACGCCTCGTGGCTCAAGTCCTGTATCTCCCATTTCTCCATCGTACCTGCCGCCATGGCCTTACGAATCTGCAAGCCACGGATATGCGACACAGCGTAGGCGATACACGGTGCCGTATTGCGGCGTGCCGGCTCGCACAGTACCTGGCTCGGCTTCATGTCGGGAATTTGCTCCAGCACGATGTCTTTGTACTGCACATTGGTTACAATCAGGATATTCTCTATCGGCACCAACGGACGAAAACGATCGACCGTCATCTGAATAAGACTGCGCCCCGTACCAAAGAAATCGAGGAATTGTTTGGGTTTATTGTTACGACTGAACGGCCAAAAGCGGCTTCCTACCCCGCCTGCCATAATCACGCAATAAGTATTCTCTTTCATATATTTTATATATTTTCTATGGTTACTTGTATTGGATTGTTTTCTACATGATGAAGAAGCGCAAAAATCCATCGCTCGGTACAACTGTTTTTTTATTAGCAAAACAAGAAATTTTACAATCCGTATTTCGTCTTCACGCCCGACCCTCCCGAGTGCCCCATTACGAAGCGGCTTCGTCGAATAGTTTTT
>CAVFHY010000026.1:0-24306 GCA_963622445.1 Bacteroidaceae bacterium
TGGTAGGGATAGAACAGGGAAACATGCGTTATTGGACAGTACAGATTGCTTCTCCTAACATTTTTGCTAACTTTGCAGGAAAAGTGCAGTTGTTATTGGACAATACAGAAAAGTGCAGTTGTTATTGGACAATACAGAAAAGTGCATTTGCTATTGGACAGTACACTTTCGTACCATAAGGAGAAAAACACCTCTATTTGCGCAGCGGATTTGTATATATGAAAAAAAATGCGTAATTTTGCGGCATTATAGAATAAATACAAACATACAATCACTTATCCTATTGATTATCAAAAACAACACAACAATGAAAGGAATTATTTTGGCAGGCGGCAGTGCCACACGCCTTTACCCGTTAAGCAAGGCTATCAGCAAGCAAATCATGCCTGTATACGACAAACCGATGATATACTACCCGCTCTCCACACTCATGCTGGCAGGCATACGCGAGGTGCTGGTTATCTCCACGCCGCGCGACCTGCCTATGTTCCGTGAACTGCTCGGCGACGGCAGCCGTATCGGTATGCGCTTGGAGTACAAAGTGCAGGAAGTACCCAACGGCTTGGCGCAAGCCTTCGTACTGGGCAAAGAGTTTCTAGACGGCGAGGCGGGCTGCCTTATCTTGGGCGACAATATGTTCTACGGGCAGGGCTTCAGCGGTATGCTGCGAGAGGCGGCTGCGCTGGTCAACGGTGGCAAGCAAGGGGCATGCATCTTCGGCTACGAGGTAAGCGACCCGCGTGCCTATGGTGTCGTGGAGTTCGACAAGACGGGGCATGTACTGAGCCTCGAGGAGAAACCTGCACAGCCGAAGAGCAAATACGCCGTTCCCGGGCTGTATTTCTACGACCATACCGTCAGCGACAAAGCCGCCGTGCTACAGCCCAGTGCCCGCGGCGAATACGAGATTACCGATCTCAACAAGATGTACCTCGAGGAGGGCACACTGCAAGTAAAACTCTTCGGGCGCGGCTTTGCATGGCTCGATACGGGCAACTGCGACAGCCTGCTCGAGGC
The DNA here is from genome assembly GCA_963622445.1 of Bacteroidaceae bacterium. Taxonomy (GTDB): domain Bacteria; phylum Bacteroidota; class Bacteroidia; order Bacteroidales; family Paludibacteraceae; genus Colicola. Next base: position 1,018 of record CAVFHY010000026.1, read on the forward strand.
GGGGAACTTCATTGCCACCATCCAAAACCGCCAGGGTTTCTATGTCAGTTGTATCGAGGAGATTGCGTGGCGCAACGGTTGGATTACGACCGACGAAGTACACCGCCTGGGGCAAGAGATGAAGACCGCATACGGACGCTACCTGGAGAAACTATAACCGCTTGACACTATGATACACCGTCGAATCATAGGGCTTATCCTCTCCCTTGGAATAGTATGTGGTGCGTACGCCGTGCGCACCGAGGAGCACTATGCACGCAGCCATTATTCGATCGAAGACGGGCTGAGCCAGCATACCGTCATGGCGATTCTGCAAGACAGGCAGGGCTATATGTGGTTCGGTACATGGGATGGGCTGAACCGCTTCGACGGCTATACTTTCCGCGTCTTCAAAGCCATGGAGAACGGCGAAGAGGCGCAGGTAAACAACCGTGTGGACCTGATATACGAAGACGAGCAGGAGCGGCTCTGGTGGATGACCAACGACGGGCATTACTACAGCCTTGACCGGGAGCGCCAACATATCCACTCCTACCCCATAGACAGTCTACCCGAGGCCATGCTGGAGAAGATAGCCGCCGAGGACGAAGTGACAAAGGTGGACAAAGACGGTGTGGTCTGGCAGGTGGACGACCGCAACGGCATCCTGCGCTACCGTTTCGGGCAGTGGAAACGCTTCACACCCAAACTCGACGGACGCTATGCGGGGCAATTGCGGGAGCATTTCTTTATTCTCGAGGACTGCCTCGGGCGCACATGGGTGAACCCCACGGGCGGCGGCTGGTCGTACTACGACTACGAGCGCGATGAACTCGTCAACCCGTTGGGAATCACCAACATGATTCATACTGCGTATGTGGACAACGACGGGCAGATGTGGGTAGCTACCTACGACAACGGGGTGGATTGTATCAATATGGAGCCGCAGCCCTACCGCCTGACCGATATGCGCCGCTCGGACGACAGCAACGGTGAGGTGCGTGCCTTTGTCGTACGGCGCAACGGCGAGGTGGAGAAACTCGTCAAAGACAACCGCCGTATCTACTGCGGGATCGACAGCCGCAACGGGCTGCTCTACGGGACCAAGGGACATGGTTTGCAGTACGCCCGTTCGGGGGCGGTCATTGCTACCAACCACCCCGACATCTACGACATTGCCGAGGGGCAGGACGGCACACTTTATGTCGGTACCTACGGCGGCGGAGTGGATGTGCTCCGCCCGCAAGGCAACGGCTATGCAGCCCCGAAGACTATCGGGAATGGGCTTAAGGTGCGCAGTATACTGCTGCTTGACAGTACGCTCTGGTGCGGCACGACTACGGGTCTGCTGCGTATAGATACCCGCAATTTGAGCAGCCGCCTTCTCCCGTACTACGATATCCGTTCGGTCTACTATACGGCAGGCACACTCTGGCTCGGCACATTCGGTGGCGGGCTCTGCCGTCTCGACCCGCATAGTACAGTGCCTCAAATCGAGCGCGTACATACCATCCACGACATCGTGATGAGTATCGTGGGCAATGACAAGTGCCTGTGGTTCTGTTCGGAGAGCGACATTATGCAACTCGATATAGCGAGCGGGGAGGTGCAGTACTACGATGCCCTGGACAGCGATGAGAACACCTACTTCACCGAGGCAAAGGCGGTCTATACCCGCGACAGCACCTGCCTTTTCGGCTACTCGAACGGCTACTGCACTTTCTCACCGGGCCGCATTACCCCCACTCAATCCATACCGCCCCTCTACATCACGCACTGCGCTTCGGAGGGGAAGGACCTCGACACCAAAGCCAAGATAGTCATTCCGGCGGGCAGCAACCTCACCATTGAGTATGCCGCACTCGAGTATGTTCAGGCGCACAAGATCACCTACGCCTACATGCTGGACGGCGTCGAGGATTGGAACTATGTCATCGACCAGCGCAAAGTAACCTACAGCAACCTCGAGCACGGCAACTACACCTTCCGTGTACGCTCCACCAACCGTGAGGGCGTGCCTGTCAACAACGAGGCAGTACTGCAAATTTGCGTCAAAGCCCCGCTTTGGATGAGTTGGTGGGCTGTCTGTCTCTATGTATTGGCGGCACTCTTCCTGATAGGTCTGATAGGCTATACCTTCTGGACTTACGAGCAACTCCGGCAAAAAGTGCAGATTGAACAACAGGTGACCAACATTAAGTTGCGTTTCTTTACCAATATCAGCCACGAACTGCGCACACCATTGACGCTCATTATCGGTCCCGTGAACAACATCTTGCAGACCGAGCGTATCTCGCCTGTCGTACGCGGGCAACTCGAGATTGTCCAGAGCAACAGCCAGCGAATGCTGCGTATGGTCAATCAACTGCTCGATTTCCGCAAGATACAGAACAAGAAGATGCGCCTCAAAGTACAGCGCACACTCTTGAGCGACCTTGTGGACGAGACCTGCGCCAATTTCAAAAAAGAGGCATACGACAAGCATATATCTTTCCATATCGAGAAGAATGCCACTGACAGCACGGTCTGGATAGACCGCAGCCGGGTGGATACCATTCTCTTCAACCTGTTGAGCAATGCCTTCAAGTTCACCCCCGCGGGCAAGGGCATTACCGTGCGGGTAGACTCCAAGCCCGGCTATGTGCTGCTCGTGGTGCAGGACGAGGGCGTAGGTATGCCTATGGAGAAACGCAGCGTCCTCTTCGAGCGTTTTGCCAGCAACAACGAACTGAACAGCAACAGCAGTGCTACGGGTACAGGTATCGGCATGAATCTTGTGAAAGAACTCGTTGACCTGCACCACGGCTTTATCGAGGTAGAGAGCGAGGTCGGCAAGGGAACTACCTTTACCGTCATGCTCCCCACGGGCAAAGAACATTTCGGCAACGAAGCGGATATTATTGTGGACGACAACACCTCGGCGCAGCCCGTCCAGCCGCAGCGGGAGACTTTCGAGACCAAACTCGACCGCATCGAGAACGAGCAGGAGAGCAAGCGCACCATCCTTGTGGTGGACGACAACGAGGATATGCGTACCTTCTTGCGCACCATACTGGGCAGCGAGTACCGTGTACTGACGGCGGGCGACGGTGTGGAGGCACTCCGCAGCATGGAAAAAGTCATCCCCGATATTGTGATTACCGACCTTATGATGCCCAATATGGACGGTTTGGAACTGACCAACCGCCTCAAGCAGTCGCCCGATACCAACTTTATTCCTGTCGTGTTGCTCAGTGCCAAGTCGGCGATAGAGAGCCGCCTCGAAGCGATGAAACAGGGTGCGGACGACTATGTGACCAAGCCCTTTGAGCCGAAGTATCTGCAGGCGCGGGTACGCAACCTCATTGCGCAGCGTGAGCAGTTGGAGCAGAACTACCGTCAACGGCTCATGCGCCTCGAGCCGCAGAAAGCAGACGAGAACATTCCGAGCGATTCGTTCCTTGCCAAGCTGCTCAATATTATGGACAAGCAGATGGAAAACAATACGCTTACGGTCGACGAATTGGTGGACGATATGGGGATGGGACGCACCGTATTCTTTAATAAACTCAAGAGTCTGACAGGGCTCAGTCCCGTGGAGTTTATCCGCGAGATGCGTATCAAGCGTGCGGCGCAACTGCTCGAAGACAAGCGGTATAACATCACGGAAGTTACCTACATGGTCGGTATGAACGACTCGCGCTATTTCGCCAAGTGCTTCAAAGCCACCTATGGTATGACCCCGTCGGAATACCGCAAAGAGAAACTCAAAGAGCAGGAAGGATGATAAAAAAGCACGCTCTATACGCCGTTGGTACGGTTTTGGTATGTTGTTTGTTGATTGCTTGTGGCAAAACGGCGCCGCAACGCCCCTCGCAGCGGAGTGGCGAAGTGCCTGCGGAAGATACCGCAACCCTGGCACTCTTGGAACTCAACCAACGCCTTGTTCGCGAGGCGGACAGAGAAGTGAGAGTCTATGTAGAACACGAGCCGGAGGCGTATGCCCTCTTGGAATATGCCAATGCGTGGTACTGCATTTTCGACCACGGCGATACCGATGGTGCAGCCCCGCAGAACAACGAGTCGTGGACGCTGCATATCCGCACGCATGACCTCGAAGGACGCCTGCTGCTCGATGAGCATCGTGCCTACTTTTTCTCCCGTGGCGAGTTGCCTGTTGCCGTTGATGTGCTGCAGCCCGAGTTGCGTCACGGAGAGCGACTGCGTATCGTAGCGCCGTGGTATTCCGCCTATGGTATGCACGGCAATGGCATCGTTGCGCCCTACACTTCCGTGGTGCTTGATGTAACGGTCGAATAGATACCGATTAGACACTTTATAATATACAATAGTATTCTTTTAGATGAAACAGACGAAGTCTATTCTCTTTGCACTCTGGGTGCTTGTGTGCCTCGCGGGGTGCAGTTCCAATACCTACTCCGACCTACGCAAAAAGGAGGACAAACTGATAGCCAACTACATACAACGCAACGGCATTACCGTTGTCAGCGAATTGCCTGCCGATGACCATGTATGGGGCGAGCAGGAGTACTACCGGGTCAGCGGCTACGACGACCTTTATTTCCACCTTGTTTACCGTGGCGACTCGCTGCGGGCGGACAGCACGAAGATAGACCCTGTCCAAAGCGGCGACAAAGTCTATATCCGTTACAAGAAATTCGCCCTTACCGAGGACCCCGATACGCTCAGCAACTGGACGACTGTCGATAGCCCTTCCGCCATCGAGGTGCTGTATCCATCGGGGTATAGTTCCACTTGTGTCGGTTGGATAGCGGCTATCCAACTGATGCAGTATTCAGACTCCGAGTGCTTGATTATCTGCCCGAGCAAGCAGGGTTTCTCCGACGACAACTCGTCCGTTACGCCCTATATCTACAGAATGCGTATGCGTATCAAGCCGTAGTTTTCCCGCAGTATGTAACCTGTTAATCTATTATACAATATGAGTTTAGTTAAGAGTATTTCCGGCATTCGCGGCACGATCGGCGGACGCGTAGGCGATGGACTCGACCCCGTCAATATCGTCCGTTTCACGGCAGCGTATGCCACGCAGCGCCGTGCCGCATTTCCCGATAATCATACGATTGTCGTAGGTCGGGATGCCCGTATCTCAGGCGAGATGGTATTCCAGTTGGTCAGCGGCACGCTGATGGGTATGGGCTATAATGTGGTCAATATCGGTCTGGCGAGTACGCCTACCACCGAGTTGGCTGTTATCGGCGAGCAGGCTGCCGGCGGTATTATCCTTACGGCAAGCCACAATCCCAAGCAGTGGAATGCCCTCAAACTCCTCAACGAGCATGGCGAATTTTTGAGCGATGCAGAGGGCAAGGGTGTCCTCGCCATAGCCGAAAAAGAAGATTTTACTTTCGCAGAAGTGGACTGTCTCGGGCATATCAGCGAGAAAGACTATCTTCCCTATCATATTGACAATGTGCTGTCTCTGTCGTTAGTCGACCGTGCGGCAATTGAGGCGAAGAATTTCACCGTCGCCATCGATTGCGTCAACTCCGTGGGCGGATTGGCTATTCCGGCCCTGCTCAAAGCCTTGGGCGTGAAGAACATCATCGCCCTCAACTGCACCCCCAACGGGCAGTTCCCGCACAACCCCGAACCCCTGCCGCAGCACCTGACCGAGATTAGCGACTTGCTCCGCAGCGGCAAGGCCGATGTCGGTTTTGTGGTTGACCCCGATGTGGATCGACTTGCTATTGTCTGCGAGAACGGGGATATGTTCGGCGAGGAATATACGCTCGTCAGCGTTGCCGACTATGTGTTGAGCCACACGCCCGGCAATACGGTCAGCAACATGTCCTCCACGCGTGCCTTGAGCGATGTGACGCGTGCCCACGGCGGCTCCTACAGCGCATCGGCGGTAGGCGAAGTCAATGTCACGACCGAGATGAAAGCGACCCATGCCGTTATCGGCGGCGAGGGCAACGGCGGTGTTATCTATCCCGCCAGCCACTATGGCCGCGATGCCCTTGTGGGGATTGCGCTTTTCTTGAGCCACCTCGCCCATACGGATATGAAGGTCAGCGAGTTGCGCAGCACCTACCCCAACTATTGTATTTCGAAGAATCGTATCGACCTTACGCCCGATATGCAGGTAGACGCCATTCTGGCACACGCCAAAGAGGTATTCCGCAGCGAACGCCTGAACGATAAGGACGGCGTGAAGATCGATTTCGCCGAGGGTTGGGTACACTTGCGCAAGAGCAACACCGAGCCTATCATCCGTGTCTATTCCGAGGCGGCCACGATGGAGGAAGCGAACGCCCTCGCACAGCGTGTCATCGCCACCATCCGCGGTTAATTTCCCTTAAGGCAGTACCTCCCTATCGGGGTACTGCCTTCTCCGAAGGGATAAGCAACCCTTGTCGAAGGGATAGGCAACCTTTATACGCCCCAAAAGGGGCAATTTTACTAATTGTATTTAACACAAAAGCCCACACTATATGGAAATAGCAATCACCAACGACGACGGTTGGGGCACGGCAGGTATCCGCACTTTGGTGGCAGAGATGACCAAACTCGGACATGTGACGGTCGTTGCGCCCGATAGTGCGCGTAGCGGGCATGCCACCTGTATCTCGGTCGGCAAACCCATCTATATCCACCGCCTCGACGACGAGTGTACTCCCGACTTGGAGGTCTATACCTGCTCAGGAACACCCGCCGACTGTGTTAAGATGCTCATCGAAGTTTTGTTCCGTGACAAACCGTTCGACCTGCTTGTCAGCGGCATCAACCACGGCAACAACTGTTCGGTCAACCTGATGTACTCGGGTACAATGGGAGCATGTTTTGTTGCCACCGAGCATAAGATTCCCGCTATCGGTTTCTCGCTCGACGACCACTCGCTCGAAGCGGATTTCAGCCTTTTCCGTCCCTATCTTACCCAGATAGTCGGCTTGCTCCGTCAGCGGGGTTTTGTCGACAACCGCTGCTACAATGTCAATGCACCAACGGGAGCGATACGCGGTATTCGCTGGACGCGCCAGTGCGAGGGACATTGGGAGAAGGAACTCGAGACCTACACCGATGCCGAAGGACGCACCTATTATATGTTGGCGGGCGAGTTCATCAACTATGAGCCGCAGGACGAGACTACGGATATGTGGGCTATCGAACACGGCTTTATCAGTATCCAGCCCGTCTCTATCGACATGACCGACTTTGCCGCACTCGGCAAGTCGCCCTGCCCGCAGGCATAATGCCCCCTCTTCCGTTATGCAACGCTTCGACCGCTATTGGATAGGTATCGTCCTCGGGCTGCTCCTGCCCGCAGTGTTCGGGCTGACCTATATCGATGTCATGCACCTTTGGTATCCGCTCCGTACCCTGCAGTTCCATGCGGGCGGCGTGTTGAGCAAGTTGCTGTTGGTCAGCGTCTTTCCCGATTTGGCATTGCTTTTTGTTTTCTACACGCTTAATGTATGGCAACTGAGCAAGGGCGTATTGATAGGCGCATTCCCTTATATTCTTGCCGCTATCGCCGTGTCGCTGTAGCCGCAGCCGCAGCCTATCCATAGACACGGACGAGCGATCCAACCCCGTAAATTCCCCTATCCTATGAAGTATTTTCTCCTCGCTGGTGAGGCATCGGGCGACCTCCATGCCTCTCATCTTATGCAGCAGTTGTCCTTGCGCGACCCTGCCGCTGTCTTTGTCGGCTTGGGGGGCGACAAGATGCAGGCGGCAGGCTGCACGCTCCGTCAGCACTACCGTGCTATGGCCTATATGGGGGTCTTTGCCGTGCTGCGTAACCTGCCTGCCATACGCCGCAATTTCCGTATCACCTACGATGCATTGGAAGAAGAAAAGCCGGATGCACTGATACTTATCGACTACCCGAGTTTCAATCTCCGTGTGGCGGAGTTCTGCCGCAAGCACCTTCCCCGCACCCGCATCTACTATTATATCCCGCCGAAGGTTTGGGCATGGAAATCGTGGCGGGTGCATAAGATTGCCCGCTTGAGCGACCTGGTTTTGGGTATTTTTCCTTTCGAGCCCGCGTTCTATGCCAAGTACGGCTATTCCTGCACCTATGTAGGCAACCCGACCCAAGACTGCATCCGTGAGTGGAAGGATACAACATTTCCTCCAACCCTACCCCAAGAGGAGAATACGGTGTCGGGGCAAGCGGTTTGTTCCCACCCCGTCCTGTCCCCGAACGGGAAAGGCAATGAGAACAATGCTTCTATTACACATTCCCTATCACCCATTAACCGTTCTCTGGACCATGCGTTGTCCAGAGAGGGTGTCATCGCCTTGCTCCCAGGCAGTCGCCGCAGCGAGATAGCGAAATGCCTGCCCACCATGCTTGCCGCCGCCCGCCGGGTGGTGCAAGTGCAGCCTACACCCTACCGCATAGTCGTTGCCGCCGCCCCTAGTATCGAGGACGCTTTCTATGCCCGCTACCTGCATGGGGAGACACTCACCCGTGATACCTATACACTCGTCAGTGGGGCTCGGGCTGCCGTGGTCAATTCGGGTACAGCGACGCTCGAGACAGCCCTGCTCGGCTGCCCCGAAACGGCAGTCTATTATATTGCCTGCAGCCGCTGGCTGGAGTGGTTGTTGCGCCCTATTTTCTTCCGTACGCCGTTCTTCACGCTGGTGAATATCATTCCCCACACCGAGGTCATACAGGAACTTATTGCCCGCCGTTTCACCCAAGCCAATATCGAGCAGGAACTCACCCGCCTCCTGACCGATACGACCTACCGTGTCCGGATGCAGACAGCCTACGCCCATATTTCCGACCTATTGGGTACTACTCCCGCTGCAGTCACCGCCTCCACCGCCATACTCTCCGACCTCCACACCCATAACCGCCACTAACGCCCGACCGGTGGTATGTGTCTCCTGCGGAGGTGCTGCAAGCAACACGCAGGGAAGTATTTTTCTGTCTGCAGGGCAAAAGCCCCACGACCATACTATGCTTCTATAAATTCCGAACCATCTATAATCCATAGAACCTCTATATAATCCAGGCAACCTTCTGCCACACACAGGCATTCCTAATGCTTCATTCATAAATTTTTCCTCTCCCTCATGCAAGGTTTTTGCCATTTCTGTATTTAATAGGGTAAAAACGCCCCCAATAGCGGGGCAAGTACAAACCCTTATTCATTCTTGTATGAAATACTATTCTACTTGGGCGTCCATCTGGTACGCATTCTACTTCTCGACAGGTATCATCCTATGCACGGCGTTGTTCGTGTTCCTGCCCGCTTGTTCTTCCACGGACGACAACTACAACTTGCAGTATCCCAATGCGTTGGTCACGGTATGCCCGTTGAACGACACCGCTTTTGTTATGCAGTTGGACGACTCCACCACGCTTCATGCTTCGAATATCCAAAAGCCGCCTTTCGGGAACAAAGAGGTGCGTGCGCTGCTCAACTACTCCGACGCCACCACACGCGACAGCCTGCGCTATGTCTATGTCAATTGGATTGATAGCATCCGCACCAAGCAGCCTGTCCCTACCGCCGGTACACAGAACGACTCGCTCTACGGTAACGATGCCATCGAGATTGTCCGCGACTGGGTTACGGTCGCCGAAGACGGCTACCTCACGCTTCGTTTGCGCACCTACTGGGGCAATACGGGGAAGACACACTTTATCAATCTCTTGACGGGTGTCAATCCCGACAATCCTTACGAGGTGGAGTTGCGCCACAATGCCAATGGCGACAATGTTACACGCCAAGGCGATGCGCTCATTGCTTTCAACCTCAACGACCTTGCAGCCGCTGACGACAAGGGTCAAAAGGTCAAACTGACGCTGCGTTGGAAGTCCTCTATCGGCAACAAAACGCTTGAAATAGACCTCCGTATGCGTCCTGCCACGCTGCAAGGCTGCCCACGCCTCGAATACAATTCCCTTGTTGAATAACGCTGCGCATTGGCGTACACTCCTACATGCCCCTTCCCGAACCACTGCCCGAGCAACACCTCCTGCATCGCCTCCAACAGGGCGATGCAGCGGCTTTTCAGGTGCTGTATCAGCAGACCGTTCGCTATCTGACTGCCGTCTGTTCCCGCTATATCCCGAACGACGAGGATGTACGGGATGTCTTGCAGGACAGTTACCTGCATGCCTATTCTGCCTTGCCCTCGTTCGCCTATCGGGGTGAGGGCTCGCTGCGGGCATGGTTGGTGCGCATTGTCGTCAACGAGTCGCTGCTTTTCTTGCGCCGTACCGAGCCACTGCCGACGGAAGAACTAACCGACGCCTGTGCCGATATTGCTGACGATGAGATGGATACCGAGTCTATTCCTTCGGCGGTCATCTACGAGTCCATTCGTGCCTTGCCGACGGGCTACCGCACGGTGTTCAACCTATTTGTCATAGAGGGCAAGTCACACCAAGAAATTGCTGCCTTGCTCCATATCAAGGAGAGCAGTTCTGCCTCCCAACTCCACCACGCCAAAGTGCTGTTGGCTGCTCGCCTGCGCCGGTGGCAACAAGCACACGATACAACACAAACCTTATGAAAGAGAATTGGTTAGACGATATAGAGAGCCGAATGTCGGGCTACGAGGTAGAGGAGCCTGCCCGCCTTTGGGAAAATATAGCCGAGCAACTCCCCCGCGAGGAAAAACGCCATCCCTTGGTTTTGCCGTGGTGGCAACGCTTGGTGCGTCATCCATATTCCTACGGTGTGGCGGCAGTCGCTTTGCTGACCCTCGTGGTGTCGGTTTCTATTCCTTTGTTCCGCTCCTACGAGGCGGCTACCCCCGCTCCGTCTTCTGCGTCCTATTCTGCAGCCCCGTCTCCTTCCATAGCATATTCTTCCGTACAATCTCCCTTAGTACAGTATTCCTTAGTACTGTCATCCTCTGTCCCTTCTTATACCTCTTTCACAGCCCCCACCTCAACAGAGCCAACCCAAACGGAACGAATCCGGACAGATTCAACCCAAACCGAGCCTATAGCACAGACCGTAGCCGCTCCCATTGTAGAAAACCAAGACACCGCCGCTCGTCCCGTTATCGACTGCCTTGTCCCGAAAGACGCCCCGCTTTTGGCCGACAATGCCGAGCCTAAGAAAGACCGCCAACGCACCTTTGCTCTCTCCGCCTATTGCTCGGGCGGGCTCAATGTCTCTTCTACCGCGGCGCAAGCCGCACTGACCACCGCTGCCGTTGGCTCGGATGGCGTTACATGGGAGGATGCGCCCATGTTGGGTATCATGCTCTATAACCAGGGGCTGCCTACCCATGTCCGCTATAAGCACTATATGCCCATTCGTGCGGGCGTACACCTTGCCTATCGTTTCCATAGCCGCCTCGCTGTCGAGACGGGCGTGGTCTATTCGTGCCTGCTTTCCGACTACGAGGACGGCTCCGATGCGCACTATATTGCAGGGCGGCAGACGCTGCACTATATCGGTGTCCCGCTCAACCTCACTTGCCGTGTTTATTCGTGGCGGCGGTTGGATATCTATGGCAGCGTGGGAGGTATGGCCGAACTCTGTGTCGGAGGCACACAACGCACCGACTATGTACTCAATAGCAAGACGGAACAATCCACTACCGAGCGCATCACCGAGCACCCGTGGCAGTTCTCCACCACGCTTTCTCTTGGTGCGCAGTACAACTGTTTGCCGTGGGTGGGTATCTATCTCGAGCCGGGTGCTACCTATCGTTTCAGCGACCACTCCACGCTTCGGAGTATCTATTCGCAGCGTCCCTTCAATTTCTCTCTCAACCTCGGCGTCCGTTTCTCTTTATAGCCCACTGCCTATATTGCACTCATTCGGTGCAGTTTTCACCTAAAACCACACCAAATAACAGTATTTCTAACCAAAATCTGCATTTATAGGGTGTCTTTTCTTGTATATATAAAAAAAAATCGTACCTTTGCGGCAGATTCGTACCAAAAGAAAAAGATACAGTCGTTATCCCGTGTGTGGGATAACCCCGAAGCCCGACTGCGCTACAATTGTATACCACACGCATTACCCTGGAAATCATCATGAAAAAAATCTACTTTTTGCTATTCGTCACAGTTTTTGCGTTCTCTGCTACAGCCGCCAATTACACCTCGGTTGATTTGGGGCTGCGTGTGCGGTGGGCTACCTGCAATGTAGGAGCATCAGCTCCCGAAGGTACAGGCAACCGCTATGCGTGGGGCGAGACCGCAACCAAGACCTCCTATTCGTGGGATACATACCGGTACGGCACTGCCTACAATGCCCTGACCAAGTACTGCAACAACAGCAACTATGGCACGGAGGACAACTTAACCACCCTCGAGGCAGCCGACGATGCCGCCACGGTTAATTGGAACAACGGTTGGCGTATGCCCACCCAAGCGGAGTGGCAGGAACTGCACACCCAATGCACATGGAAGTGGACGGACAATTACAACAACACCAATGTAAAGGGCTACACCGTAACCGCCGCCAACGGCAACGCCATTTTCCTGCCCGTAACAGGCTTCGGCTACAGCGACAAGACACAGCAGACCGACGAGGGATACTATTGGTCAAGTTCGCTTCACACCACGCCGAGTGATGCATACTATACGCAGTTCTCCTCGACAAGTATCGCCGCCAGCAACGACAATCTCCGTTTCTACGGTCAGGCGGTGCGTCCCGTGCAGGATATATTCAGCGTTACTCTCGTTACGCCCCAAAACGGGCAACTCAAATCGAACAAAACGCAAGCCGTCTACGGCGAAACGGTTACGCTAAGCGTTATCTCCGATTCGCACTATATACTGAAGAAACTCAGCGTTATACAGGGGACAACAGAGATACCAACCACTGCTGTCGAGGGAACGACCGCCCAATACGCATTCGTGATGCCTATTGGGGATGTCTGTGTAACTGCCGAATTTCAACGGATAGCGTCCAACTTCACTCCCTCGCCGTTCAAGGTCAATGAAAAGGGCAAACAGGTCTATTTCTCGTCGGGCAATTTGCAGTGCGCAGGTCTGACCAAGGGCGATACCATTTGGTCGTTTGCCGAGTACCAAACAGAGATGATTGGCACGGATAATACCAAAGACGATGCGTTTGCCGACCGCATAGACCTTTTTGGTTGGAGTGGCAACTACCCGACGACAACATGGGGTATCAATACTTCTCTATCCTCTTCCGACTACGAGGGCGACTTTATAGACTGGGGGCAGAACACAATCGGTATCAACGCACCCGACACCTACCGTACACTTACTAAAAGCGAGTGGTGGTACCTGCGATACAACCGAGAGAATGCGGATAATCTTATCGGTCTTGCCCGTATCAACCTCAACACCGACGGCACGCAGTATATCAATGGTAGTATATTGTTGCCCGATAATTGGATTTGCCCGACCGATGTCCCATTCAAGACCGGGTTCATCGAGACGGATAATTATCTGCGCTATACGGATTATCAAACATTTACCCTTGCCGATTGGCAGAAGTTAGAAGCCGCCGGTGCAGTATTCTTGCCGGCTGCGGGAAGTCGCAACGGGACGAATGTGGATAGTGAGCAATCCTTCGGTTTTTATTGGTCTGCCACGATGTGCGATGTGGTCTATGCATACTGTCTGTTCTTCAGTGCTAAAAATGTGAGCGTGAACTTTACCCCTCACTACCAAGGGCAAGCCGTCCGTCTTGTGCGGGATATTCAATACGGCATAACGCTTATCGCGGGCGAGAACGGCTCCGTTCTATCCGATGTCGAGCAGTGCGCTACCGGCGACCGGGTAACGCTCACTATCACGCCCGCTACGGGTTACAGTCTCGGCGAACTAACCGTAACCGACACCTATGGCGACACCGTTGCGGTGGCAGAGGATTACACCTTTGCCATGCCTGCAAGCGAGGTGACGGTAAACGCCTCGTTTGAGCCACAGACAGCCACGGCGGTGCAGTCTGCCGAAACGGCAGAACTCCACACCGAAAACGGACGCATTGTATGCAGCAGCGATTTCCGTATCTACGACCTGCTCGGGCACGACATAACGCACCGCAACGGGCAACTGAACGGTGTGTATATTGTCCGTATCGGTACAACGGCACAGAAAATATCCGTCTCTCGGAAACCTCTACAATAGTAACCGATAACACATAAGACGCAATGAAACACCTCCCCGAATTTTGGAAAAACACACTGAGCAACACCTTAGGTACCGTTATCGGTATTGCGCTGACTTTCGGCACCACCCTCTGTCTGCAACACCTCGAACAGAAAAAGGCCGAGCGAACGGCGGCATTGATGGTGATTCACAACCTCGACGCCTTCTGCGAAGCTCTGGAAGACGAAATCAACGATTTGCAGAAAACGGACTCTATCAACTCTATGGTTTGGGATCAACACACTGAGCGTCAGATACCCGAAGACACCCTGCAACTGTTTTTCGACGACCTGTTTGGTCTCAAATATCAAAGCGATGACAATACGGTGGAGTCGATATTTGGTTCGAATATCGAGACATGGACAAACATTGGCAACAGCGAATTTATCGAAGTAGCCGGCAAATGCTTCACCGTTCGGCGCATGGTGAACCAAGTGCGCGAAGAGATGAATAGGGACAAGGAACATATGTGGTACACTTATATGACTACCGCCGTCTATACCGACAAACCCGCCGAGACACTCCGCGAAGCAGTAGACTGGGTGTTCTGCTCTGCCGAGATGTGCTGTTTCATTCAGAGACAGCATAAATGGTACATTCCCGCATTGCAAACATGCTTGATGATTATCCGGGAACAGAACGAACGGAACAAACTGCTGATGCATATCAGCGATGAGGAATTGCAGCAATTTGGCTGCCAAGGAGAAATCAAATCGTATATATCCAAAACCGAATAAAATCATACGCTTATGAAACCATTGAAACTATCCGTTCTGCTGCTTGCCTGTCTATTGACAGTGGCATGCCACGAGAACGAGCCGACCATCGACGGGGATGACAATGCGTCAGCCGCCATCCCCACCACCGACCTGTTGACTACGACCACAGCCCTACCCGTCAGCATTATGGGCGGCGGATTCAGCGATGTGGCGCAGGCGTTTATCGACCGCGTACAGCAGCCTATGTCCGACCTTGCAGACGATACCCGAGCCATTCTGGTGCGGGGCAACGACTTAGGGGCATACCTGTCTGACCAAGCCGTGCGCACGGCTATCGACAGTGGCGTGGTGCTGATTATCGACCAGCCCACACGCCAACAGTTGGCAGTAGCAGTAGATTCTGTCTATTCGGACGAGGATTTTCTGCTCTCTATGGGCGACGAGGAACACGATCATCACATCTGCTACGACATGGTGGCCTTCGACCGCTACGGAAATATCTATGTGCTGAACGATATATTCGACGAGGACAACGACACGACCACCATTGCCATGACCCCCTACCTCATCGGGCTGCACGCCGACCCGCTGGCGGCATGGCTCAACGAGTACTACGACACGAATGCAGTCAGCCGCAGCAGGGCACGGGTGCGTGCGGCAACGGGCGATTTGGCAAGCCTGCTGTCGGCACAGAACATCACCAAGACCTATACGCTGAAACCCAACGGCGACTGGTCGCACAAGATATCGGACAGGCAGTGTGTATTCACCGTCAGCACCAATATATGGGTGGTTTATAAGTTCGACGACGATGCCGACTACTACCTCATCGAGCAGACCGTTCTGGGCAACAGCCAGAATTTCTGGATAGGCAAATGGAGCCACAAGAAATGGACTTACCAAGGCTTTTTCCTGCAGAATGTGTATGTCGATAACAAACTATGGCGTAACAGCAAAGCACTTCCGTTGTCCGAGGGGGCTTACCTGCTCGACTATTCACCCACTACCACTATCGGACAAACTTCGGTAACGACTACCGAGAGTTGGAATTTCAGCGGGCAAATCGGCTTCAATAGTAAAAAAGATTTTTCCGGTGCGTTGTCGGGCGGTGTAGGCGGAAGCGTCGGCACCACCTACTCCACACAGGATATGAACATTACCGCCAAGAGCGGAAGCGACAATGCCTGCAACAACAATGCCTGCTGGAGTTTTGACATCAAGACCGACAACTTCTCCTCCTCGTGGTGGACAGGATACTCCTTTACCAATCCACCTGCATTGGGAAACAACGCCTACAAATCGTCGCAGTGCTGGCAGTGGAAAGTGGAGCACCCCAAGACGCACGGCAGCCTGCAGTTCCACTACGATGTCAGTTTCTGTTTTGCCTACAACTCGTATCGGAATACCCCTTCGCGCAAAAAGGAGACCAACTATTCTAACAAAATCAAGAATACGGAATGCATCACCATTCGCCCGCCCTATCGCGGCGAGGTAAAATAAAGAGCAACCATTTTTCAAATTCACTTATTTCCCTACACAACAGATGAAACGAACCCTTCTATTACTTTGCCTCACGGCTCTCTCGGTCTTGCCGGCAGCAGCGGTCTCGTGGTCTATCGGCTTCGAGGGTGGCTACGCCTACAACGACTACAGTATCGAGACCCAATACGCCTACGATATGCGCTATACGGGCGCAAGCGGTTTTACGGTGGGCGTTCCCGTCCAACTCGACATACTCGACTGGCTGGGGGTGCGTATGGACCTGCAGTATGTGCAGAAGAACCACAAGATGTACCGTACCCACACATACGAAGGCATTTATACCAACACGCAAGACCACTATCTGCAAGTACCCGTGTTGGTCAATTTCTCGTTTGGCGGCAACAGAGTACGCGGCTATGCGGGCTTGGGTGGCTATATGGGCGGCTGGTTGGCGAGCCATCGTGAGGGCGTAGCGTGGACTACGGTCTTTCCCTTGACCACCGCTTTCGACGAATACCGCGAACTCGACAACCGGCACGACAACCGCTTCGATGCGGGACTGGCAGGCAACCTCGGTATTCGTGTCAAGATAGACGAGCGTATGGCGTTTTTTGCCGAAGGCACCGTCTTCTATGGTCTTGTCAGCTCCGAGAAAATCCACGACAAAGTAGCCCCCACACCACGCTACAACACCACCTATACGCTGCAGGTAGGGCTTCTGTTTTCGCTCGACCGTAGCGCCTATATTAACCACAAAACACCGAAAGAGAAATGAAACGCATTCTTATCCTGTTCATAGCCGCCACAGCCTTGCTTGCCACCTCGTGCCGCCAACACGCCGAGGAACTGATAAACCCCAATACGGTGGAGTATACGACCCCGTCGGAGCAGTTCAAAGCCATCTGGCATGGTATTGACAACAGTTACGCCTTCTGGGACATCGACCCAACCAACTGGGATTCGCTCTACCGTGTCTATCTCCCGCGCTTCGAGGCGTTGGACGAGTCGTGGAAAGAGGGGATACCAGTCCCTACCAAAACGCTGCGGGAGTACTACACCGATATGTGCGGACGCTTTGTCGATCACCACATGGTCATAACCCTAACCAACCATTGGAAAGACCCTTCCAACACAGGCGAGGATAAGGTTGTGAAGATAGACCCCGGCAATATAGAGGCACGCCAACGCCCCTATTATCATGATTCATTCTCGGATTTGTGGTTGGTGGAGTGCATCCAAAAGATAGGCACCACGGATGTTTACTACTGGGGCTACGATAGCAAGAGGGAAAAAATATGTGCATTGGCGTGCAATTTTGACGGCATTGCCTATCTTAAACTGTCTGGGTATATGCTCACCGATGCATTCAAAGCCTCCGATTCGCTTAGCCTGGGCATACAAAATGTCTATATGAAATTCCACCAATGGTGCGCTGCCAAAGACTTGAAAGGCATTATTATCGACAACCGTGGCAACGACGGCGGTGCGCTCAACGATATGATGTATGTGATTTCACCTTTTCTGCAAAGCGAAATGCTGTTGGGGCATATACGCCACAAAGAGGGGCTTGGTCGCTACGACTACACGCCGTGGCTGCCGTATACGGTGCAGAACGGCGATATACTGTACCATCTGCTGAAAAGAGACTATCCTTCGTTGGATATCGACTCTATCGGCGACATCTCGGTGCCTGTCGTTGCATTGGCAGACATCAACTCCATCAGCATGGGCGAGCTAACCACCCAAGCCATCGCTCAAATGCCCAACGGTTGTTTTATCGGTGAGCGCACCTATGGTGGACACGGGCAACTGTTCGGCGATTTTAAGATAGACTATGCCGGAACTTTCAGCATAACAGACGCCTATAAAGTCTATACCCCGAACGCCGTGTTGCGTGATGCGGACGGCAAGATAACCGAAGGCATAGGCTACACGCCTCGATACGAGGTGCTTTACGACGAGGCACAGATGCGTGCCGGCACGGATGTACAACTGAATGCCGCCCTCAACTATATCCGAAAAGGAACAATTGAGTAAGAGAGGAATACTAATTTTTTTTATGAGGAATGTCAACTATTTTATGGCGTGTCTGCTCACCCTACGCAGACACGCCATAAAATATGCCTGCTACCCAATAAGACAATATCATAGGTGGCAAGCGATAAGAAAAATAGTTGTTATCACCACCTTGAAATCGCCACTACATCAGCGCAAAAGTTTCCAACGCACACTATATCATAATGCATTCATAACAACCAAGTTACACAGGTCAATCGATGGTTTAATCGGTGTTTTTGTAGTGTTTTGGTCGGTACTTTGTGGTAAAAGTTGGTGTATATAAACTCCATTAAACGCCGTTAATAGAGACTATTAACAGAAACAGCGTTGATAGAGGTACTTCTGCATCCGTGGCGTGTTTCCATAGACCACAAAAGTAACTCTACCCATGCTGCTTGCGATTGAGGGATTCCCTACTCTATCTCGGTACCAAGAATGGAGTAGATTTTGTCACCACGGACGATAACCACTTGACCGTCCCGTACCTGCTTCTTGGCTTTGGGCGTTACGATGTCGGCTTTGGTGTTCTCTATCGGTGTCCAGTTGGGCGGCATAATGCCATAGACCATAGAGCAATTGGCACCCGAATAGGACTCACCGTTTGGCTTCAAATTCATAATAAGGTAGTCCCCGTTGTACGCACCATCCCAGCCCCAGTTGAGGTGGTAGTAATAGACACCATCGATAATTTTATAACCATCTATCACGAAGCAGTGTCCCGACATACCGGAAGCAGGAGAGCCCGCATAGATAATAGGATGTCCTTTCTGCAGTTCCTCACGAATAGTATAGACCCAATCCACCTCAATAATATCCATTTGGCCCGAAGCGTTGGCATATCTAACACCACTATCGTAGCCAAAGTTGTTCTTCAGCACCGTAGGCACATCCCCCGTGTTGCTGCCGCTACCGTCTTTGCTGTAGTTCATGTTCAGTGCTGCACCGCACGCCAACATCAGCGTAGCCACCGCATCTGCCTGCTCGGATGTGTACTTGGTACTATGGTAGTCGCCTATTATATTGCTCCAATCAAAAGGATACTTCGCAAGATTAATGGTCTTAGCACCATCATCGCCCCCTGTGTAAGTAACCGAGCCCGTACCCACTTTGGGGTACTCGTAGTAGTACATCACTTGCGCCATCGCCGTAGCCACACAGCCCGTAACGGCACGCCCACCGTTAATAATAGGACACATGTTGTTGTATGGGGCATCCTGCCCATAGCGAATGCCTTTCTTCTCCAGAAGCGGCGAAATAGAATCCGGCTCGCCTGCCTCGGCCTCCACCACGAAGAATTGTTCCATACTCTGCCCTTCAGCCACTTGTTCCATAGCATGGTCGTAGGTATCGAAGAATGCGCGTTGCCCCGCAGTCATCTCGCTGCGGTCGCGCAGCGCATCAGCAGGGTTGTCGTAATACACCGGCACTAATTGTGCGTTTGCTTGCAGCGCCAACATCATAGGCAGCGCCAACAGAAATACCTTTATCTTTTTCATACGCTTGTTGTTTGTTCATTAGTAGTATAACATACGACCGGAAGCGGCCTTGCGGGTCATCTTGTTTTCTATTATCTTAATCAAATAGATGTTATTCGCCTGCATACCATCGGTCGGTATGGTCAGCACGGTGGTACCATAGGCAATGGCTTCACTCGCTATCAGTTGCCCCACGGTATTGTAGATATAGAGCGTGGACTTACCGTCCGCAGGCTCGGGCAATGCTGTGGTATAGGAGCCATCTTCGCCCCGCACGACAGTCAACCGCACACGCCCCGTGTTTTTCTGCAGGGTAGTAACCTCAACAGCGGCAGAGAGTGGCGAATAATGTTCCTCGCAGCCCTTATCTTCGTAGGCTTGTACACGCGCCTGATAGACAGTACCTGCAGAGAGGTCGGAGAGTATGGCGCGATCGGTCGTACCATAGAGTTCCTTCTCCGTACCACTATAGACATAGTTGACCGTACGATCGAGATATACCGTAAAGTTATCTACTGCTATGCCTCCCGTACCTTGCAGCACTGCACAGGACAAACGGAAGCGGACATAGCCGCTATCTGCCGGCAACTCGAACTCCTTGCTGAAGTTTTTAGTCGTCTGTGCCACCCGTTGTTGCCCGACCGTGTCCCATGCCTCGGTATGCGGATTGAGTGCTTCAACTACCAGCGTACCGTAAGCCGTACCCGATATGCCCGCCGAGAGGGTATTCGATATCCAAAGGCGTATCTTCTCGGGGACAAGAGGGTATTCTTCGCTCTCGACCCACTGCCCGCTTTCGGTAAAGTAGAGTGCCTTATCCTGCTCAGACACCACTTGGGTAGTACTTGCGAAATTGGCACTCCACCCCTCTTGTGCTATACCCTCTGCCGTATTGAAATTCTCAAAGCCCTGCACCCATGTCGAAGCGTCGGGCGACAGGGAATAGAGCGTGACATAGTAGAACTCAGCATCCTCCTGTGGATCCCATACCAGCGTAAAGGCAGACGAGGACACATCCTCTGAACCAACAATTACAGGCGTGGTGATATAGGTAGGACGGGGCGCTGCGCCCTGGAGTTGCAACTGATTGACATACTGTCCGTCGCTGCTCTCTGCTATCAGATACGCCGTCTGCGTGGTGCAACTCTGCCGAGTCGGAGCATATCGCACATACACATATATGTCATACACACTGTCTTGCAGCACTTCCAAATCCATCCGTCCTTCGCTGCTGCTTATCCATGTCTTGCCGCCATCTATGCTAAACTCAAAGTTCCCACTTGACAAATATAGCGACACCGAATCGGTCGCAAGGTCTTTGATATTGAGTGCCACACACGCCGTATCGTAGTGTACGGGCTGGCCATCGTAGGTAGTCTCGAGTGCGTCGATAGTCTGCGGTGTAAAGAACAACCCCGTATCGGACTGCATACCATAACGGAACGAGACAGCACCATCTGCCAGTTGTGTGATATTGCTGACAGTCTGCTCCGTCAGTATTGAGCCATCATTCATCGTCGGTTGCCAGAGTGTGATATGCCCTGATCCTGGAAACACATCCGCCGCTGTACTATAAGTGGGCGACTGATTGTTGGCACTCACAATGGCATAGCCCAAAATGGTACCATTGTTGAACGTGTTCCAATTCCAAGTGCTACTTGAGAAGGTGATATGCGACACGAGAAGCCCCGTACTCACCAAAGCATTACGCCCTGCGTCCCACCCTACTTGCTGGCGGTTCTCAATCAGGAAATACTCCGTTGGGTTAGGCGCCATCGTCTCCAAGTTATGTATTGTGTCGGCTATCAAGTATGCTTTGTTTGCACTCTCTATCGGGTCAAGCACATAGTTGCTTCGCCGTGTCAGTTGTTCCGGCACAAGCCAACCCATTACAAACCGTTCAAAAGCCGTATAGGTCGGAGGAGTCGAACCGTTGTTGTTGTAGCAACCGGAGCACATCACATCCCAATCGCCCACCGTATAGCGGCTACTTTGCTCCGTGTCGTACAGGTCGGGCAAGCCCAGCGCGTGTCCAAACTCGTGGCAGTAGGTACCGATACCTGCCTGTATCTTACCCCCGCTGCTGCGGTACTCAGAAATCATCAAGTAGCCCCGTATCCGCTTGCCCGAATAGGTAGTAGAGGAAGAGAGTTCACTATAATAGGGCCATATAGCGTCTGCGGGTCCGCCCTCTGCCTCGTTGTAACCCGCCACCACAATCGATAGGTTGTCTATATACCCGTCACCATTGGCGTCATACTGCGAGAAATCCACGCCCGCATTGGTCGCAAGCGAAGCCGCCTCTTGCACCAACTGCGTACCTCGTTGTGCATGTGAACTTTGGGTATTACCGCCGTAGTACGCCATATCGTGCGCAAGGTCGTAGGGGCCATATACATCAAAAATCAAATTCAATGCGCTGTCGGACGAGGCAGCATAGTAGCCGCTCACCGAACCCGTTGCATTCGGATTGCTTCCGCCGTTGGTATTATAGAGCGCATCGAACTGTTCCCGTGCGTTCTCAAGCGTAAATTGCAAGTCGGTAAAGTTCACCAACACGACAGGTATTCGCACCGTACCCGTACGGGGCACATAATAGCTACGCATCGTATTTTGCGGCGCACGCTGCACACCGCCCTCATCCGTATTTTCAAGCCCTGTATTCGTACCTCCATTTTCTTCGAGCCATATCTCTTGCCGTGCTTTCTGGAGCACAGTTGCCGAACCATCCCCGACGAAACTCCCCGCTATCCGCTCTCCCGCTAAGGTAGTCAGATAGCTTCCGTTCTCATCGCCCCACAGCAGCACCTCTTGTTCCGTGCCGTCCGCCATGGTGCGCACCACGGGTTGTGGCGTAGCCGGCACAGCCCATGCCGAACCCATCGCCCAGCACGCGCTTACCCCCAATAAAATATATTTCCGAATTGCGTTCATTATTGCTCTAATATGGTCATCCTTTCTCGCTGCAAAGTTACTAAAAAAGTCCCATATACGAAACTCTTGCAACAACTATTGCGCCAAAACACGCTATTCTCTGTATTTTTAACACTAATAACAGAAGAAAGAAGAATACAGCGCAATCAAAACATAAAGACAATGCGGCCGACAGAAAGAGGTTTTCGATACAAAAGAAAGAGATACGGCAGCCAAAAGAAAGGGCGCATCTGCTATGCAGACACGCCCTTTTGCAGTATTTTATTCCGAACCATTCGGTGCGACTGCGCACCGACGGTCAAGAGGGAACATTACTTCTTCGTCAACTTGTGGCTGTTGGCGAAATCGTTCTGTGCTTTGAACGCCTCAGGGAAATCATCCTGAACAGCGTGAGCCGGCATAGCAACGAGTTTCGGAGCGTTCTCTGTAGGCAGCGTCCCATAGGTCGATGTAATTGCATCATCGAGGTGGATGTACTTGTCTACCCAAATCAACGCAGTTTCATCCTCATTTACGGTAATGTTGCAACCGAACCAACCACCGGAAAGAGGTTTGT
>CAVFHY010000027.1:0-23788 GCA_963622445.1 Bacteroidaceae bacterium
GTTCTAGTCGTTCTAGTTGTTCTAGTCGTTCTAGTTGTTCTAGTCGTGTTTGGTTTTTTGGGGTAGTTTTTAGGTATTCTAGTGGTTTTAGGTATTCTAGTTGTATTTGGTAGGGATAGAACAGGGAAACATGCGTTATTGGACAGTACAGATTGCTTCTCCAAACAATTTTTGCTAACTTTGCAGGAAAATTGCATTTGCTATTGGACAGTACAGGTACTACTTTTTATGCTCTTTGGCAAGTGGAAGGATGGATGAGAGGTGAGATAGAGAGCGAGATTGTTGTGGTTAAATAAGATAAGAAATAGGAGAGGTGAATAGGAGTAACCAGGGCGGTGTCTCGGGAGGATAGTGGAAATAGACTTTTTTCAGACTATTCTAATTCTGTCGATTTGTGTGTAAAATTAAGTTAGTGAATTAGTTGCACTACCGGTTGTATTGGATAAAAGTGATTAAAAATCGGGGGGGGTATTTGTAAATAGAAAATAATGTTGTAAATTTGCAACCGTTAACCCAAGAATTAACACTCCTAATATGAACTTAAGTATCATTGTTAGAGCGTGTACCTTTGTTACCATTGTTAAACCGTATAATCTCCAATACCATTGCTAGACCGTATACCCACATTATTGATTTGTTTTGAGAACGAGTTGGCGCTGGCAGAACTGCCGCTATTCCGTGGTGCAGTGGCATCGAAAGTGCCGCCACAATTGGTGCTTTTCCACAACCATGAGGGCGACTCGTTGCGCTATCGCTATCCGCTGATACAATACAAACGCATCGGTGGCAAGGCGGCTATTCTCTGCTTAGGCGACGGGACGGACGAGATATCGGAGTTTTTTGAGGCAGGAAACCTCGACTTCCATATAGGCAATCGAGATGAGGCATACAAAGTGGAGCGCATGGCGGCAGGGCAATGGTTGCTGCAAGTGTGGGACACGGAATTTACCTACACAATACGGAAATGGCTGCCCTTTAACAGCGAGAACTATGCCGCTTATCAGCAACTGACAGGGCTTGCAGAACGGGCTACGATGTTGGAACACATACTGGTGGGCAATATGCTATCGATGTGTACGGGGCTTGGGGTGCATCTGGAGAAACAGATTACTTGCACGATACGCACGCTGTCGGAGCCGCGACTCTATCGGTTCAAAGGTGTGAAAATGCAAGGCGTGGATGTGGTATTCCGAACCAATCTGTACATGCCCGACTATGTGGGGCTCGGGAAAGGAGTCAGCCACGGATTTGGGATGATACACCGAGTAAGAGAAGGAAAACAAACAGAAACAAAATTGGAAGAAAAGACCGAATAATATGGAAACACTATTGTTTGTGGGCGGAGATTTGAGCGGAATTCAGAAATTCTTGTACAATATAACCTCAACCGATGCGGCGGTGTCGCTCAAAGGGCGTAGTGCGTACCTTGTGGACTATACGGCACGGCTGTGCGAAGATATATTGGCATTGCCGGAAGTACAACAAGGCGTGCGGGCTGAACAGGTGTATTGCTCGGGAGGTAAGTTCTACCTATTCACGGAAGATACGCCTGCCATCCGTCAAGCCATAGACCAATATGCCGAGCAAGCCGAAAAAGACCTGTGGCAAGAGCATAAGGGGCAGTTGGGCTTGGCGATAGCGTATATACCTTTTGCCTTTACGGACACAACTGAATCGGAGGTGCAGGTGGAGGGCGTGCGCGGCAAAATCGGACTGCTGTGGCAACAGATAAACAGCCAATTCATGCGCTTGAAAAACCGCAAATTTGCACATCTGCTGGAGACAGAATACGAAACGATGTTCTCGGTGCTGCCTGTGGGTGGCGATGTACGGGTGTGTGCCGTGACCGGTATAGAGGCTGCGGACTGCGTACAAATAGACAGCGACGAGGAGGAAAAAATATGGGTGCTGCCCTCGGTGAAACGACAAATTGAGCGTGGGCGAGAATTGCGGAATACGGAACACTTTAAGACCTTTGCACACTATGCGCATGGTTCGTATCTGGGCGTGTTGCGTATGGATGTGGACGGCATGGGTGCACGGATACAAAAAGGCTTCTGTGATCTGAAAGAGTATCGTGCGTTCTCGAACAAATTGCAGTCGTTCTTTGAGGGGGAGGACAGCGTATTGCGCCAACTGCAACGACAGCCCCTGTACCGAGACAGCCTAAATATCATTTATGCGGGCGGAGACGACCTGTTTGTGGTGGGGCAATGGGAAAAAGTGTTGGAGTTTGCTGCTGATATACGCGTGGCATTTGAGAAACACACCGCCGGCGAAGGATTGCATATATCGGGCGGAATGGCTATCGTGAGCGATAAATTTCCGATAGCCAAAGCGGCTGAGATGGCAGGCGAGGCCGAGGAACAAGCCAAAGCCTATAGTTGCAACGGCGTGCAGAAAAATGCATTCTGTTTCTTGGGGCAATGCGTGAATTGGGATAAGGAATTTGACCAAGTGCGCAGCCTAAAAGATGAATTCTATACGCAGATAAAGAACAACGGACTCTCGAAAGGTATCTTGCACCAAATGGTTCGCTACTCGGAAATGGCGAAGCAGGCACAACGAGCCGAAAAAAGGGACGGCACGGAGAGGAAAAGCAAAGCAAGAGAGTTCAGCTACCTGTGGCAATCGGTCTATTACCTTACACGCATGCGGGAACGCTACAGCAAATCACCCGAAGTGTGCCGGTTTATCAATCGCTTGTGCAATGAGGTGCCAACGGCTCCGGACCATGGGCGGCTGATTGCGCTCTCGGCTCGCTGGGCGGAACTGTCGTTGCGGGATGATGACAAAGAAAATAATTCAACAGATGTGAAATAATTAAATCATTAAATCATACATAACTATGGCAGGAATAAAACCATTTCCGAAAACCGCCATCACGGACAAGTTAACACGCGAAACCGTCCTATTGGCAGAAGAAAACGGGCATTATCTCGGCACGGACGAAAAGGCTCCGGACCCGAGAACAGGGAAAATGTGTAAAAAAGGAAAACTTACGACGAATCAACTGCGCCGATTCTTCGGAGAAGTGAAACGCCAAGAGATGCAGGGCTACGATGAAACACAGTTCATCTTGCTGAAACCGAAATTGGCATACGCCGTAGGACGAGACAAGGGAAATACGAAAATAGATGAGTTCTATCAGCTGATGTTCCCGCTGATAGATGCCGTGACCGACCAAAAAAGTTTCGAGAATTTTATTCAAGTGTTCGAGGCAGTGGTGGCATATCACAAGGCTGCTGAAGAAAAAGGTATGTAAAACAATCCAATAACCAATACTACTATGGCAAAGTTAATCAAGAAAATACGAATCAATACGACACTTCGTTTGCTGACTGGTATGCATATAGGCGGGAGCAGCGATAATGTGGAAATAGGCGGTATTGACAGTCCGGTGATAAAAGTGGCTACCCGAAAGAATCAGCCCTACATACCGGGAAGTTCGCTCAAGGGCAAAATGCGTTGTCTGCTGGAGCAGGTTGCAGGTGCGGCGAAAGTGGGCGGTGACGCAAAGGTGAACGGATTGTTCGGATTCTCGCAGGAGGATAAGCCCTCGAAACTGATAGTGCGTGATGCATACCTGACGGAAAAGTCGGCAGAGGAATTGAACAACTGCTCGGCACTGGATATGCCCTACACGGAAAATAAGTACGAAAATACGATTGACCGTGTGAAGGGGATAGCGGCACATCCGCGACAGATTGAGCGTGTACCCGCGGGGGCAGAGTTTGCCGTTGAACTGGTGGTAAATATATGGGACGGAGACAACGAAAACGAGCAGGTGCAGATGCTGAAAGATGCTATCCGCCTGATCGAAAACGACTACTTGGGCGGTAGCGGTTCGCGTGGATACGGTCAAGTACGATTCGGCGAACTCAAACAGGTAGAACTATCGGCAGAGAATAATTGGCAAGCATAATGGCTACGCAACAATTCACAGTATATCGTCTGCGTTTTACGGCACCGCTGCATATTGGCGACCAACGCATGGATTATGGCACAAGTCTGCTATCCGTAGCGTCGGACACTATCTATGCGGCACTGACGGCAACGCTTGCCAATTTAGGAGAGCCTATACCCAAGGACGGCGACTTGGGATGTGTGTTGAGCAGTCTGTTCCCGTATTGCACAACGGAGAACGAAATTACATACTATTTCCCGAAACCTTTAGGCACTCGTATCGCTACAGACAAAGCAGACGACCTGAAAAAGATAAAGAAACTGCAATGGCTCTCGCAAACGGAGTTGGAACAGGTGCTGAACGGAAAACCGCTGACGGAATATACGAAAACACCTGATTTTGTACATTCGGAGGTGTCGGCTCGTGTGCAGGTATCTCGCTCGGGCGAAGATGCGAAACCATTCTATATGGACAGACTCTATTTCGCAGACGGGGCAGGGCTCTATTTCTTGGCAAGCGGCAACATCGAACGAATAGAGAAAGCATTGCCGCTGCTTGCGCAAGAAGGAATCGGCACAGACCGCAATGTAGGAAATGGGGCGTTTGAATATACAAAAGAGCAGATAGAACTGACCGTTCCGGAACAGAGCGAGTATGTGCTGTCGCTATCGACCTATATACCCGAAAGCCAAGAACAACTGCACCATGCCATCGGTGGGCAGGCGGCTTACGAATTGGTGCGCCGAGGCGGATGGATAACCACGGCACCGTACAACACCTACCGCAAGAATGCCATTTATGCATTGGCGGCAGGGAGTGTGTTGGCAGGGTTGCACACGGGCGATGGCGTTATTGTGGATTTGGCACCAAAGGGAATAGTTCGTCATCCGGTGTGGCGCTGCGGCAAGACGATATGCATACCGACCAAAGTAGAATAACGATGAAAGCAATAAATACAAAATACAAAGTAACCGCCGAAGTACTGACCCCGCTGTCTATCGGGCAAGGAGCAGAGAATGACTGGGTGTATGGCATAGATTTTCTGACCCGCACGGATGGGGAAGGGCAACAATGGTTGTGCCACTTGGATATGAACAAGATGGTGGAGGCCGGTGTCGATATATCTCGGCTGACGCAATGTTTTGTCAGAGGAGATATAGCGGGGGTGAAATCATTGATAGGCAACAAACTGCTCAAGGTGAGCGATTTTCAGTTGCGGTTGCCGTGCTCATTGGACGGGAATCCGAATCCGATAAAGACTTTTCTGCGAAACTCGCTGACGAATCATCCTATATTGGCAGGCAGTTCGCTCAAAGGGGCTCTTCGTTCGGTGTTGTTTGCAGATTTGCGGACAAAAGAACGGGAAAATGAGAAGGTTTTTGGCTCGATGAAGGACGGGAACGACTTTATGCGTTTTATCCGCGTAGGGGATTTTGAATTTGAAAAGACTTGCTTGGTGAATACCAAGATATTCAACCTATGGACGAGCCG
Source organism: Bacteroidaceae bacterium (assembly GCA_963622445.1). Classification (GTDB taxonomy): domain Bacteria; phylum Bacteroidota; class Bacteroidia; order Bacteroidales; family Paludibacteraceae; genus Colicola. The sequence goes on from CAVFHY010000027.1 coordinate 5,399, forward strand.
TGGTGGATGGCAAGGTGGTTGGAAACACGGGCAGAATAAAACCAACGGAACTTTCGCAGCGCAAGGATTCAATACGATATACGAATGTCTGCCGCCCAAGGCTACGGCAGAGGGGAGCATTATGTTTGCTGATACGCTGTTTGATAAGATAGCAGAGCAACCCCATAGAGAAGAGAAATGCGAGATTATGCATTCGCCGATTAGCGTGTTGTGTGGACGGGTGAATGACCATACTTGGGCATACTTAGAAAAAGAGTACGATTTTTTTAATAAGTACTGGGTGGATTATACAGGGAATATACTGAATGCAATAGGCGATGTGCAAGATGTGATAAATGACTGCGACGCGAACTCGTGTGTTCTCAAAATGTCGGTAGGCTCCGGTTTCCACTCGATTACAGGCGATTGGCAGTATGATGATTACACGGAGGCAAATGGGCATAGGTTGGGACAAGGAAAATATAGAGGGGATTTGCCAAAATCACGCAAAATAGCTGTCAGCGGCTCACGACAGTTCTCGCTGATGGGATTTGTGAAACTTACTTTTACGAAGGAATAAGAATATGGCAAAAGTATATATTGCATTGGTCGGGGGACAGCCGACTCCTGTTTATCTCGGAATAGTTGGTACACGACCCAATCGGGTGGAGCTGATTGTCTCCCCAGAGAGTCGCAATCAAGTGACTACTATTCGGCAATTGCTGCCTCCACTGCTACCCATAATTACGCATGAACTTTCACCGATTGATCCTGTTGCTATACATAAGTTGGCAGATACGTTGGCAGAACAATATGCAGAAGACGAAGTGTATGTGAATATATCCTCCGGCACGAAGTCGTGGTCGCATATATTTGGCTATGTGTTTCAGTCAATGCGCAATGCACATGTAGTCTATGTAGATCAAAACAATACCATTTGGGACTATAAAACAGACTCTGTGTTGACGGCGGCACCATTTAACTTGAAAGACCGCTTTGTGCTGAATAACAATCCATTGAATCACTATACGGCTTTTGATGATTATACGGATGAGGATAGAAATGCTCTAAAAGTAATTCATAGTGCCCGAGCATTCGATGTGGCTATATTTGAACAACTTACAAATCCTCAAAAAAAGTCGGATGCAAATAAGCTAACGAAAAGTTTTGGCAGTTTTGATGCCGGATTAGGAACCTCGTGGGTGGAATGGAAACAAGCAAAAGCTGACAATCCAGGTTTTTTCCGACTGACTATTACAAAGAAATCCGGATTGAGTAAAGAATTTGTGGCAGAAAGCCGTTTTGCGGCTCATCTATTGTTCCATACCAGTTGGTTCGAGTTCGAAGTGGCAGATATGCTCTCGCACTGGCAGTATGCACAAGAAATATGCATGAATACAGTTTTCCGTGCTCGCAATAGTGCTCCTAAAAATGAGGTGGATGTGATTGTGAGCACAGGTGTGAAGGTTCTATTTGTGGAGTGTAAATTACAGATAGTATCTCCGACAGACATCAATAAGTTCAGTAATGTGGTTAAGTTGTATGGTGGCACCGCTGCGAAGGGAATTTTCATAACAGACCAGCCCATTAGCAATGTGTGTGTCCAAAAATGCGAGGAAAATAATCTGCTGCATTTCTCGTTGAGTGATAATGGACGGGATGCGGAGAATCGCTTATTTGCCTATTTGGATAAGAATATGGGTACTATAAATGCATAAAAATATGAGTAATAGAACAATAGTCAGCATCGTAAGTCAACAGAATATCCCTAACTATATTTTTATCAAAGAATATATGCAACAGGGAGATAATTTGCTGTTTATTACCTCCGAAAAGTTCCGTAACTCGATACAATATATAGAATCGACTTTGCAGGTTAGAGACAATACGGAAACTATCATTTTGCAGAATGAAAATGATTGGAATTTGATAACAACGCAAGTTGATGAATATCTATCCCCTGATAGAGAGTATATCGTGAATTTGACGGGCGGAACGAAATTTATGGTATTAGCACTAAAAGATGTGTTTTCTAAATATCAAAGTAGTTTCTATTATATTCCGCTACCGCAAAACAATGTGCTGGCGTTAGATGCTTCGGAAATGCACCCCATAACATACCGAATGGGTATCGAGGAATTTATACATTTAAGTGGTCTTACGATCCTTACAACGCCTAAGTGTGTTGCTCAATCGGAGGATACTACCAAGGGGATGTTGACATTATTTCCCGATTTTTCGGATGAGGAGAAAGAAATTATTGATAAATTGCGTTCGTATCGTGATAAAAATATAGATGTTGCGCAGGTGGAGCAAAAAGTGGATGAAGAGAATAAACCGCAAATAGGAGGACTTCGGAACTACTTGGAAAAAATGCACCAAGAAATAGGTTTTGTATGGGACAGGAAAGATGGTAAACTTCATCATGAGGAAACACAATATCTTACGGGTGGTTGGTTTGAGGAATACATTTATCATTTTGTGAAGAAAAACTTGTCTCCTACAGATATAAAATTAGGAATCTTGTTATTACGCAAAGGAGAAAAGACGGCAAACAATCGAAATGACTTGGATGTGGTCTTTACGAAAGGAAATAAATTGTTCGTAATAGAGTGCAAGACGGGAATACATGAGGATAAGGGTTCTGCCTTTCGTGAAATAGTGTATAAGGCGACAGCATTGAAGGAGTCTTTGTTGGGCTTGTCTGCAGAATCGTATATTTTCGTCTTGTCTACGGCAAAGTCGGAGCAGTTTGCAAATTTGGCTCAGTATATGAGAATACAGTATTGTGATGAGCAGACCATTTTACAGCCCGCGCGTAAAGAAGAATTTATAAGCAACATAAATAGAACTGCCAATTAAATATTTTATGGCGACTCCAACTATAACACTCACCGCTTCGCAAAATAGGGCGTTGGCGGCAATGAAATACTTTGTGGAACGATACGACAAATGCTTTGTCTTGTCGGGCTATGCCGGTACGGGTAAAACCACACTGATGCGGTTCTTTATCCAATATCTGCAAGAAAAGCAAATCTGTTATCGCTTGCTCTCTACTACCGGGCGGGCGGCAAAGATATTGTCGGACGCTACGGGCGAAGAGGCAAACACTATCCACCATTGTATATACACCTTTGAGGGACTGAACAAAGACCTTTCAGAGATAGAAGAGAATGCTACTCCCGATACTATTGGGCCAGTGATTCTTACTTTCGATAGTTCAACCTATAACCCCCAAGAGAGCGGGTATTCGATGGTCGTGTATATCGTAGATGAGGCCTCTATGCTATCGGATACGCCATCTGCTCTGAACACGCAGGCTACCTTCGGGAGTGGTAGGGCACTTAAGGATTTATTGGAGTATGATAAACGCTCAGAAGCGAAGTTTGTCTTTGTGGGCGACCCGTGTCAGTTACCTCCAATCAATGGAGTTGTATCGCCCGCTCTGGAGCCGCAATACATAGAGAAAGTGTTCGGCTATCCTACCGGAAAGGCTACATTGACAGAGATTATGCGGCAATCCACAGGAAGTAGTATCATCCGAGCTGCTGAAATGTTGCGAAAATTATGGGAAAAGGCTCCGGAAACAAAAAGGTCCTTCGGCAATAGTAAGGTATGGGGCAGGCTCCAATTTTCTCCGTATCAAAATGTGAAAATTGTGCCTTCGGTGGGTGATATGTGCGCACAATATATATCAATGATACAAGAAATTGGCTATAATGAGGCTACTTTTATCTGTCAAAGTAATGCGGATGCTACGAGATTGTCGCTGTCTATTCGCAAAGCCTTAGGCTTTACAGCTCCAATACAAGTAGATGATTTGTTGATTGTTACGCAAAATCAACTGACTACGGGACTGATGAACGGAGACATGGTGAAAGTTATTAGCGTATCAAATAAACCAGAACGAGTCAACTACGAAGACCGGCATGGGTATCGCACGGATTTGCTGTTTCAGGAAGTAACGGTGGAAGAACTCTCATCCAGAAAACGGATAAACACCTTGTTGCTGACAACCCTTCTCGCTGATAACAAACCCAATCTGGACGCTCGGCAACAAACAGGCTTGTTCGTGGATTTTGTTTTGCGTATGCGGCATAAGGGTATTACGCAAAAGAAAAAAGAAGAATTCAATACCGCTCTGTTCAACGACCCCTATCTAAATGCACTGCGCTGTTCGTATGGTTATGCAATTACCTGCCACAAAGCACAGGGCGGAGAATGGAATCATGTGTTCGTTTTGCCGATGCGAAATATAATGCTAAATCCATGCAAAAGCAATTATCAATGGCTCTATACGGCTATCACGCGTGCGAAAGTGAATGCATATTTCCCCCAAGATTTTTATATATACTAACATGCTAATCAATCTATCTAATCATCCCTCCAACCGTTGGCAGGCAGAACAAATACAAACTGCGAATGCACTCTATGGCAGCGTGGTGGATATTCCATTTCCCGAAGTGCCACCTATGGCAACAAAAGAGGAAGTTGTGCGAATGGCCGATAGTTGTGTTAAAAATATCGGACAGACTGCCGCTCCCGCTGAGGCTACGGTGCATGTAATGGGGGAGATGACGCTGACTTATGCGATGGTTACGCTACTAAAAAGCAAGGGCTATTGTTGTGTTGCTTCGACCACGGTTCGGGAAGTGTTTGAAGAAGAACCGGGAAAGAAAACCGTGCTATTCAAATTCACCCGGTTCAGAGAGTATTAGGTATGGAACTGGTTCTCCACACATTCGGTGCAATGCTCAATATCGATAATAATGGTTTTGTGGTTGCAATGGGGAAAGAAAAACAACGCATCCCCGCCGATAGTGTGAGCAGTATCCAAATAAGCAAAGGGGCTTGTATTACGAGTGATGCGGCACTGTTGGCGATTCAGCACGAAATACCCGTCCTATTCGTCAATCGTACAGGTAAAGCGGAGGGACGGATATGGAGCCCTAAGTATGGTTCGATTTCTGCGATCCGAAAAGGACAACTGCAGTTTACGCAATCCAAAGGGGCGGTCGCTTGGATAAAAGGAGTCATTGAACGCAAAATAACCAATCAACAGGCGATGCTGATGACGATGACCACACGCCCCGAGGCGCAGAAAAACATAGAACGGGATATTCATCGTTTGGAAGTCTATCGCAACAAGGTACAGGGCCTCGACGGGGAGCGTGTGTCCGATATAGCGTCCGAATTACGAGGATGGGAGGGTAGTGCTGCTCGTATATATTTTGCCGCATTGAACGGTTTCTTGCCAAAACATCTATGTTTCCAGGAACGCAGTCAGCACCCTGCGAAAGACCCGGTAAATGCTTTTCTCAACTATGGCTATGGTGTTCTCTATGGAAAAGTGGAGGGGGCACTGATTCAGGCAGGAATAGACCCATACATAGGCGTCCTGCACCGTGACGAATATGCTCGCCCGGTGCTGGTATATGATGTGGTCGAGCTATTTCGCTTGTGGGTGGATTACGTGGTGTATCAATTGGCTTGCCAAAATATCCTGACAGACGACTACTATTCGGTTCAGCCGGACGGCTCGTATTGGTTGGAGACACTGGGGCGGCGTGTGCTTATTCAGTCACTGAATGATTATTTGGACGAGATAGTCGATATGAATGGGCTCTTGCGCTCCCGTGAAACACATATTCTACTGTATGCTCAATCGCTTGCGCAGACTTTTCGCTCGTACAATCCAAAATAAAACCTTATGCTATACTTAGGACAAAACATTTCCGCTCCATCGGATACCCTACAACCGATAGAAGAAGAGCAATTGCTGGCTCGCATTATCAACCCGCCACAAGAAACCCGCAGCCTGTTGCAACAACTGCAATCGGTGCGTACCATGAATAACAAGAGTTATGCGGAACTCAAACGCAGACTGCCTTATTTCGTGTGTGGGACATTTAACCCACCGATTCGCCGTACGGAAAATTTTGCCTATATCGATTCGTTTGTTCTTGACATAGACCATATTTCTGCCAAAGGTGTAAGTATGGACGAGCTGCGTATTCGTATCTTAAGTGACCAAAGAGTAGTACTGTGCTATCTTTCGCCAAGCGGGGACGGGCTGAAGGTGCTTTTTCATTTAAGGGAGCGTTGCTATGATAGTGGGCTGTATTCCGTGTTTTACCGGACTTTTGCGCAACAGTTTGCCGCACAATATCATATCGAACAAGTTATCGATTCTCGCACTTGCGATGTTACGCGGGCTTGTTTCTTGAACCATGACCCGCAGGCACATTATAATCCTTTGGCAGAGGCGATTGATCTGAATGCTTGTATATTTGTGGCTAATCCGAGTGATTTATTCGACAAAAAACGATTGCAAGAACAGCAAGTGTCGCCCTCAACTCCTGCAGTGCCGTCTGCTCATACGGATCATGACCCGGACGCTGACTCAATGGCGAAAATAAAGGAGGTGCTTGGGCTATATCATGCGAAACAAACAGCTAAACCTGTTTATGTGCCGGAACAACTGAATGCGATAATGGATGACCTGGTGGCATTTCTGGCAGAAGTGGATATCGTCGTTGCGGAAGTCGTAGATATACAATATGGTAAGAAGATTAAGACGAGGTTAGGGATGAAACAAGCCGAGTGTAATCTGTTTCTGGGGCATCGGGGATTCTCTGTGGTTATTTCGCCTCGCAGCGGAACAGACCCGCAACTCAATGAGATGCTACAGCAACTTATTTTGGCTTTTCTCTCGAAACTATAGGTTATGCCTCGTACACGCAACGCAAAAGATTATCTGCGGGTGCTGCAACGCTTGTCAGAGCAAGGACTTTTGTCGGAAGCAGCGCCCAATAGGGATGGGGTGGAGTGGGATAGGCTGACGGACATGGAGAGTCGCGTGCGTTGTATATTGAACATTGCTGCACAATCGCATAAATCTACAGATATGCTTTTCTTTGTGATGTATGATATTGAGAGCAATAAGGTGCGTCGCTATGTGGTGAAGTACCTAGAACGAAAGGGATGCACCCGTGTGCAGAAATCTATATTCTTGGCGAACCTAAGTATGGAGAAGTATCAAGACATACGGAATGACTTGGCGGAGGTACAGGCAGCATACGCCAACGAGGATAGTATCTTGATTGTACCTATAACGACAGACTATCTTCGTTCGATGAAAGTGATAGGGCAAAATATAGACCTGGATATCATTACACATACGCAATCGACGCTGTTCTTTTAATGCCTGTTCTGTCGCAGAAAAAGACACGATTGCCCCTATCGTCTGCCAAAATGGCAGGTTACTGGTGTTGGCACGCTCTTTGTCTTAATAGGGGTGGATGCTTGAAGCAAAGAGGCGTTCCGGAAGAGAGCGAAAGTACTCCGAGCGATAAACAAGGCACTCAAAGGGGCAACAGAAGCACTCGGACGGAGAGAGACGCGGAGGTATTCAAGCACAAACCAAGAACTATTTAAATTTTATGATTATGCTACCATCCAGAAGAAACGACCAAAACTGGTTACCGAGTTTATTCAATGACTTTTTTAGCGACGAATGGCCTATAGCACACGCTGTGGCAAACGCTACTCCAGCTACCAATGTACTCGAGGACGACAAGAGTTACCATGTAGAGATTGCCGCTCCGGGTATGACGAAGAACGATTTCAATATCCATGTCAACGACCAAGACGAGTTGGTGATCACTATGGAGAAGAAAGAGGAAACGCCTGCAGACGAGAAGAAAGACTGCGATAAGACAGAGAAGAAATGCGACCGCAAGTACTTACGCCATGAGTTTTCATACAGCCGTTTTGAGCAATCGCTCTTGTTGCCGGACAATGTCGACAAAGACCATATTAGTGCCAAGGTTACCGATGGTATTCTGCACATCGACTTGCCGAAACTTGACCCGACTGTACAGAAAAAGCCTACTCGGGTAATTGATATTCAATAAGCAGGTTTCTCTCTTGCTGGCACGCCGAGTGTTTATGCCAGTTGAGAAAAGTGCAATGCGTCTTGCAAAGTAAATTTGCCGTACAGATACGGCATCATAGAGAATGAACAGACTATGAAAATGGGCAGAGAAGAGTAATCTTCCCTGCTTTTTTTATGTTCGTAGATGGCGGTTGTTTAGAGTGTCTGGTAATTACCTTTTTTTGTTATTGTCGGTATGTGTCTTTCTGCGTATTCGGAGTACATAGCCTGCGACAAAGAGTGTTACCAATAGCCACGGGACATCACCGACAGGAGTTACTTGTGGATGAGAGGGCTTGTTCGGCAGGCGGCGGATTCCGCTTGCGGTAGTCTCTTTGACTGCAAATCCATCTATCTCTGAGGCATACTTTGAACCCGAAAGTATGAGCGTGGAAGTGGAGTAAAAATTAGAACCACTTGTGTTTTGTAGGTAAGTGCTTGCGGCTTGCGAGGAGGTTGCTACAGTGCCAACAGGCTCGAACTGCGGGGGGCAGACAGGGCATTGTGCATAGGAATAGAGAACGATGTGCACACATAGTACCACCAAAGTAGAGTATCTCTTCATTGAAAATTCACGAGTTGGCAGGGGGGCGGAAATCAGTACTTATATTTATAGACATCCCGATTTAAATGTAGGCATTGTCTTTACACTAACTCTTGCATCCGGGCAATGTATTTCCCGATAATGTCGAACTCGAGGTTGACTACTGTACCCACTTCGATGAACTTGAAGTTGGTTTGTTCGTGGGTATAAGGGATAATGCAGACGCTCACATACCCCGTGTCGCCCACTACATCGGGTTCGCATACGGTCAGGCTTACGCCGTTGATGCTCACAGAGCCTTTGTCCACGCAGAAATAGCCGCGTCGTGCCATCTCTTTTGAGGTGGCGTATGCAAAACGATAATACCAACTGCCTTCCGTTTCACGCACCTCCGTGCAGCGTGCCGTCTGGTCGACATGCCCTTGCACAATATGGCCGTCGAGCCGCTCATTGAGCAGCATGGAGCGTTCAAGATTGACCCAGTCGCCCTCTTGCAGTACCCCCAAGTTGCTGCGATTGAGACTCTCTTGCATCGCTGTCACGGTATAGAGGTCGCCTTCGGTCTTGACCACTGTCAAGCAGACGCCGTTGTGCGCCACCGACTGATCGATGCTGAGCGGCTCCGTGTAGGGGTTGCGGAGTGTGAAGTGTTTATTGCCTTGTTCTTGCTCAATCTTTACGATTTGAGCCATGGTTTCTACGATACCTGAAAACATTGAAATCGAATTTTATAAAGATGAAACAATAGATTGCGAGTAAGCCGGTGCCAATTCCCATCAGTGCCCATTGCCCGATAGGCGTTAGGTATTTGATAGCATAGTACACGGCAAGCAGTGCCACCGTCAGTAGCGTATAGCAACCGATACGGCGCAGGTCGTACGGGACAGCCAAGTATCGCCGTCCCACAAAATAGGACAGCAGCATAATCACAAGATAGCACACCGTGCTGCTGGCGGCAGATGCGATATAGCCCACTTTCGGCACAAACACCGCCTGCAGCGAGAAAGTAATTACTACGCCGATAATCGAGAAATACGCCCCCCATTGTGTCTTGTCGGTCAGTTTGTACCAGAAACTCAGGTTGAAATAGATGCCTTGGAAGATATAAGTCCATAGTACAATCGGCACGACAATCAAACCTTCCCAGTAACTTGGCGCAATGATAAACTTCAGCAAATCAAGGTAGAACACCATGCCCAGCAGAATGAGGTAGGAGAACAGAATGTAGTATTTCATAGCGTCTGCATATGCCCCTACCGATTGCTTATCCTTGTGCTTGGCGAAGACAAACGGTTCGTAGGCGTAACGGAAAGCCTGCGTGAACATCATCATCACCATCGCCACCTTGAAGCAGGCACCATAGATACCGAGTTGCGTCTGTGCGTCTGCACCGGTGTAGAAGAACGGGAATAGAATACGGTCGAGTGTCTGATTCATGATGCCGCACACGCCGAGTATCAGCAGCGGCAACGAGTAGCGGAGCATACGCTGCAGCAATGCCCACGAGAAATACCATCCTTCCTGCTTCCGGCGAGTACAGAACGATAGTTCTTTCTGTTGTACGCCCGTTTCCTTTTCTGCTCCTACCTCTTTGCGGGGGGCGGGGAAGTCGTAGCCTACGATGGCAGGCAACAAACAGAGTGTCTGTATGCCCGTTGCCAGTATGTTAGCTACGAACACATAGCCCACGCCGTAATCGGGGTTATACCACGCCGATATGATGCCCCAATCTTGTATCTTTGGGCATAGCACGAGGAAGAATATATTGAGCAGAATGTTTAGGAATACGAACAGCAACTTCAGTGCCGCAAAGCGAATGGGGCGTTTCTTGTAGCGCAGATACGCAAAGGGGATGCTGGCAAAGGCGTCCATGGCTACCACCACGCTCAACAGCGCAATAAACTCCGAGTGGGTCGGATAGCCAAGTGCAGCGGCAATAGGCTGTCGGAAAACACAGCATATCACGGCAAAGAGCAGCGAGGTCGAGAATAGGCTGACCATAGCGGTCGTATAGACGGTATTCGGGTTTTCGCCCTCTTTGTTGGCAAAACGGAAGAAACCCGTCTCCATACCGTAGGTCAGTATCACAAGTAGCAGTGCCGTCCATGCATAGAGGTTCGTCACAATGCCGTAGTCCGCCTGCTGCGCCAGTACATAAGTATACAGCGGCACCAGCAGCCAGTTGAGAAACTTCCCGATAATGGACGAAAGCCCATAGATAACGGTATCTTTCGCCAAACTCTTCATTTGTGTATTCGCCATATCTTATAGTAGCGTTACTTTTCTGTAGCCGTGTGTCTATTCTTCCTCTTCGTTTTTCTCACTGTGCTTCGCCTTTTGGGAAGCGCAACCGTCAACAATAAGTACGATTTCGCCCTTGGCTTCTCGTTCTTTGAAAGAGGTGATAAGTTCAGCCAGTGTGCCTCGACGCGTTTCCTCAAACTTCTTGCTAATCTCGCGGCTCACACTGGCACGGCGGTCGTTGCCCAACACCGTAGCCAACTGCTCCAAAGTCTTTACCAACCGAAAAGGCGACTCGTAGATTATCATTGTGTGCTCTTGCTCGGCAAGATGTTGCAAGCGTGTCTGCCGCCCTTTTTTCTGTGGCAGAAAGCCCTCGAAGTAGAAGCGGTCGTTCGGCAGTCCGCTATCCACCAATGCCGGCACAAACGCCGTTGCCCCGGGTAGGCACTGTACTTCGGCTCCCCGTTCCACACATGCCCGCACGAGCATAAAACCGGGGTCGCTGATTCCGGGTGTTCCTGCGTCGGATATGAGCGCTACATTCTGACCTGCAGCAATACGCTCTGCCATATCGTCAGAGGTCTCGTGCTCGTTGAACTTGTGGTGTGAACGAACGGGAGTATGAATATCGTAGTGCTTGAGTAGTACGGACGAGGTACGCGTGTCTTCTGCCAATATCAAATCGGCTTCTTTCAGTACCCGAATGGCACGAAAAGTCATATCCTCCAGATTGCCTACCGGAGTCGGAACAACATATAGCATAGATTGGTTGAGTTGTCGAAAGTAGAGTGTGGTTGATAGATGTTTAGATATGTGAATGGTGCTTAGTCGTTGATAGTGATTGCGTGTTGAGAATGGGGCCACAATCTCACACATACACATTGACTTATCCGAATCGTCTGTGTAGGGCGTTAATAAACAATTCATAAGCTGGCAGCTCTTTGTCCCAACTGAAATGCGAATCAATATACGCCATTGCCTCTTCGAATGTGTTTAGCCCATTCAGTTCGGTCAGTGTCTTCTGTAGTAGTTCGGGGTTCTTGTCGAATAGTTCCCGTTGAAACAAGAATCGGTCGCCTATCGAAATAGCCATGCGAATATCCCTAACGCCCTTGCCATACAGACCATTCGTTCGTGGCTGTTCCTCTATTTTTAATGGTTCAGTCTTGATATTCTCTGTCGGTCGGCTTACGGATGACTCTTCAGCGGTGGCCGTTGTGGCTTCCTCTTTTGGCTCTTCTGACTTCGTAATGACTTCTGTCGGTTGCTCTTCTTCGGCGAGAGATGCCTGCTCTACAACTTCTTTTGTAGGTGTTTCTTCTACAATCGGAGTTTCTTCGGCAACGACTTCGGATTCTTCCACTTCGTCCTCAGTAATGAGTTCTACCTCTATTTCCGGTTCGTCATTTTCAGCAGTAGTAGGCAGTGGTGCAGGTACTGCTTCCAATTTGGCAATGCGTTCTTCCTGCTCTGCTACTTGTGCTTGCAGTTGTTCCAACCGTGTCGCTGTCTGTTGGTCGCAAGCGGTGTTTGCAGCCAACAATCCTTCCAGTTGTGCAACACGCTGTTCCAGTGCAGCAGTTTTCTGCTCAAGAGCCACTGTGTACGCATTCAGCGCTTCTATCAAATTTTCGTTCATAGTACGATGAAGTATATCCGTTATTTAGCAAGCCACACGCTCAAGCCATTTTACCATGCCAAGCATAATGCCCATAGATACGACGCAAACACCGAAGAATACTGCCCAGCAGTATTGAATAGGCCATGCATTGTACATCACGGGACCAACCCAAATCATTAGGTTACCCAGTGCCGTTGCACCGAGCCATAGACCTTGGCATAGACCGACCATATTGCGTGGGGCTACCTTGCTGACAAAGGACAATCCCAGCGGAGAAATAAACAATTCGGCTACCGTCAAAAAGAAGTAGGTAACAATCAGTACCCACGGACCTGCTTTAGCCAATCCGGCACTCTCCATTGCCGCAGAGTCCATCGCACGGAAGTCCGTTCCAGACGGATAGCCGGCTTTAGCGGAAAACACCATAAGGAATAGATATGCGCACGCAGCAATGCCCATGCCAATAGCAATTTTGCGCGGGGTGGAGATACTCTTGCCTTTACGAGTAAGAGCCGAGAATATCCACATAATGACCGGAGTCAGCACAATTACAAAGAACGGATTTAGTGCTTGCCATATCTCAGGTGCAATCGATTGGGTCTCTACAAAGTCGCGTGCAAATACCGATAGCGATTGCCCGTTCTGGTGAAAACTGAACCAGAAGAATATCGCAACCCCAAGTACGGCAAAGAGGGCGTACATACGCTGTTTAATCTCGGTGGCCATAGCGGCTTTCTCTTCTTGGGTGTAGTTGGTAGTTGGGTTCTCTGCTTTTTTGGCAGGCTGTGGAAACATTTTCTTGGTGAGCAGGAATATAACGAGCGAGATAAGCATTGCCAGTACCGAGGCGATAAACGAGTAGTGAATACCCGTGTTGAATACCTCTATATAGTCGTGGCAGAAGGTCTGGAGGTCTGTCATCGTGTAGCCGTCCAGCAACACTTTGCCCATTGTTTCTTGAAACTTGGTGGTTATTTCACCATTTGCCAAGTATTGGTGGCATAGCGCAGGCATATCTGCATTATAGACGAGGTCGTGTGCGCGTAGCCACCATTGGCGGAGTAGGGGAGCCACAAATGGGGCTACCAGTCCACCGATATTGATAAACACATAGAATATCTGGAAACCCGAGTCTCGCTTGTCTTTGGCATCAGCCAATGCCTCGGGACCTTTCTTGGCAGCCTCTTCTTCCAGTTCGTCATACATTTTGCCGACAATAGCCTGCAGGTTACCTTTGAATAGTCCGTTGCCGAACGCGATGAGCAGAAGAGCGAAACAAGTGAATATCAGGATAGCCCACCATGTGCCGTCGCCGTCCGCTGTGCTGAATACCGGTACCGACAGGGCGACATAGCCCAACGCCATAATGATAAGTCCCCACTGAATGGTTTTGTTGTAGTTCTGAGTTTTGTCGGCAATCAGTCCGCCCACGAGGCTCAGCACATAGATGCCGCAATAGAATACGGAGTAGATAACACCTGCCGTAGCATCGGGTAATCCGAATTTTGACACAAGGAATAGCAGTAACACTGCATTCATGATGTAGTAGCCAAAGCGTTCGCCCATATTGGCAAGCGCCGCAGGAATAAGTCCTTTCGGGTGGTTCTTAAACATAAGGATTGAGTTATTAAGGGGTTATTATTTGCAGTTATTATATCAGTGTACACCAACTATATTTGTCTTCTGCCCGTCCGTACTGAATGTCTTGCAGGGCGTTGTAGAGACTGGTCATTATCTCTCCGGGCGTGTCGCCGAAAGAGTAGGTAATGTCGTTGTCTGGGTCGTACACTCGGTTGATAGGCGAGATGACGCATGCCGTTCCGCAAGCGGCAGCCTCTTCCATATCTGCCAGTTCGGTAATGGCAATCGGTCGGCGTATCACTTTCATTCCCATATCCCGTGCCAGCGTCATCAGCGAGTCGTTTGTGATACTCGGCAGAATTGCCGTCGAGTCGGGGGTCAGATATTCGATGCCATCTTCCGTGTGCCGCACGCCGATGAAGTTTGCCGCACTACACTCGTCGATGTATTGGTGCGTCTTGGCGTCTGTGAACATACAGTCGTAGCCCAAGGCGTGTGCCGATTCGCTTGCCCGGAACGAAGCGGCGTAGTTGCCTCCCACTTTCCATTGTCCAGTCCCGAAAGGAGCCGCACGGTCTATTCGTCGGTTCACTATGAAGGGGGTGCAGTGGTATCCGCCGCCGAAGTATGATCCGATAGGGGTGGGGATAACGATAAACTCGCAGTCCTTGCCCGGCTCGACGCTTATCTCCGGTGTGGTGGCAAACAGCACGGGGCGGAAATAGAGCGTAGCCCCCGTCTCGTAGGGAGGTACATAGTCCATGTTTTTCTCCAGTGCCAGCAAGATAGCGCGGCAGAACAGATCTTCGGGTACGGGTGTCATCAGCAGCCCTTCGGCGGAGCGTTTCATGCGCCGTGCATTCTCTTCCATGCGGAATATACGCACCCGTCCGTCCACACCCCGAAAGGCTTTCAGCCCCTCAAACAGTCCTTGTCCGTATTGTATGCCTGTCGAGGCGACATGGATGGTCATCTGTTTGTCGCGTGTGGCGTAAGGCTCTTCCCAAACGCCCTTGCGGCATGCCGAGCGTACCACATAGTCGGTCTCTGTATAGTGAAATGAGAGTGAACTCCAATCTATTTCTTTCATCGGTATGATACCATTCTGTCAAAGGTATAGTATGGCTTCATTGCCCATGTTGAAGAGCAAATCCACGATACTTAAATTGTCCGTAAATCCCTGTTTGTCTGCAAAAAGTTGGTAGTATTGTTTGCCTGTTTCGCCCGTAGGATATTGCCAACAAGCCTCCAAGTCTTTTCCCTGCCAATCCGTAGTGCGTTCTGTCTTTGTCGGCTTGCCGAGCAGGCGCAGTATAAGGTCGTTCAGTGCCTCGTTATAGTCCAGCAAGTAGGTGTATTGTTGTTCATAGAATGGACGGAACAAGTCCTCGTAGTAGAGAAAATAGGGGGTATGTTTGTATGCACTGACGAGTGCCATCCAGTGTTGGTGTTGCCATTTGGTCTGGTAGGTAATGCGCACATCGCGGGTGTATTGTTTGCTTTCGCACTTGCCTACGGGGATGCTGAGTGTCTGTATGCCGTTCGTGCCCGCTATGCAGCAACGGTTGCGATAGGTCTGCTTGGGGAATGATTCCCATTGCTCGATCGCTACCGCGTCTTTCGTATGCAGCAGTACGTTGTAGTACGCTATCGGTGCCATATATCCAGTGGGCAAAACCAACTTGGTTGATGTGTAATGTATAATTTGTAATTAGGAAGGTGTGGCTTTGATTTCCCCTCCTTTGGAGGGAGTAGGGGAGGTCTATTTCTCCGCATTCATGCCAATCCGGTTCCATCGTATATGTCCTTTGCCCCATGCTTTGTCTTTCTCTATGCTCAACCAGATGAATACGGGACGCCCCACGATATGGTCTTCGGGTACGAATCCCCAGTAGCGGCTGTCGGCTGAGTTGTGCCGGTTGTCGCCCATCATCCAATAGTAATCCATTTGGAAGGTGTAGGGTTTGCCTACTTCGATAGGTTGGAACTCGTAGGCATCGGCAATGCGCTGGTAGAGCCAATAATTGTCGGGCGTAATATCTACGGTCTCTCCCTTGCGGGGGATATAGACAGGGCCGTAGTTGTCGCGTGTCCAGTGGTTATGCCCCAAGGGATAGACGTCGCCGCCCTGCTGTTCTGGCTCAATGGTTATCGAGGTGATATGCGGGTTTTTCTCTAATTCGGCTTTCATGCCCTCTGTGAGCGGAAAGTGGTACACACCTGCCTCGAGGTTCTTGCGGTCGTCTTTCGATACACCTATCTTGTCGAGGTAGTTATTGGTCAGTATATGCCCGTCGGTCTGCACAAAGTAATTGCGTTGCACCCCCTCTCTGTCCGGTTCTGCTATACCGTTGATATATACGATGTTGTCTATGATCTGCAGTGTGTCTCCGGGTGTGCCGACACAGCGTTTTACATAGTTCTCCCGACGGTCCACTGGGCGTACGATGATGTCCCCGAATATGTCCTTGCGCTGTTCCACGGTGTGCCGTCCGTAGTAGTGGCATAGGGTATAGTAGTCTGGGTTCTGCATCTTGCTGCATACCGTGTCGCCGGCGGGGAAATTGAATACCACGATGTCGCCTTTCTCGGGTGTGTCCCAACCTGCCAGACGCTTGTAGTCCCAGTGCGGCTTGTCTATATAACTCTTTCCGCCGCCGAGCCCTTTCGGGAAAGTATGTTGTACCAACGGCATGGAGAGCGGTGTGTTTGGCACGCGTGCACCGTAACTCATCTTGCTGACGAACAGAAAATCGCCCACCCGCAGACTTTTCTCCAGCGACGAAGAGGGAATCTGGTAGTTCTGGAAGGTGTACAGGTTGATGAAATAGACGGCTATCAGGGCGAAGAGAATCGCATCCACCCACGAGCAGATGGTGTAGCGTGTGGCGTTTTCGTAGGGGTTCTTCAGTCCTTTCTCTTTTTCTGCTTTTGTCAGTGGCTTGTATTTGCGCCACCAGTTCCACGGGATGTATTTGGTCGTGAAAGCATCGATGATGACGGGCAGCAGCGCGAGCCAGCCGAGACTTGCCCAATCGCCCCATGCCACCCATACGACGAATGTGATATAGAGTGCGCTCCATATTCCGGCAGCCACCCATCCCCGGGGCTTCACTTCGCTGATTCTATTCTGTAATGATTTCATGTTGTCTTCTTTAGATGTATGGTTGTGTATCTATGGTTTTGCTTGCAGAGTCGAAGCGTGTTGCAAGCCTTTTAATTTGCAGAACTGCAGAAAGCCTCTCCCTCTGTGGAGCAGTAAGCAGTAGTGTGGTGTGTGTTAAAGGTTCAGCACTTCACTCATAGTGTGGAAACCCTTTTTCCCGATGATCCATTCGGCAGCGAGTACCGCACCGAGGGCAAACCCTTTGCGGGACTTGGCCTCGTGCCGGATGCCGAGTATATCCTCTTCGCTTTCCCACTGCACGGTATGTATGCCTGCCACTTCCCCCTCTCGGACAGAGGTGATGGGAACAGCGTTTTGTGGCGACAGGCCGCCTGTGTGCATGATACATTCCGCCAGCGTCTTTGCCGTCCCGCTGGGAGCATCGAGTTTATGCACATGGTGAACTTCCGTAATAGAGGGCGAGTATTGTGGATAGCGTTGCATAATCTCTGCCAACCGTTTGTTGAGCGCAAAGAGTATGTTCACCCCGATACTGAAGTTGCTCGACCATACCCATGCATTCTCTTCTCCATTCGGGGTAGGTTCATTGCTTTTGGCACATTGTGCGGCATTCGTTGTCTGTGACGACACGCCACCATTGTAACAGGTTAATTGTGCGATGTCCCATCCGGTAGTGCCGCATACAACGGGTTTCCCTTTGCTCCATGCGCGGCGGATATTTTCTTCCGCAGTGGCGGGAGTAGTGAACTCGATAGCCACATCCGCCGCGGCAAAAGCGTCGGAGGTAAAATCTTGTGTGTTCTCTTTGTCGATGATGCATACCACACGGTGTCCTCTTTCGAGTGCCACCTCTTCGATGATATGCCCCATTTTTCCGTATCCTATCAGTGCAATGTTCATAGTAGTCTTCGTACCATCGTCCTTTTGCGCCCTATCCGTTCTTTCTGTACTATCGTCCTTTTTCGAGGTGTTGGTATGTTGTGTATTGTTGTCTTTTTGTGGCTTTGGTACTTTGTCCAACCGCAAGCGGTGCCGTCAGCGAAAGTTGTGTATTGTTGTCTTTTTGTGGCTTTGGTACTTTTCGCCTGCAAAGGTACGCATAATTCTCCAAATACACAACAATTTACGCTGTCGGTCATGGCAACCGCATCAAAATTAGGTAGTATTCTATAGATGTGTTTCTTCCTGTCTATGAGCGGTTTGGCGCTAAACGGATGACTTTGCTACGCGATTGGGAGACGACGCGGCTCGCGTCGTTATCGGCTTTCCCGAACTATAGATATGCTCTAATTTGTCTTTCTGATGGCATTTTAATGCTATTTTGATGACTATTGTGCTATTTCCTGCTTGTTATGTTA
>CAVFHY010000028.1:0-20930 GCA_963622445.1 Bacteroidaceae bacterium
TTTTTATGGAGTTTATCGCAAGACTGAATTATTTGTTTTTCAATATATTACGGACAAAATATCGATTCAAATCGATACGCCGCTTGTATTTCATCGATTTGAATCGTTGCAAAAAGTCGATTTCGGTTGTATCTTTGTACCGTCTTTCGGAAAGCAACAACAATATGAACCTTTAACTATCAAGAGTATGAAACAGAACCATGCATTTTTCTCCCCCCCGCTTACAGAACTACTCTGCCTGGTAGAAAGTGCGGATGGAGTCGCAGACATGACGGGGATTGCGCAAAAGGGGACGCGTAGAATAGAAACACTCGCCCGTAATCTCAGGAATGGTACGGTTAAGGCGCATTTGGCGGCTAATCTCATTACCGGTACGCCAGGCAGGTGCCTCTTTCTTGCCCCCTAAACGATAGGGCGCCATACCGATATAGAGTTTGCAACCGTAGGCGTGTTCTGCCCACCAGTGTGCCAACACCTCGTAGTCGGCAACAGGCTTACCTATCTCCCAATAGAGTTGCGGAACGACATAGTCTATCCATCCCTCACGCATCCAAAGCAACACATCGGCATAGAGATCATCGTAGTTGGTCAGCCCCGCACGGGTAGCACTCCCCATCAGCGAGTCACAACTCCGGTTGCGCCATACACCAAAAGGCGAGATACCAAACTCCACCTCAGGTTTGATAGACTTAATCGCTGTATGGAGTTCACGAATCACCCGATTGACATTGTCGCGCCGCCAGTCCTCGATATTGTCGAAACCACGGGGATAACGGGCAAAAGTCTTGGCATCGGGGATAGTCTGTTTCGCCACGGGATAGGGATAGAAATAGTCGTCCATGTGGATACCCTCTATGTCGTAACGGCTGACAATGTCCTCGACCACCATACAGATCCAGTCGCGCGTCTCGTCGAGCCCTGGGTCGAAATACCACTGCCCGTTGTACTGCCAGAACCAGTCCTTATTCGACTGATAGATATGGTTTTGCCAAAGCAGCGTAATGGGCGATGTGCTGAGGTTGACCCGATAGGGATTGAGCCAAACATGGACTGCCATCCCCCGGCGGTGTGCCTCCTCGACAACAAACTCAAGCGGATCCCACGCCTGCTGTTCGCCCCAACGCCCTTGCGCCCCCGTAAGCCAACCGCTGATAGGCTCCAACTCGGAGAGATAGAACGCATCCGAAGTGGGGCGCACTTGGAAGACAATGGTGTTAATCCCAATGGCAGAAAGCGAATCGAGCAAGAAGAGCATCTCCGCCTGTTGCAAATCGGTATGTCCGACGGCTTCGGGCGTAGGCCAATCGATATTTGCCACAGTGGCTATCCACGCCCCACGGAAAGCAATACGGTCGTTTGCCGACAGTGTAACGACAGGGAGTGTATCTGCTGTTTGCGCAAGAAGCGTATCAGCCCCTGTGTCTTGCGCAGAGAGAGGGAGAAGAGAACAAAGGCAAAAGAATATAAAGAGGAGTTTTTTCACTGCGGTAAAATCGTTCCGTTTTCGACATAGAAGAGGCGTGCCTCGGTATTGGGACGGAGAATATCCGTCAGGTGTTGGCGGTCGGTGTCAGTAATGAAAATTTGCCCAAAGCGGTCGGAATTGACCAGGCGTACAATGCGCTCCACCCGCTCGCTGTCGAGTTTGTCGAAGATGTCATCCAAGAGCAAAATAGGTTTACCCAGATAGAGTGCCTGCGCCAGTTTCATCGCCAACAAGTAAGTTTTCTGCTGGCCCTGCGAAGCAACACGCTTGAGGGGATAGTCACCCAACAACATCTCGAGTTCGTCCTTATGCACGCCCTGACTTGTCCAACCGAGTATCAAATCGCGCGAACGAGTACGGACAAACGCCTCCGCCAAATCACGCACTTGGAGTTGACTCCTATAGGCGAGAGAAACCTTTTCCGCACCGCCCGAAATCTGCTCATAGATGTCCCGGAAGAGGGGGACAAAAGAGGCAATGAACTGCTCACGGGCGTGGAAGATAGACAAAGCGTAGGGCGTCATCTGCCATTCGAGCACCTCGAACAAGTCCCCGGGAATGTGCTGCGAGTCGCTGTCCGCATACTGTTTGAGCAGTGCGTTGCGCTGTTTGAGAAGCGAGTTGTACGCCGTCAGTTGCTCGAGATAGGTCTTGTCGCACTGCGAAATGACCATGTCCATAAAACGGCGACGCTCTTCGCTACCGTCTTCGACCAACGCACTGTCTTGCGGACTGACCATCACCAGCGGGATAAGCCCGATATGGTCTATCAGGCGACGATACTCCTTCTTGCCACGGCGGAACTGCTTCTTCTGCCCACGCTTAAGCCCGCACGAGACCGTCAACGCATCATCGTCAACGGACGAAGGCGCATCGGACAAATAAGCCCCCTGTACGAGGGCGATGTCTTCGGTATGGGTAATGGCAGCCGAATCGGTACTGCAATAGGCAGACTTGGCGAAACTCAGCAGGTAAATGGCATCAAGGACATTGGTCTTCCCTTGCCCGTTGAGCCCCACAAAACAATTCAGTTTGTCCGCAAAGTGTAACTGCGCCTCACGGATATTCTTGTAATTCAGTATATGAAGTTCCTGTAAAAACAAACTATTAACTATCAGATGCACTCAACTCCCAACACGCAACTACGCATAGAGATCCACATCGGATTTCTCGATGCGATTACCCGCAAGTATAATCAAGCGCTCCACCACATTGCGCAGTTCGCGGATATTGCCCGTCCACTTACGGGCTTGCAATGCCGCTACCGCCTCCTCGGAGAAAGCACTCGTCGGACGCCCTTGCTCACCGCATATCTGCTCAGAAAAGAAACTGATCAGCAGCGGAATATCGTCCTTACGGTCGTCCAAATCGGGGACATGGATAGGGATAACATTGAGGCGGTGGAAGAGGTCTTCACGGAAGTGTCCGGCAGCAATCTCCTTAGGCAAATCCTTGTTGGTAGCGGCGATAACACGCACATTGACCTTAATGGGTTTGTCGCTGCCGACACGGGTAATCTCGTTGTCCTGCAAGGCACGGAGTACTTTGGCTTGTGCAGCAAGGGACATATCGCCTATCTCGTCGAGAAAGAGTGTACCGCCGTCCGCTTGCTCGAACTTACCGGTGCGGTCTTTAATCGCCCCCGTAAAAGAGCCTTTGGTATGCCCAAAGAGTTCACTCTCGATCAGTTCGCTCGGGATAGCGGCACAGTTGACCTCTATCATAGGCTTGTCTGCACGGGGACTACCCTCGTGGAGCAAGTGCGCAACGACCTCTTTACCTGTACCGTTGGAGCCGGTGATAAGCACACGCGCCTCGGTGGGGGCAACTTTCTCGACTATCTCACGCACATGCGCAATGGCACTACTCTCCCCTATCATACGGCTGCTCTTCTGCGCCACTTTCTTGCGGAGCGTACTGATCTCCTGCCGCCCACGCCCCACTTCGGCACGCAAGTCCTTGTGTTCGAGGGCGTTCTTGGTCGTCACAAGCAGACGATTGAGGTCGAGGGGCTTCTCGATAAAGTCGTACGCACCTTTTTTAAGCGCATCGACGGCAGTCTCTACCGTGCCATGCCCCGAAATCATCACCACGGGACTGTCCACCAACTCCTCGGGAGCGACAGGGTTCTTAAGCGCACCAAGCACCTCCATACCGTCCATCTCGGGCATTTTGACATCGGTATAGATAAGGTCGTAGGACTCCTTGCGTGCCATTTCGACACCTTTCAGCCCGTTCTCCGCTGTCTCTACCTGATAGCCTTCGAACTCCAAAATCTCTTTGAGCGTATTACGAATGGGACGCTCGTCATCAATCACCAGTATTTTTGCCATTATCTATGCGTTTTCAAATGCGTTGCAAAGGTACACTTTTTTCTCGATGTACACAAGGGGTTAGCGCCAAAAGAGGGAGGTGCGGTCGTGGAGCGCATGGTCGAGAACAGCATAGAACCGCTGATTGGTGCGTTTGCTTTTCAGTCCGCCGAGCGCCTCAATGTATGGGCCTACCTTGATAAAATCGAAAGCACCGATGTCCCACCCGTCGGGCAGCAGACTCAGCCCCGTGTACCACGCCACCCGCAGCCCTTTGCTACGAATATAATGCGCCATCTGCAGCACACCCTCAAGGTCAGCGTCGCCGCCCATAAGCCCCACGCAGGTAACATACGGATAGACGCCCAACAACCTATCCAGCGCTGCAGGCGTCAGTTCTTCCCCTATCTCTTCCCATAGTTGGGGGCTGTGGCAGCCTTTGCAGCGATGGGGGCAGCCGCTCAGGTTCAGCGCCAGCGTCGTCTCGTCCGGCACCTCCTGAAACACAATATCGTAGTCAGCGTAGCGTAACACTCCTGTGTTTAATTAGGAATGATGAATTAGGAATTTCTTCGCGAATCGGCACAAAGCAGTGTGCCGCCATCGATAATCGTTTCCCCTTCAAGTACTCAGCGGGTGAAAATATCCTTGATACCTTTCTTGTTGTAGCGGGTCATCTGGAAGCACCACCGACGCAAGAGCAAGGTAGGCAGTGTCGCTCCGACCGCCAACGCAAAGACGACGGCGAAAGTAACCATCCCGTTGGTAAACACCTCGAGCATATAGTGCATCGCCTCGGTCGTGTTGGCGGTACACTGCATAAACTGCGTGATAGCAAAAATGGTGCGGTAGGCGTACATCCCCGGAATCATCGGCAGCAGTGCCGGTATATAGAGCGTCGTCGTCGGGCAGTGGAGCCAGTAGGCAAGCCCCAAGCAGCAGAAACCTATCGCCAGTGCGCCGAAGAACGAGGAGGTCATCAAGTCGAAGTGTGCAAAATTGGTAAGGCTATAGCGAATGACATGCCCGATAGCCGCCAGCAGAGCCGCAAAGGCAATGGTCTTACGAGGAGGATCGGAGATAACGGCAAACCCGATCGCCGCAATCGCCGCTAGCACCCCGTCTTTCAACAAAGCCAAAAGTATTTCCATACGTTTCTCAATTAACAATGAATAATTACCATACAAGGTCGAGAATTAGGGCACATGTTTTTCTCCATGCAATTCCTAATTACAAACTATCCCACGAGCAGAGTGGTGGCGAGCAGACCCAACGCAAGGCTGCCTATCAGCAGCACGGCGTCTATCAGTCGGGCAAAGCCTGTAAGCACATGCCCCTCGATGGTGTCTATCACGCTGTTTATCAGCGGCACACCCGGCACCAGATAGAGTGCACTGGCGGCAATGGCTATCTCCGGCGTGGTGCCGAGATGCAGGAACCCGCAGAGCGAGGCTATCATCGACGAGAGGAAGGCGCAGCAGAACCACACCACAAAGGTGTTGGCGTGTTTGCGCAGCATACCTATCTTCAGCGCATAGCCTATCCATGTATCGGCTGCCACGAACATACACGCCCTGATGTCGCCGCCAAACAGCCCGCAGAAAGCGGCATTGGCGAACCCGACCAGCACCAGTACCTCCCAATCGTTTATCTTGGCCTGTGCGAGTATGGCACGATAGCGTGTCCATATCTCGTCCACCGAGAAGTGTTGGTCGTAGGCGTCCCAACTCAGTTTGCTCAATTCGGTATTGAGCCGGAAACTGATCGGACGCGGCTGAATGGTCGATACTTTGTTGTAGGCGTGTTGCCCGTCCTCCGACGAGAGCGTCAGGTTGAGCGTCTTGTGCAGCACGGTCATCTCTGCTTTCACACCCCAAGAGGCAGCAATACGACACGTATTGCGAACAATTCGTGTCGTATGTACTCCTGCTCCGAGCAGGCATACCGCATAGTCCGATAGGAACAGGGTATATTGCTTCAGGCTGTCGTGAATCTTGCCTTTCTCCATTTATGCGTCTTCTTTCATTGTGGCGTAGAAGCGGCGTTGTGCCTCTTTCTGGCGTGCCTCAGAGAAGTTGCTGATACGCTTCAGATAGCCGATGATACGCGTCAGGTAGTCCAAGTTCTTGCTGCCGCAGACGGGGCACTCGTGCAAGTAGCGCTTGTCGATGTGTCCGCAGTCGTTGCAGACGGTGTTCGGGATGTTGAAGGTGAAGTAGTTCGTACCCTCCTGTGCCGCCACACGCAGCAGGTTGCGGTATTGCTTCTGCGAGAGGTGCTCCTCCAGATTGCAGTGCAGCGCCGAGCCACCCGTCAGGTGCTCGATATATTTGCGCCCGTGCAGACGGAACTTGTCCAGCACATTGAGCGAGGTGTCTTCCACAATGTAGAAGTAACTGTTGTAGCAGTCGCGCGGCACCTGATAGCCGTCCTCTTTGTCCCATTTTGCGTGCTTGACGCCCACATTCTCGGCAGGAATCATCTCGCAGTTGAACATCACCTCTTTGGTGCGGTACGACTTGTTGAGCCGTTCCACAATGCCCAATATCTCTTGTACGAAATGTTCGTATTCGGGGTTGTCGTTGATCGATATGCCGAGGAACTCCGCTGCCTCTACCAGTCCGTTCACGCCGATGGTGAGATACTGACGGTTGATGTTGATAAAGCCCGAGTCGAACAGCGGCAGCATGCCTTGCTTCTGCAGGTGTTTGAGGTTCTCGTTGTATGCCAACTGCACCTTGTGCATCAGGTTAACCACCTGCTCTACATAGGTCTGGTACGACATACCTTGGCGCACGGCGTACTGAATAGTGCGGTTGAGGTTGATGGTCAGCACGCTCTTCGAACCCGTACTTACACCGCCGGCACCGAGCGTGTAACTGAAGCCATTGTCCGTAATCTCGTTGCGCAGACGGCAGCACGAGGCGAGCGAGTCGGCATTGTCGCTCAGATAGGTGAAGAACGAGTGTCCTTCGGCGTACATCTCTGCGGTGAACTCGCCGTACTCTTTGTCCTTCACATCGCCGTTCTCGCTGAGCAGCGACATCGTTTCGACGGGGAAGGTCAGCACCGAGCGCAGACGCTCTTGGTTGAACCACTTCATGAAGCGCTTTTGCAGCCAGTTGAGCGAATCCCAATGCGGTTTCTCGCCGTCGGGGAAACGGAACTCACCGAATATGCTCTCGAAATAGTAGCGGTCGTAGTAACTGATATTCCAGAACACCGATTGGAAGTTACGCGCACCCGTAGGCTGGTTGATGGAGTACACCACCTGCTCGAACGAGTCGGTAATCACCTTGTCTATGGTGCGCTGGCGCTTGCTCAGGTCCACCACCTTGTCCGCATGCAGGTAGTAGTCCTCGCCGTATTCCTTCTCTATGAAATAGTTCATATACATCAGGAACTCGGGGGTAGCGCAGGCACCGCTCAACATCGACGATACCATGAAAACCATATTGATAAACCCACCGCAGAACGACTTCAGGTTGGTCGGAGGCGTAGCGTTGCCACCGATAGCCTTCGTGCCTTCGAGCAGCCACGGATACATCGTGATGCTGGCGCAGTAGTTGGCAAGGCTGGTCTCGTCGTTCTTGTAGATGAAGTGTTGCTTCAGGAGCGACATATACTGGTCTGCCAACTCTTTGCCGAACATCTTCTCGATACGATTGGTGAGCAGCCGGCGGTTGAGGCGGATGAAGTTCGACTTGGGTATCTCGCCAATCAGTGTGGCGATGTTCTTCTTCTCCACATTGGCGTTCGCGTCGTATTTACTGCCCGTAGCGGCGTTGCTGGCGTTGCAGTAGTTCATCAGGAAATCCAACTTATCCATCGTCTCGCGGTCTTTGGCATGGCGGTAGCGGTAGATCATATAACTTTTGGCTACCTGATAGTATCCTTCTGCCATGAGTGCCACTTCCACCTGGTTCTGTATCTCCTCTACGGTAATGCCCTCGTGGATACGCAGGCGGGAGATGATGGCGGCAAGGGTTTCTTCTGTGGCAAAACTGCCAGAGGCGATAAACGCTTTGTTGATAGCGTTTTTGATTTTGTCGATAGAGAAGACTTCGGTCTTCCCATCTCGTTTGATAATGCGGTTTTCCATAAAAACAGGATGTATCCTAATGGGTTTATATTCGTTTTTTGCGAACCATGTTTTGTGCGGACGGAAGGCAACAATCGGGGCAGACATATTTTATAATAGGTCTAATCTATTGCCATCCCAAAGGCAGGAAACTATCGTTCTCGGAACAGCATGAAAAGGTAATCAGCGTAGTATCAACCGGTTGGCATTTTTTGCGTGGCTTTTTCCCTCAAAACTGCAGTGCAAAGGTACTACAAAAAGCACAAATCTCCAAATAATCGAGACACAAAAAAGCGCACAAAAAAGGTTAATCATGCCCCATTGCCCACCAGCAAAGAGATTGGATAGGCCCAAAAAAATGAGGGGTATTTAGAAAGGACGAAAATAGACAACTTGAGGTCGAAAGACCGGTAGCCGGTGAAGCCCAAAAGTGTCATTTATTAAGGAGACCTTCGTATTTTGTATCCATTGATAAGAAGCATTCGGCTTCGAACGACTGTCGAACCAGCGTCGAAGGAGCGTCGAAGGAGCGAAGAGGGAGGAAAAGTGTACGATTATTAAAATTCCGTCCCACTCGCCCTTTTTGGAAAGGCAGGTGGGACAAGTGTATTGCAGAGAGGGTACAGCAGCGTTACAGGAGGGTCCGCGCTTCTTCTTTGAGGGCAGCGAGAGCGACGGCGGAAGGAGTATCGCCGTTGGTGGCATAGGCAGTGATGAGCGCACGGGCGTAGTCCAGACTGGTGCCGTTCTCGGGCAGCGTAGAAGCGATAGTGGTGACAAAAGCCCCCATCTCGTCCCGTGCGTGAAGGATTTTGTCCCACACCTCGTCGGACACATAGATCTGCTGACTGAGGTTGTGGTCAAACTCTTGGCGGATAGTGCGCAGGAGGCAATGTTGTACTTGAATGACGCTCATTTCCTGCAAGTTGATTTCGGCGAGCAGATGTTCAGGGGTTGTGCGTTCAAGCAGCAGCACAAGTCGTTCGTAGGCGCGCAGCCGCACGGTGGACACCTCTTTTTGGGAGAGTTTTTTGAGTTCCCAAAGTCTTTTCTGTTCCTCATTACGGAAGAGTTTATGCATTACGAGCCAAGTAGCCGCCAGCACTATCAAAGCCGGTACACAATATCCAAGTATTTGCCACATAGATAACAAAAAATTAAAGTTGAAATAAAAAGAGGGTTCTAATCGAAACAAAAAAAGGTTATACAAAAAACGACAGAGTATGGCAGTATAAATGAGTAGGCATTTCCTCTCTATCGCCTCATACAGTGTGCGTCAATCTTTGTGCCATGCGCCTGTTCTATTCGCCCGTAGTATGAAAAAAGCAAGCCAAAAGTATTGACTTGCTCTCGTAGTGCGGTCTTGTCGGGATAGCGAGATTCGAACTCACGACCTCCTGCTCCCAAAGCAGGCATTCTAACCGGGCTGAACTATATCCCGTTGCTTTCGAGAGACCCAAGGTGAACAACAGCCGCTCCAAAACGATACTGCCACATTTCCTTAGCGATTTCGCAACATCCCTGCATCCACATTGTCCCGAAAAGCGGCTGCAAAGGTACGACAAAAGTTCGAACTACACAAGTCTATTATGAGAAAAAAGTATCTTTTCTGATCGTTTTTGCCGCTTTTGGCGTATTTTCGCTGTCCAATTGCCGTCTGCCCGACACCGGAGAGGCAACTATACCCTATGCATTTAACGCAGGAAAAGACCACCTTCCCAGCCGGTTCTACCCATCACCGGGGCAATTTCGTGCGGTAGAGGTAGCAACCCGGTTCATGGGAATACAGCACACCTATGGCTTGAAGATAAGAGTAGACAATCGTCGTGCCGACAAAGCGCATACCCCGCTTCCGCAGGTCTGTGGAGATGGTGTCCGAGAGAGGCGAATAGGTACGGTCGCACTCACAAACAGTTTTTCCGCCTGTAAAACCCCATATATAGCGGTCAAAACTACCCCACTCTTTTTGTATTTCCATGAATACCCGTGCGTTTCCGACAGCCGCTGCAATCTTCAAACGATTACGCACAATGCCCTTTTCTTCCTGCAACTCCGCCAATTTGGCGGAGTTGTATTGCGCCACTTTCCGATAGTCGAACCCGTCAAAAGCCGTCTGGAACGCCTCTCTCTTGTTGAGAATGCACTCCCACGACAGCCCCGCCTGAAAACATTCAAGAACCAACAATTCAAACAGCCGTCGTTCCTCATGCACCGCCACGCCCCATTCCGTGTCGTGGTACCTTACATAGAGCAGATTGCCCATATTGCACCACCTGCACCGTGTCTTATTGTCGTTTATGTACATACGATCCGTTTTCTCCCTTATCATCCGTTTTCTCTTTGCGGCAAAGTTACAACTATTTTCGGACACTTGCAAACATCCTCTATTTTTCATTCCACAAAAAAAGAAGGCACTTTCTGCAAGCACCTTCTCTTCTGTTATGTTGGATTCCCGTGCGGGAGTTTCCCCCGCAAGTTGTTACATTCTTATGCGCGGCTTACATCATGCCGCCCATGCCGCCTTGTGGCGCAGCAACGGCAGGAGTTTCCTCCTTCTTATCGACGATGACGCACTCCGTGGTGAGGAACATACCGGCGATAGAGGCAGCGTTCTCGAGGGCTACTCGTGTTACCTTAGCGGGGTCAACTACACCGGCTGCACGCAGATTCTCGTAAGTATCCTTGCGTGCATTGTAGCCAAAGTCGCCTTCGCCAGCACGCACCTTATCTACTACCACTGCACCCTCTTTGCCAGCGTTGGTCACAATCTGGCGCAACGGCTCTTCGATAGCACGGCGGACAATCTCGATACCGGTCTGCTCGTCCTCGTTCTCGCCTTTCAGTCCGTCGAGGGCTTTCTGTGCGCGGATGTAGGCTACACCGCCGCCTGGGACAATACCCTCTTCGATAGCGGCACGCGTTGCGCTCAGGGCGTCATCCACACGGTCTTTCTTCTCTTTCATCTCCACCTCCGAGGCAGCACCGACATTCAGTTGTGCTACACCGCCGGCGAGTTTCGCCAGACGCTCTTGCAGTTTCTCCTTGTCGTAGGTCGATTTGGTAGCGGCAATCTGTGCTTTGATTTGTGCCACACGGGCTGCAATTGCCTCTTTGTCGCCTGCACCGTTAACGATGGTGGTGTTATCCTTATTGATCGTAATGCTCTCGGCAGTACCCAGCATATCGATGGTTGCATTCTCGAGTTTGATACCCTTCTCCTCGCTGATGACCGTACCGCCCGTCAGGATAGCGATGTCTTCCAGCATCTCTTTGCGGCGATCGCCGAAGCCCGGCGCTTTTACTGCACAAATCTTCAGTTGTGCACGCAAGCGGTTGACTACCAGAGTCGTCAGTGCCTCGCTATCTACATCCTCTGCGATGATAAGCAGCGGGCGTCCGCTCTGTACGGCAGGCTCCAATACAGGCAGCAACTCCTTGAGGTTCGATATTTTTTTGTCGTAAATCAAGATGTACGGTTTGTCCATCTCCACCTCCATAGTCTCGGTGTTGGTTACAAAGTACGGGCTGATATAGCCACGGTCGAATTGCATACCTTGTACTACATCGATGGTAGTGTCCATACCCTTAGCCTCGCCGATAGTGATAACGCCGTCCTTGCTTACTTTGCGCATCGCATCGGCAATCAGTTTGCCTATCTCGGCATCGTTGTTGGCAGAGATGGTAGCCACTTGCTCTATCTTGTCGTAGTCGTTGCCAACCACTTCGCTCTGGTTCTTAATCTCTGCTACCACAGCAGCCACCGCCTTGTCGATACCGCGCTTCAAGTCCATCGGGTTAGCGCCAGCCGTCACATTCTTCAAGCCTACGCCAACGATGGCTTGTGCCAGAACGGTAGCCGTTGTCGTACCGTCGCCGGCTTGGTCGCCCGTTTTCGAGGCTACCTCTTTGACGAGTTGAGCACCAAGATTCTCTGCTGCATCTTCGAGTTCGACCTCCTTTGCCACCGTCACACCGTCTTTGGTGATGTGGGGTGCGCCGTACTTCTTGTCGATGATGACATTACGCCCCTTGGGGCCGAGGGTTACTTTCACTGCGTTTGCCAGTTGGTCAACGCCTTTTTTGAGGGCTTCACGCGCCTCTGTGTTATAGGTTATAATTTTTGCCATAATTTTGTTTCGCTCCGCGATTATTTTGTTTGTTATTGATTATGAAGCTCCTCCTTGGGAGGGGTTGGAGAGGTCTTATCCCAGCACTGCGAGCACATCGCTCTGGCGCATGATGAGGTATTTTTCACCGTCATACTCCAGTTCTGTGCCTGCATATTTGCCATAGAGAATGTGGTCGCCTACCTTGAGCACCATCTGCTCATCTTTGGTGCCGTTGCCTACTGCGAGCACTTCGCCACGCAGGGGTTTCTCCTTAGCACTATCCGGAATGATGATTCCGCTCACTGTTTTTTCTTCTGCAGCCTCTGCTTTTACCAGCACGCGGTCTGCCAATGGTTGAATCTTACTCATAAGTATATTTTTTTTGTGTAGTATTCGTAGTTTCGCTTCACTCGTAGTTTGCGGTGGGGAGTCGCCACTCACGACAGACTTGCACCGACCGCAATTCACTACGAATAAATCAAACTCTGTGCCAATTGGTGCAACGGGGTGTTTTTGTCGGTTCTGTCAGTGCTGACACCTGCCATTTTGTCAGTCAGTTCATCTTGAATATTCAATTCGTCTTGAATATATTGCATAATTCATTGCATATTTTTGGGTACACATCTCGGACGAATCTCGGTCGTATCCCCATACCACACCCATAGCACTCCCATAGCACTCCCATAGCACTCATGACTCTTATATAGGTTTTGAATAGGTTTTGAATAGGTTTTTATGCAAACCGCATACTGCATATACAGCCAGTTCCCCTATCCACTCAAAGGGGGTATACATACAGTAAAAATCGTGCGCAGTGAAAATACGCACTGCATAAATGCCCCATCGTCAAATTGTCCAAAATGCATTGTGGATTTGTGTATGTGGTAAGTTTTTTGTAATTTTGCGCCCTTGATTGAAATACTACTATAGTAAAGCATAGAAAGCCAAATAAAATTATGGATAAACCGCTCAATTTTGCGCTGATAGGTGCTGCAGGGTATATTGCACCTCGACATATTAAAGCCATTGCCGACACCGGTAATAATCTTATGGTCGCTTACGACCGCTTCGACTCCGTAGGTCGTCTCGATTCCAGTTTTCCTGATTGTTCGTTCTACACTGAGAATGAGCAATTTGATCGTTTCTGCTCCAAGCAGATGCGTACTGGCGACCCACTCTCGTGGCTCGCTATATGTACACCAAACTACACCCATGATGCATTCATTCGCTACGGACTCCGGCTCGGCTGCAATGTCATTTGCGAGAAACCGTTGGTACTCAATCCCTACAACATTGACAACCTGGTGGAACTCGAGCAAGAGAGCGGACACCAAGCCTACACCATCCTGCAACTGCGTCTCCACGACAAAATTCGCGCCCTGCATGACAAAGTGAAGAATGGTCCGAAAGATAAGAAATACGATGTGGATTTGACCTATATCACCAGCCGTGGCAAGTGGTACTACAGTTCGTGGAAAGGTGATGTGCACAAGTCCGGTGGTATTGCCACCAACATCGGCGTACATTTCTACGATATGTTGCAGTGGATTTTTGGTCCCGTGGAGAAGAATATCGTCCATGTAATGTCGTTTGACCGTGTGGCAGGCTACCTCGAATTGAAGCAGGCGCGGGTGCGTTATTTTCTGAGTATCAACGCGGAGTGTCTTCCGTCAAACGCCGTACAGGGTGAGAAACGCACCTACCGCACGCTGAGCATTGACGGTGAAGAGTTTGAGTTCTCGCAGGGCTTTACGGAGTTGCATACCGAGAGTTATAGGCAGATACTCGCCGGCAACGGCTTCCGTATCTCCGAGGCACGCCCCTGTATCGAGATAGTGAGTCAGATACGACATGCTGAGCCTATCGGGTTGGTCGGAGACTACCACCCGCTGGCGAAATTGCCACTCGCCAAACATCCGTTTGGTTGGGACGAAAAGCGATGAGGTCTCCGTTAATGCCGGTTGATTGGTCGTTCGTTATTGAGAGCGTGCATAGTATGAATTCATAGGGTTTTGCGACTCACTTACTGCGAGCAAAGATGCCTATGCCCCCCCCCTCTGAAAGAATGATAAGAAAACAACATATATATTGGATATTGCTTTCCTTGTATGGAGCAGTGCTTTCTTCTTGCGTAACATCACGGAAAGTGAACTATATGCAAGAGCCAGACAAGCATATCCCCCACTATGCGGATACACTCTCGTTCGAGGACTACCAACTGCGCAAAGGCGACCGACTCTACATCTATGTCTATTCGCTCGACGAACGCGTGGCTGCTATGTACAACTCCGGCATGACAAACACCAATTTCCGTTCCCAACTGCAGAATGGTTCGAGCATTACCGGCTCGTACGATCTCTACACCTATCTCATTGACGATGAGGGGAATATCAATTTCCCCACCATAGGTAAAATACCCGTGCTCGGGCGGAATACCCGCGAGGTAAAGACCTTGCTGCAAGAGAAACTGAACGCCTTGCAGAAAGGTACGCCAGGCTACGAAACGATATCCGTGGAGGTGAATATCGTGCAACGCTCATTCTCCATTATCGGTATGCAAAGCGGGCGGTATGGATTCACCAAAGAGAAAATGACCATCTTCGAAGCTCTGGCAATGGCAGGTAACATAGACGAGTTCGGTAGCCGTGCAGAAATAAAACTTGTGCGCGAGAAAGACGGAAAGACGGTTATTAAGACTTTTGACGCCCGCTCCAAAGATATTGTCAACTCGGAATTCTACTACGTAGAGCCGAATGACATCATCTATATCCGCAAGATAGGCGGCTATCAGTTCGGTATCAACTCGGCAGCGACGACTGTGAGTGTGGTGGCATCGACCCTCTCGTTCGGTGTCTTCGTCTATTCGCTTGTGCAACTGGGTATTAATGCGGCACAAAAAGCCAAGAGTTCTAAATAGGAGGAAAAGTTATGAAAAGACTGCTATATTTGGTGCTTGTCCTCCTTCCCTCCCTGCTGACAGGGTGCTATTCGCACCGCGAGATAGGGCTGTTACAAGAACCCTCGAAACACAACAAACTGCCGCAATACGACAGTGCAGTATATGTACCCTACACCCTCCGCGCCAACGACGAGATAATCTACCGCCTCATCACTATGGACGAGACTATCTCAAAGATGATTAGCCCGAACAACAACAGTGTCAGCAGTTACGCAAACTCTTACCGCGTCTATTCGGACGGTACGATCGATGTGCCATTCTTAAAACCCGTGCATATCGCAGGGCTGACCGTAGAGCAGGCACAAGATACTCTGCAAGCCGCTTTCCGCGAGATAATTCCCGATGCAGAAGTTAAGTTGGCACTCTACAACAAGTATTTCACTGTCATTGGCGACATCAACTCCGGTGAGTACTATGTATATAAGGAGAAACTGAATATCTTCCAAGCACTGGCTATGTCCGGCGACCTGCTCAACTCGGGGGACCGCAAGCATGTGCGTATCATCCGTCCACGCGAGGGGGGGGACCCCGAGATACTGGAGTTCGATATTCGCACCAATTCTATCATCGACTCGAAGTACTACTATGTCTATCCAAACGATGTCATCTATGTAGCACGCACCAAAGACAGTTTCTTCAAGACGGCGAGTTATACAGGCTTCTTAGGGCTGATAACCAGTTCAGTATCGCTGCTTGTGACGGTACTCAACTATGCCCTGCTGATACAGTAGTACCATAGCCCAATCTGTAACTATGGTAACCACAAAAACTACATAAACGACATAAACTACGCTTTGCATTAACAATATGGAACCAAATAGGGAATATACGCCAAACGGCAACAGTAACTATATCTACGGGCAAGGCAATACCTTGTACAATGCTGACAACAACCGTTATAGCAACGGGCAAAACGAACTGAACCAGAGTGAAGAAGAACACTCCTCTTTCAACCTGTTGGAATGGGTGATGCTCTTTTTGCACTACTGGTATCTCTTTGCCATTGCCGTTGCCATCGCACTGGGAGCGGCTATGCTCAAGAACCGCAAGTGGTTGCCGATGTTCTACTCGCAAGGCACGGTTATTATCAAGGAGACGTCAGGCTATAGTTCGTCGCAGTCGGCATTGATGCAGGGGTTCGGGCTCGATGTGGACTACAAGAACATTAACAACCAAGTCATTATGTTGGGGTCGTACGATTTGATGTGCCGCGTGGTGGATTCTATTCCGTTCCTTAACACGGAGTATATCACACAAGGGCGTTTCAAGACGCGTAACCTCTATCGCCAAACGCCTATCACCGTAGAAACCACCCGCATAGACCCGCGTGCGTATGAAGTGCTGTTCGAGGTAAACTTCTGCGAAGACGGACAACTGACCATTCTCTCTACCGATGACGACCTGCCGCTCAATCTCTCCGTGCGCTACGGAGAGCCTATTGACTGTCCGCTCTTTGCGGGCTACATCATGCCTACCGACCGTATGGTGAGTGCAGGGAAAATGCATTTCCGTTTCCGTTCCCGTGAGTCGCTCGTCAACGAGTTTATCGGACGACTGCACTTGGGCTTTGTAGGCGAAGGGAGTACCGTGCTGTCGCTCTCGCTCACGAGCGAAACCCCCGAGCGAGACCGTGAGTTCATCGATAAGTTAGCGGAGATATATCTGCTCAAGAACCTCGAACAGAAGAACGAGGTGGCAGAGAACTCCATTCGCTTTATCAATCAGCAGTTGAGCGTGCTGCAGAAGTCGCTCGAAGTCAGCGAGGGTGCGATGACCAATTTCCGGCAAGAGAACAAGTTTGTCGATGTCAGTTCATACGCCGGACAACTGATGACCCGTGTGGCAGACTACGACCAACAGACGATGGCTCTGCGCCTGCGGGAGACTTATTTCGACTACCTGACCAACTACCTCAAAACGAATATCGAGAATGGGGCGGTGATAGCGCCTACCTCGCTCGGGCTGAATGAGCCGATGCTCATGACACTCGTACAACAACTCAACGAACTGCGTATTCAGCGGGGCGAACTGAGCGAAAAGAATGTGTACTACGCCAAGTATTCCAAGGATATAGAGAATGTCAAAACGGCTATCAATGAAGTAGTCAGCAGCATGCGTGCCTCGCTCGAGATAGAGAAGAAAGACCTTAAAGACCGCTACTCCGATGTGGAGCGGGAGATACAGAACCTGCCGACCAAGGAACTGCAGATGGTGGCTATCGAGCGTAACTACCGTATTGACGACAACTACTACACCTTCTTCCTCCAGAAACGGGCAGAAGCAGAAATACAGAAAGCCAGCAATACCCCCGACAACACTATCCTGGACAAAGCGCGCACCACGGCGGTAGTCAATGCAAGTGCCAAGCGCAAGACGACGCTGACTTATCTGCTTATCGGACTGCTCATTCCGTTCGTGCTTATTGTGCTGAACGAACTGTTGAATAACAAGGTGCGTTCACCCAAAGACCTGCAGAAAATGCGTCTCTTCCGCATGATAGGTTCTGTGCGCCATGCCCACAGCACCAACCCGACCTTGGTTAGCGACAGTCCCCGCTCGAGTTACGCGGAGATGCTGCGCTCTATTCGAACGCGTATCGAGTTTATTGTCAAGCGAAAAGAGAATATCGTGTTGGTTGTTACCTCTACCGAATCGGGCGATGGAAAGACTTTCCTCTGTACCAACTTGGCTGCTCTCTACTCGATGACGGGGAAGAAGACGCTGCTCATCGACCTTGATTTGCGTAAGCCAAACATTCACAGCAAATTAGGAATAGAATCGGGCGATGGTATATCGAACTACTTGGCAGGCGACTGCAAGTTGGAGGACATTCTGATACACAACGACAACCTGCATTTCGATGTGCTGCAGGCAGGCACTATTCCGCCCAACCCGGGTGAACTGATACACTCCGATGCCATGACAGAACTGATTACGCGCCTGCGACAGGAATACGCCTATATCATCATCGATACATCGCCTATCGGATTGGTACCCGACGCCTACACCCTGATCGAACATGCGGATATGTGTCTCTTTGCCGTGCGCACGATGCAGACCAATAAGTCGTTCTGCAAGCAGACACTGCAGCAGATGACCGAAGTCATAGAAGACCCAGAGAAAGTGCAGTTGATACTGACCGATATTCCGAGCGATGCCCGCCACGGATATGGCTACGGCTATGGTTCAAACTACGGTTACGGATTTGGCTACGGGTATGGTTACGGGTATGGTTACGGACACGCGCACCACCACAAGAAGAAAGGTTTGCAAGGCTATTTGGAGCAGTTCCTGCGTTTCCTCTATGGTCCTAAGCGGACAAAGAACACAGGCTACTATTTCGATGACGAATACAAAGATAACTCCCAAGAATAAGCCATCTATACTACGGAAAAAGCCACGAATAGCGATTGCTGCTCGTGGCTTTTTCCTGAAATGAGTTTATCGAGTAGATAACGAGTATCCAGTAAGGTGGATGCAAGGTGGATGCAAGGAGGATACAGGGAGGATAGGTATGCCATCTTCTTACCTGTCTCTTTTCCCGTGGGGATTGTTGAGTTAGCGCATAGAGACTGCAAATCGTTCTGCCTCAGCGAGTTGGGCTGTCTTGCCCACATCCATCATTCGGTAGTCCGTGGGAACATAGGCATAGAACGCATAGTCGGTACAGAGCGCAAGATACGCGTCTATCATAGAGAACACCCCACCCCGCCCGGCTGCTATGTCCGCCAAGAGCGGGAATATACGCGGTGAGAGCAGTTGCATGCCCGAGAAAGCATACTTTGTTAAGGTTGAGCGGGTTTCGCACGGTTGAGAGTTAAGCGGGCTGCGTACGGTTGATAACAGTTGATTTTTGAGCGAAGCGGGGCGGAGTTCGCCGTTTGCAATGTTTGTCCAACCACGAAGACGATTGTCCCTGTCAAAGAGCAGATACCGCTGCGTAGTGCGCTCGCTGACAACCAACACGCCCAAGGGAGCGTTCTCCGTGGCGTGCACCGCAGCACAGCAGGCGTCGTATGCTGCGCGTAGGTCCGTTAAGCGAATGGTACTCAGTATGTCCACATTGCAAACCAGTATCGGCTCGTCAGCGTCTGGGGCGGTGTCTTCGTCAGCGTCTTGAGTGGAGGAGAGGAGCAACGGGGCAGCATGAAGAAGTCCCCCACCCGTGTCGAGAAGAAGGGCACGCTCGTCGCTAACGGCAATGCGACAGCCGAAATTATTGTGCGCTTGTAAGTAGTTGATAATCTGCTCTGCAAAGTGGTGCACATTGACAACAATATCGGTTATGCCTGCCTGGCGCAGTTTCTCTATCTGCCATTCGAGCAGCGTCTTACCCGCAAGGGGCAACAGGGCTTTCGGTGTCGTGTCGGTAAATGGTTTCAAGCGTGTCCCCATACCAGCAGCAAATATCATGGCTTTCATGTGCAGGAGTATATGCGGAGTAATTAGAGGTCTTTTTCGATATGTTGCTCACGATGGATAAGATGGATATGCACTTGATTTCCAAAGTGTTCACTTAGGTAGTGGGCTGTAGCCTCTGCGCAATAGACGGAGCGGTGTTGTCCTCCCGTACAGCCAAAGCAAATCTGCAAGTGCGTAAATCCCCGCTCCAGGAAGCGGGCGGCGTGGTGCGTCACCAGCGGATAAACCGACGATAGAAATGCCGGTAACTCGCCGTCACGCTCCAAGAAGTCTATCACAGGTTGGTCCAAGCCCGTAAGCATCTTGTATTGTTCGTACTTTCCGGGATTATGCGTAGAGCGGCAGTCGAACACATAGCCGCCCCCGTTGCCAGACGAGTCTTCGGGAATGCCTTTCTTGAACGAGAAAGAGTATATAGTAACCCAAAGAGGCATACTCGGTTCGGTATAGACCCTATCGTTTTTTGTATCAACGGATTGCGTCAATGTTTCCGTTGGCGTTGCCAGTTGTTCGCTGAGGGTGTACAGATAAGGAAATTCGCTTTGGAGTGTGGGGTGTTGCGCAAAGAGACATTGCAAATTCTCAATGGCAAAGGGAATAGACTGAAGAAAGTGTTCCTTACGCTCAAAGCCGCCACGGAAGCCGTATGCTCCCAACACTTGGAGCGTACGGAAGAGTACGAAATGGGGCAAGAGCGATAGAAAGTCCACTGTGTCAAATGGTTGCCCTTGGCTTTTGTAAAGGAGCGCTACCTCGTCGGTGTACTCCGAGAGAAGACACTGCCGCAAATCAGAAGAGAAATGTGCTTTTGCTTGCCATAGGAAAGACGCCAAGTCGTAGAGCAAAGCACCATGCCGCCCCCCTTGATAGTCAATAAAATATGGTGCATCGTGCCATACCATGACATTACGGCTCTGAAAGTCGCGATACATAAATCCCCAATAAGGCGTACGAAGCAGACAATCAGCGAGGTGCGTAAATTCGTCCTCTAATTTCGGCTCGTCGATAGTTTCTATTCGGGTCTTCAAAAAGCAATACTTCCAATAATTCAAATCCCAGAGAATACTGCGCTTGTCGAGAGCGGGAATGGGGTAACAAACCTGCCAATCCAAGCCCTCTGCACCCTCTATCTGGATATGCGCCAAGAGGCGTATTGTGCGGGCAAGAAGCGCATATTCGTCCGATGAGAAAGTTCCCGTATGCCGCCCGTGGGCGATAGCATCGAAGAGTAGCGTATTGCCCAAATCGGTTTGGATATACGCCATCTCGTCGTCCGATACCGCCACTATCTCGGGAACAGGCAATCCTTTGGCGGCAAAATGGCGCGAGAGGTATATAAACGCTTTATTCTCTGCACGGCAAGTACCTTCCACACGAATCACTTGTGTGCCGTCCTGTAGCGTATCACGGAAATAACAACGGTTGCTGCCCGAAGGCGACAACGCCACCGAGTGCACCGTTTGCAGACGAAGAGAGGAGAACACGATACCTAATTATGAATTATGAGTTATTATGCAGGACGGATAGTATACATCTCTGCCTATTTTACAATTGACACCTT
>CAVFHY010000028.1:20967-23782 GCA_963622445.1 Bacteroidaceae bacterium
CGATTGACAAACTTACACATTTACATATTGAGAAACTCTCCCAATTTGTGCTTGATATAGTGCTCGTTCATAAAGTGTCCTGAGAGGTCAGGCGTCTGCTCTGCGTTATGAAAAAACTTGCGGTACTCACGCGGCATATCCGTGCCGAGCATAGGATCATTGGCCGTATAGTGGCAAACTGTCAGCGGTGTATCTTGAGGCGTGAATTTCTTAAAGCGAAAGAGGTCCTGCATCGTAAACTTGAACTCCGTATCACCGTTCTCTCGCCGACCGCGGTACTTATTGGTACCGATGAATTTCTTCAGGGACGACATCGGATTCAGTACGGGATTGACTACCAGTTTACGCCCTGCAAAGTCAGCACACAGCACATAGTAGCCCCCCAGCGAACTGCCGACAAGGAACTCCACATCCGGATTTTGCGAGAGAAAACGATTGATTATGCCCACTGATTCCTCCACATTCTGATTTACCTCAAGCGGACACCACTCGAGTTGAGGATAGTATTTCTTCAAGTCACCAACGGTATTGGAGTGTACCGACCCTCCAAAACCGTGAATATAAACTGCTTTTGACATACTGAGTGGACTTACGCCAAATGATCTTTTTGTATATTACTCTTTTAAGCAGCAAATAATGTACCAACAAGCAACAATGTATGGGTATATTCAAAAGAAATGTTGTACACAGACATACACTGTACTGTCCACAGAAAGGAAAGAGACCGTTTTGCTGTACCCATGATGTACGAATAGAATCGCGTTTCTAAACGGGAACGATACACCATGGTTCGTGGGCTGTCGGTGTTGCCGTCCAACCAACCGACAACGGAAGGATGTTCATGTTTAGGCACAGCATATAAGTTGATTTCAGAAACAAGAAAAACGCAAGTGTCAGACCTGCGTTTTCTGTAATTACAAGAACAAAAAGATAATCAGCGGACCACCCACGCTTGGATTTCGTCGTAGGAAGTGTGGTTCAAGAGTTTGCCGTCCTCGATATAAAGAGCAGGGTAGGTTCGGCGCAGGGCTTGGGTGCAACCCTCGATGCCGCTTCCGCCCGAGGTGGCAAAAGGAATGATGGTCTTTCCATCGAAGTTGTATGCCTCCAAGAAGGTATTGATGATGCGCGGTGCTACATACCACCATACAGGAAAGCCCACATATACTACGGCATAGTCGTTCAGGTTCTCCTTTGTCTTTCGGATGGCGGGGCGGGACTGCTCGTCGTTCATCTCTTTGGTGCAGCGGGACTGCTTGTTGCGCCAGTTGAGGTCGGCGGCAGTATATGGCTCCACCGGCTCTATCGCCATCAAGTCTGCGCTTGCGGCAAGTGCAATCTGCTCGGCAACTGTTTTGGTAGTGCCTGTGGCAGAGAAGTAGGCAACCAGCACCTTGTCGGCTGCCTGAGTGGTAGTTAGTGCCATAATGGTCAGGAATAAAATGATGAATCGTTTCATGTTGGGTTTATGAGGGAATGAGTTTATGGGGTAATGCGTAGTTGTATCCGTTTATCGTTTAGCAGTAGTGGGGCTTGCGTTCTTTTGCGGAGGAGGGGGGGCGTTCTATCGAACGAAAGCCTATACTATGCATCAGCCTATATGGCGGTACTCGGTAGGGGTGACGCCGGCGTGCTTCTTGAAGAACCGCACAAAGTGCTGCGGATGTTGGAAGCCCGTCTGTACGGCGATCTCCTTAATAGTCAGCGAGGAATTACGCAGTTGGCGCTTGGCATATTCGTATAGCCGCAGGGCGATGTACTCTTGTGCCGTCTTGCCCGTTTCTGCCTTGACCATATCGCCGAAATAGTTGGGCGAGAGGCAGATGCGGTCGGCAAAGTACTTCACCGTCGGGATACCCGCTTGAGCGGCTTGCCCCGAATTGATATACTCGTTCAGTAGTTCGTTGAAGCGTGAGATGGCGGTGATATTCATGTCCTGCCGTGTGATGAACTGCCGCTCATAGAAGCGCAAGCAGTAGTCCAAGAGCAGTTCTAAGTTGGTGATTATCAGCCGACGCGAGAACTTGTCGATGGGGTGCTGCAGTTCGATTTCGATGATGTGCATGCAGTTCTTGACTACTTGCACTTCGTCTTCAGAGAGGTGCAACGCCTCGTTGCTGGCGTACGAAAAGAATGAGTAGTCGCGTATTTTCTTGGCGAGCGGTGTGCCGTGGATGAAATCGGGGTGAAAGAGAATACCGATACACTTGGGGCGTGCGGCGGGGTTCCCCGATACTTCCACCTCTTGTCCGGGCGCCATACTGACAATGGTTTCGCAATCGTAGTCGTACTGCGTGCGGCCGTAGTTGAGTACGCAGCCCTTGGTCTCTTTGAGCCACAGACTATAGAAGTCGTACACATAGCGCACGCCCGAGGGAAGGCGGTGCCGGTCGTTGCCGTCGTACTGCACAAAAGCGACCTGCGGATGCATGGTCTTGAAGCCGCAAGTGTCGTTGTACTCTTGAATCGTGGTGATATGCATGGTTTTCGTATGTTTGCGAGTGCAAAAGTACGCATAATTTTTGGGTTGTGCCAATATGAACGGGCGAAAAGCGTAATTCGGGTAGTCGTTTCTGTAATTGGGGTAGTTGGGCGATGGGGACGGAGGGCGACGGCGGGCTTGTCGGGAGGCTTATACGATGCGGAGGACGGACGCAAACACAACACCGCATACAGGTGATGGGTGTGTTGGAGACGCGTATAGTATGCGGAGGACGGACGCAAACACAACACCGCCTGTTTCTCTCGCGAAAGAAACAGGCGGCTTGGATGTTGCGGGGCGTGAGGGTCATGACGCCTCACTGCGCCTAAAAAT
>CAVFHY010000029.1:0-23668 GCA_963622445.1 Bacteroidaceae bacterium
ACAAACCTCTTTCCGGTGGTTGGTTCGGTTGCAACATTACCGTAAATGAGGATGAGACTGCGTTGATTTGGATAGACAAGTATATCCACCTCGATGATGCGATTACGTCGACCTATGGTACGCTGCCCACTGATGAGGCACCCGAACACCAAAACAGCCGTCAAGGCGGACAGAAATACAAAGGAACGCTGCCTACTACCGGGCTTGTACCTATGCCTGCACACTCTATTCAAGAGGATTTCCCCGAAGCATTCAATGCACAAAACCGTTTTGTTGAAAAACAACAGGTACAGAAGAAATAGAACATTATCGTTCTTTTACAAAAGAAGAGGCTGTCGATTCAAGTAGACAGCCTCTTTTTGGTGGAGCAGAATAGGATGGTTGGAGAGTGCGGTTCTTGTTGTGGTTCAATTTTTCAAGTAGTTGGATAGTCTTACTCGAAAATGCATTTAATGGCGAAAAAAAATGCTGTCTACAGATCAAAAAAACGCTGTCTGCAGTGATAATAGCCATTGATACATTCGGCTTATTATCAAGTGTTTGTGGTGTTTTTATCGATAGGAATCGATATTTTGCCCGTTTTTTGTTGCATTTTATCGATTTGCGTCGTTGCAAAACGCCCGTTTTTATTGTATCTTTGCACTGTCTTTCGGAAAGATAGGTGTGTAGGGAACGGCGGGTGGAAGACTGCGGAGCGCTTCGTGTTGTGTTGGGGTGTTGCTTTGGTGTCAGCGTTCGGGACGGTGTAGTTCGATTACGGTTATTTCGCTTGGGCAGTTGAGGCGGACGGGGAGAGTGCAACCTATGCCGGAATTGACATAGAGCGACTGCTCTCCCTCGGTGTACCAGCCTGCCGACTCGGGGAATGTCATACGCGAGAGGGGTACTCCGAAAAGGCGTATCTGCCCCGAATGTGTGTGTCCGCTCAGTGTCAGTTCGATGTCTGTCCGGGGAAGCACCTCCGCACGCCAATGCGTGGGATCGTGCGAGAGCAGAATACGGAAACCTTTGGTATGGCTTAGGGCTTTTGGGAGGTCGCCCATATAGATAGTCTTGAAGCCCTCGCCGCCGCACGAACTGTTGTCTACGCCCACTATAGTCAGCGTCTGCCCGTTGCGCTCGATGACTTTGTGCGCATTGCGCAGCAGTGTCCACCCGAGGCTGTCCCGCTCATAGGCTGCCAACCGTCCCACCTCTGCGAGTCGTTGCTCTTCGGTCAGCGGGGTGTAGATAAGCATATCGTGGTTGCCCATCACGCTCACTACGCCATCTTTCGCCCGCAGCCCACGGAGCATATCCGTATAGGGTGCAGCCTCGGCGGTGCCTATGGTTACCAAGTCGCCCGTGAAACAGACAAGATCGGGTTGCAGGGCGTTGATACTATCCACTATGCGTTGCAACGCTGTCGGACGATCGTCGAAAGTAGAGAGGTGTAAATCGCTGATTTGTACTATCCTGTAGCCTTCGAACGCAGCGGGGAGAGTAGGGGCGGTGCAGGTGGTTTGCACGGTGCGCACCTGGAAGCGTCCTACCCAATAGCCATAGGCGAGAACCGCCCAGAGTAGCAGAACCAAACCCACTGCCGTCCAACCGAAAGGGGCGTAGGCCGGGCGCGCAGAAATGCCTGTTCCGCTCACCAGCCACCACACGAACCATACCATATTCGGCAGCAGTGCCACTAATGCGCCGAGTATCAGTCCGGACACTGTCATCATATATCCTAAAGTCATTGTTTCTTTTTATCAGTTATGAAAAGTATTGTCATTGTTTTGAATTTTAAGAACGGGGTAAGAAACCCGGTAACATCCCTGTATCATCCCGATGAAAGCAGTAAGGTGGGGGATGTCGTCGATTTCATTCTCGGCAGCCATAGACTTCGGTGTAGAGGGTGCGGCGGATAGTCGGGAAATCACGCTCTGCGGACAAAGGGGCGGTTGCCATCAAGCGCATGGGGACGCTCTCGCCTCCCTCCCGGTAGGCGGGCTGAATATACGCTCCTTGCCAAAGTGTAAGCCCGTTACGCTCGTAGAAACGCACGCGGCGTTGGCTCAATTCGCTGTCGGGTTGCTCCACCTCTAAGACAAAAGGTTTGCCTGCACGCTGCAATACTTCGCGCAAAACAGCCCTGCCGTAGCCGCTGTTGCGCACAGTCGGCAGCGTGGCAAAATGTTCCCCATAGCAGAACGCACCAAAGTCCCAATAGGTCAGAAAACCAACGAATTGCGTGTCTTCTGCCACAAGGCAATGGAAATTCGGCTGCGTGTCCGTGTTTGCCCGCTGTGCGGCTGTATCTCGTCGCTCTGCTTCGGGGAAGGCCGTCAGCCAAAGTTGCTCCACCAAAGGATAGGCAGGGTCGGCAGTGTGTATCTCTCGAAATGTCATATAGGATTATTTTGTTGTTTTCGATGAAAAGCCGGGAGGGGCTTACATATATCCTGCAAAAGTCGTACCTTTGTAGGCAAGAAAGGAAAGAACTATGGAACAAATTGTATTAAATATAGAGAACAAGGACATTCTTCCCAGTCTGGAGCGCGTGTTGCGCAGTCTGGACGGCGTCAGTGTAGCCAAAGTACCGAAAAAGTGTGTTCCTCTGCAAATTGGGTAATTCCGGTAAGAAAAATGTGTGCGAATTTGGCGGTCTCGAAAAAAAGTTGTACCTTTGCGGGCGTTTTTGGG
This sequence comes from Bacteroidaceae bacterium, assembly GCA_963622445.1. Classification (GTDB taxonomy): domain Bacteria; phylum Bacteroidota; class Bacteroidia; order Bacteroidales; family Paludibacteraceae; genus Colicola. The sequence continues at coordinate 2,677 of CAVFHY010000029.1, forward strand.
AAAGGGTGATCTGTGTTTCCTCATAGGGTAGTAACATTCGTAAGGGCACTAAGGGCTTCTTTCGGGCGTGTTTCTTACAAGGAACGCAACCTCCGTATTCCGAGAAAACGAAAATAATGTAACATTGTCTGGATAGTGTGCCGATGGCGGATAGTACGCTGATAACGGATGGTTCACCGGCAGGATTGCACCGATTGGGCAAGGTTATGATTGTACAACCAAACAAAACAACAAAGTCATGTATTTGACAGCAGAAAAAAAAGAAGAACTCTTTGCCAAGTACGGTAAAGACGCTAAGAACACCGGTTCGGCAGAGAGCCAAATCGCCCTCTTCACCTTCCGTATCAACCACCTCACCGAGCACCTGAAGCAAAACCGCAAGGACTTCGGTACGGAGCGTGCGCTGACTACGCTGGTAGGCAAGCGTCGCCGCTTGCTCGACTATCTCAAAGAGAAGGACATCGAGCGTTATCGTGCCATTATCAAAGAGTTGGGCATCCGTAAGTAATCGATGGATACAACGACTGACACGGAAGAAGAGCCTTTTGCGGGTTCTTCTTCTGCGTTTCATACTATGCGGATTGTTGCACTACCCACCTAATACGAAATAGCCGGCACACAGTCACTAATGCATAGCGAAAAATGCAGTATAGGTTGCAGGTGTGAGAAAAAAAGTGTAACTTTGTCGCGGATTATGAAAAGTGTATGCGTACATACCCGATTGGGGCGTCAGCCGCTATTCCGCTCTTTCCGTCAGTTGCTGTGGCTGCTGTGGTTGCCGATGGCGGTGAATGCGGCAGTCTATACGCCTGCTACGGTACCCGACCCGAAAAAGAACGGACAAGGACAGTATGTGAGCAACCCCGATGGCATTCTCTCGGCGGACGAAGTGGCGTACATCAATCGCTGCGCCCGCATGATAGAAGATAGCACACGAGCAGAGTTGGCAGTGGCAGCACTGTCGAGCATAGGCGATATGCCAATGTTCGATTTTGCATACCAACTATTCCAACGCTGGGGAATCGGTAAAGAGGGACAAAATACAGGTGTGCTTATCTGCTTTGCACTTGAATCGCACGACATACGAATCGTTACAGGGACGGGGATAGAGGGCGTGTTGCCCGATGCCCGATGCAAGCGCATTATAGATGATGATATGATACCCTCGTTCCGGCAAGAAAAATACGGCGAGGGATTGTGTCTTGGTGCGTTGCGCATCCTCGAGGCGTGTTCAGAGGGAAGCGCACCGGAAGAACTGCTTGCCATGCGCTCTGTAACGCAACGCACTGCACCGAAAGAAGACAAGCTCATCGACGACACGCTGTTGGATTGGCTGGGTGTGCTGTTGGGAATAGCCTGTGTCTTGGGTGTAGTCTGGCTGTATAACTATCTGCGTTCGCGCTGCCCCCGTTGCGGGAAGCACACGCTCGGGCGCCGTAGCAATACCCTTGTGGCGGCAACGACTTTCCATACGGGAGTGGGGGAGGAGATATGCACCTGTCGTCATTGCGGCTATCAGTCGCGCAAGACTTTTGTTATTCCCCGTATCCATATCTCTTCCGGTGGAGGTTCGGGCGGAGGCAGTTTCGGCGGCGGAAGTTGGGGAGGCGGAAGCACTTCGGGCGGTGGCGCCGGTGGACGGTGGTAGGAGAGCAATGCTTCTGCAACACACGGAGGATGAGGCACCGCACGGATTATAAAAATTCGGAATGAACGAGAAACCACGAATGAAAAAGCGAAGCAATACGCAATAGCGAACAGATACAAAGCGTTTAACATCATAAATTATACAGATATGAAAAAGTTTATGCCATGGATAGTGGCGGTATTAGTAATCGCAGTCATCTTTATCTGGGGTGCCGGTGGATACAACGATATGGTGAGCGAGCAGGAAGGTGTAGAAACGGCTTGGGCACAAGTGGAGAACCAATATCAGCGCCGTGCGGACTTGATTCCGAATCTAGTGAACACCGTCAAAGGCTATGCTGCCCACGAGAGCAGTACGCTGGAGAATGTGATCGCCGCTCGCGCCAAAGCCACGCAAGTGACGGTGGATGCAGCAAATGCCACACCGGAGCAAATGGCTGCTTACCAGGCTGCACAAGGTGAACTTAGCCAGGCACTCGGGCGACTGATGGCAATTGCCGAAGCCTATCCCGACCTGAAAGCGAATACCAATTTCCGCGACTTGCAGGTACAACTCGAGGGTACGGAGAACCGTATCACCATTGCCCGCCAGAATTTCAACGAGGCTGCGAAGAACTACAATACGATGATTCGCCGCTTCCCGAAGAATGTACTGGCTGCTCTCTTCGGATTCGAGAAGAAACCGTATTTTGAGGCAGAGACAGGTGCGGAGAAAGCCCCGCAAGTGCAGTTCTAATGGGGAGAGTGTCATTGCCACATGATAGAGATAAAAGAGCATATTGAACGCGCCGTGCTGGTGGGGCTTATCACGCCCGAACAGCCTGAGGAGAAGACACGCGAATACTTGGACGAACTCGCTTTCCTTGCCGATACCAACAAAATTGTACCCGTCAAGCGTTTTGTGCAACGGCTCGAACAGCCGAATACGGGGACTTATGTAGGCGAAGGAAAGATACAGGAGATCAAAGACTATATTCTTGCGCCGCACGCTGACGAAGACGGGGAGTGGACGGTATCGGTGGTTATCTTCGACGACGAACTCTCGCCTCGCCAACTGCGTAATATCGAGCGAGAACTCAATGCCCTGCCGAACGGCAAGACTGGCAGCGTGCGGGTGATAGACCGGACCATTCTCATTCTTGAGATATTCCTCCAACGCGCACAGACAAGTTATGCGAAGACGCAAGTGGAGATGGCGCACCTGCAGTATATGCTCCCCCGATTGACCCGAATGTGGTCGCACCTCGACCGTCAGCGAGGCGGGGGGACCACTAGTCGTGGTATGGGTGAGACGCAGATAGAAGCCGATAAGCGTATCATCGGGCAGCGTATCGCCCTCTTGCGTGAAGAACTCAAGAAGATAGACAAGCAGATGGCTACCCAGCGGCAGAACCGTGGCAAAATGGTGCGGGTGGCACTAGTGGGCTACACCAATGTGGGCAAGTCCACACTGATGAACCTGCTCAGCAAGTCGGATGTCTTTGCAGAGAACAAACTATTCGCCACACTCGATACGACGGTGCGTAAGGTAACGATAGACAATCTGCCGTTCCTCTTGAGCGACACGGTGGGATTTATCCGCAAATTGCCGCACCATCTGGTGGAATCGTTCAAATCGACACTGGACGAGGTACGCGAAGCAGACTTGCTAATCCACGTGGTGGATATATCGCACCCAAATTTTGAGGAACAATACGAAGTGGTGGAAAAGACCATAAACGAACTTCTCACACACGAGGAGGAGATACAAGAAGGGAAACCTTGGGCGGGGAAAGGGGCAGGCAAGAAGACGGGAAAGCGCATTACGGACATACCCCGCATAGTGGTATTCAACAAGATAGACGCTTTCACATACACCCCAAAAGAGGAGGACGACCTAACCCCCATTCTGCGGGAAAACTTGTCGCTCGAAGAACTACAGAAGACTTGGATGGCAAAGCTACAGAACGATTGTATCTTTATATCCGCCAAGAACAAAGACAACATCGAAGCACTCAAAGAGCTGATGTATGAACGAATAAAAGCGATTCATATTCAGCGCTACCCTTATAACGACTTCATGTTCCAACACTACGAATAGCCGTTGGAATACCCGAGGCGCATAATCACTCATTCGTAAAAAACTATTATCAAAACGGGGAGAACACAGTCCCCTTTGACCATGACGAAGTATATATTTGTTACCGGAGGCGTGGCTTCCTCGTTGGGGAAAGGTATCATTGCCGCATCGTTGGGAAACCTGCTCAAAGCCAGAGGATTCCATGTGACGAACCAGAAACTCGATCCCTACATCAATGTGGATCCGGGGACGCTCAACCCCTACGAACACGGCGAATGCTATGTGACGGAAGACGGACATGAAGCGGATTTGGACTTGGGGCATTACGAGCGTTTCCTCGATGTGCGTACCCACAAAGCCAACAATATCACCACGGGGCGAATCTACCAAACGGTTATCGAGAAAGAACGCCGTGGCGATTTCCTCGGCAAGACGGTGCAGATTGTGCCGCATATCACCGACGAGATCAAGCACCAGATACAACTCTTGGGCGATACGGGAAACTACGACTTTGTCATTACCGAGATAGGCGGTACGGTGGGCGACATAGAGAGTCTTCCCTATATCGAAGCGGTGCGCCAACTCCGCTGGGAATTAGGCACGGACTGCTGCTGTATCCACCTCACCTATGTGCCGTATCTCGCTGCAGCCAAAGAACTGAAAACCAAGCCTACACAACACTCGGTAAAGGACTTGCAGCAGGAGGGTATTCAGCCGGATATTCTCGTGCTGCGTACCGAACACCCCATTCCGCAGGATATGCGCCGCAAAGTGGCACTGTTCTGCAATGTGTCGGTGGATTGTGTGATCCAATCGCTCGATGCTCCCACGATTTATCGTGTGCCGCTCAATATGCTCGACGAGGGCTTGGACAAAGCCGTGCTGCGCCGGACAGGCTATGATTTGGCACAGGTGAATGCCCCCGATATGGCACGCTGGAATGCCTTCCTGCAACACCTCGAGAGTGCCGCCGAAGAAGTACATATCGCCATCGTGGGCAAGTATGTACAATTGCAGGATGCCTATAAGTCTATCCGGGAGTCGCTCACCCACGCGGCAGCCTACAACGATCGTAAACTGATATTAACTTCTGTCCTGAGCGACGAACTGACTGCCGATAATATCGCCGAGAAACTGCAAGGGCAGCAGGGTATTGTCATTGCACCGGGCTTCGGTACACGCGGTGTAGAAGGCAAATTTGCGGCTTTGCGGTATGCGCGGGAGAAAGGTATTCCGTGCTTTGGCATCTGTATGGGTATGCAGTGTATGGCGATTGAGTTTGCACGCGATGTGTTGGGTTATGCCGATGCCAACTCGACGGAGTTCGACCCAGCCACCAAACACAATGTGATAGACATGATGGAGGCGCAGAAGAAACTGACGAACAAGGGCGGTTCGATGCGTCTGGGGGCGTATCCCTGCGCCCTTCGCCACGGTAGTAAAGTGGCGGCTGTCTATACGGCAGCTGGTGGAGTGGGGGACGACAACATCATCTTTGAGCGCCACCGCCACCGCTACGAGTTCAACCACGCCTACCAAGAGGCATTCGAGCAGAACGGGTTGGAATGTGTGGGTATCAATCCCGATTCGGGGCTAGTGGAGATATTGGCACTCAAGAATCACCCGTGGTATATCGGTGTGCAGTTCCACCCCGAGTATTCGTCTACGGTGCTCCACCCGCACCCGCTTTTTGTCGATTTCGTAAAGGCTGCCACCGAATGTAAAATCGCTAAATAACCATAGACTATGCGTACTGTCCAAGTCAAAGATTTATTGTTCACCGAGTGTATCACGCCTGCCGAAATAGCCCGTGCCGTAACGGCGGTGGCAGAGCGTATCAATGCCGACTATGCAGGCAGACACCCGCTCTTTGTGTGTGTATTGAGCGGGGCGTATATCTATGCTGCCGACTTGTACCGTCGTATCTCGCTCGAGTCGGAGATAACCTTTGTGCGCCTCAAATCCTACGAGGGTACTTCCACCACGGGGCAGGTGGAGATGCCCGTACCGCTGCTGGAGCCAGTGCGTGGGCGGGATGTGATTGTTGTCGAGGATATTGTCGATACGGGGACGACGATGCACGCTTTCCGCCAAATGCTCTTCGACGAGGGGGCAAAGTCCGTGGCGGTTACTTCTTTCCTCTTCAAGGAAGAGGCTTTGCGGTTTGCCGATGCCAAACCGGACTATGTCGGTATCGCTATTCCCAACCGCTTCATTATCGGCTATGGGCTTGATTATGACGGACTTGGACGCAATCTGGACGCCGTCTATGTGCTGCAACAGGAGCCGCAAATCGGTTAAATGCCAAACTGTATATACACCCTGCTAAAAATATCTATACCTAAAAGTATCTATACTATGTACACGGATTTTCAGAAACATCTGCAGCAGACACTGCAAGACATTCAAGACGCCGGACTCTACAAAAACGAGCGCGTCATCGTAACGCCTCAGTCCTCCGGCATACAAGTGGCTACCGAGAACGGACAAGCCGATGTGATTAACTTCTGCGCAAACAACTACCTCGGATTGGCTGACAACCCCGAACTGATTGCCGCCGCCAAAGAACGCATGGACACCCGTGGCTACGGTATGGCATCGGTACGCTTCATCTGCGGTACACAGGACACGCACAAGGAACTGGAGAAAGCCGTTTCGGACTTTTTCGGCACGGAAGATACCATTCTCTACGCCGCCTGCTTCGATGCCAACGGCGGACTGTTCGAACCGCTACTTACCGAAGAGGACGCTATCATCTCCGATGCGCTGAACCATGCGTCTATCATCGACGGCGTGCGGCTCTGTAAGGCGGTGCGCTACCGCTACGCCAACGGCAACATGGCGGACCTCGAAGAACAACTGAAGAAAGCGCAGAGCCAACGCTTCCGCATCATTGCCACCGACGGTGTCTTCTCGATGGACGGCAATGTATGCCCGCTGGACAAGATATACGAACTGGCACAGAAATACAACGCACTGGTGATGGTGGACGAGAGCCACTCTGCTGGTGTGGTGGGAAAAACAGGACACGGTGTGACGGAACAATTCGGCCTGCGGGGCAAGATAGAGATACTGACAGGCACGCTCGGCAAGGCTTTTGGCGGCTCGGTGGGCGGATTCACGACGGGGAAACGAGAGATAATCGACCTGTTGCGCCAACGCAGCCGCCCTTATCTATTCTCCAATTCTATTCCGCCGATGATTGCCGCCGCTGGTATAAAGACATTCGAAATACTCACCCGCAGCAACGAGTTGCAAGATAAACTGCACGCCAATACGGATTATTTCGTGGCAAAGATGAAAGCCGCCGGATTTGACATCAAACCCACACAATCTGCCATTTGCGCCGTGATGCTCTACGACGCCCGCCTGAGCCAGGAGTTCGCTGCCGCATTGCAGGAAGAGGGTATCTATGTGACGGGATTCTACTACCCCGTTGTGCCGAAAGGGCAAGCCCGTATCCGTGTGCAGTTGTCCGCCGCCCACACGCAAGAGCAGTTGGACAAAGGTGTGGCAGCCTTCGTCAAGGTGGGAAAGAAACTGAATGTAATCTGAGACTCCCCCCAAAAAAAACATCAGAGAGGGGGAAAACTCGGATAATAGAGCTGGACTGTCTAGAATTTCTAGAAATCCTAGACAGTCTAGACATTCTAGATAATAGAAAAAAAATAGCGAACATACGCTGAACGCAAGCAAAATATGAAAGCACTGGTAAAGCGTTATCCCGAGTACGGGATATGGATGGAAGAAGTTCCGATGCCCGAAGTGGGCGTGAACGATGTCCTTATCAAGGTGACGAAAGCCGCCATCTGCGGTACCGACCTGCACATGTACAAATGGGACGATTGGTCGCAGAAACACTGCTGTCCGCCCTATATACAGGGACATGAGTTCATAGGCACGGTAGTCGAAACGGGCAAAGGCGTGCAATATGTCAAAGTCGGCGAGCGGGTAACCGCCGAAGGGCATATCGTCTGCGGACACTGCCGCAACTGTCGCCGCGGTATGGGGCATGTGTGTGAAAACACGCTGTCGGTGGGTATCACACGCGACGGTGCTTTCGCCGAATATGTGTCGATTCCTGAGTCGAATATCGTGCATCTGCGTCCCGAGATTCCGGACGATTTTGCCGCTATCATGGATCCGTTCGGCAACGCTACACACACCGCTTTGGCTTTCCCGCTTCTGGGCGAGGATGTGCTGATTACAGGCGCCGGACTGATAGGCACCATGGCAGCGGGTATCTGCCGCTATGCCGGTGCGAAACATATTGTCGTAACAGACCTCAATCCGCTGCGGCTCGACATTGCCAAGAAAATGGGGGCAACGCTGACTGTCAACACTGGTGCGGGCGAAACAGTCGAAGGGGCTATGAAGCAATTGGGTATCCGGGGATTCGATGTCGGACTCGAGATGTCTGGCGCACCCGCAGCCTTCAACGACATGATTGAACACATGTACAAGGGGGCGAACATCGCACAACTCGGCATCCTGCCCTCCACGACACAGGTTAACTGGTCGGATATCATCTTCAATGCACTGACTATCAAAGGCATAACTGGACGCCGCATGTGGGAGACTTGGTATCAGATGGAGCAGATGTTGCTCGGTGGACTCGACTTGTCGCCCGTCATTACACACCATTTCAAGTTCGACGACTTCCAGAAAGGCTTCGATGTGATGGTGAGCGGGCAATGCGGCAAGGTGCTGCTCGAGTGGTAAGAGGGGGCTGGTTATTCTAGTTGCTATAGATATTCTAGTTATTCTAGATATTCTAGTTATTCTAGAAAGGATGGATATTCTTGATTATCGGGAAATTCTCTATGAGCATCTCTATGAGCAAAGCAAAAACTACACAATGAGAGCAAGGCAAAAAAATACACAATGAACAAAGTAAAAACTACACAAAAAATATACGAATAATGAAAAAGTTTATTTTAGCCGCATTGTGCTTGTTTACCGTCTCGGCGGGTATGCAGGCGCAGTCGCGAGAAGGATTGACAGAGTACAAATTGGCGAACGGACTGACCGTTCTGCTGTGGGAGGACCACGACCAACCGGATGTGACGGGGTTTGTAGCCGTCCGTGCAGGTTCTATCGACGAGCCGAAGGAATACACCGGTTTGGCACACTACTTGGAACACATGCTCTTCAAAGGCACACAGCGTATCGGTTCGCTCGATTGGGAGAAGGAAAAGCCCTACTACGAGGAGATTATCAAACTGTACGACGAGTATGCAGAGACTACCGACCCGAAAGTGCGGGAGCAACTGACTACCAAAATCAACGAGGCATCCATCGAGGCAGCCAAATACTCCACCGTGGAGGACTTTTTTGTGCTGCTCGACGGTATCGGCGCGACGGGGGTCAATGCGTTCACCAGTTATGACATGACCTGCTACCACAACTCGTTCCCCGCATCGAACATGTACAAGTGGCTGACTATCTACTCCGACCGTCTGATTGACCCGGTTTTCCGTACATTCCAAGCAGAATTGGAGAATGTGTTCGAGGAGTACAATATGTACCAGGACAATGTGCAATCGCACATCAGCCAAAACCTGTTCGCCAAAATATACGCCGGACACCCCTACGAGCGTGATGTCATCGGCTTGCCCGAACACCTGAAGAATCCGCGTCTGAGCAAACTGATTGACTTCTACAATACCTGGTATGTGCCCAACAACATGGCTCTTATCTTGGTCGGTGATTTCGATTCGGAGAAGACCAAGCCGATGATTGAGCAGACTTTCGGACGCTTGGAGCCGAAGGAGTTGCCTGCGCGTGCCACCTATCCGAATACCTCTTTTGCGGGCAACCCCGAATATACATTCCATGTGGGCTACTATCCCGTGGTATGCTGGGCGTTCGATGCACCGAAAGTAGGCAGCGAAGACGAAACGGCACTGCAATTCGTCGTATCGCTGTTGTCCAACTCGATGGAAACGGGACTCTTGGACAAACTGACACTGGACGGTACCGTGTCGTCCGCCAGTGCTTCGCTCGACTCGCGTCGTGACGAAGGGCGTATCTTGGTGGAGGCTGTGCCCTACTACGACATGAACCAGCAGACTTACGAGAGCAACTCGGCTACCAAGAAAATCATCATGCACGAGATTGACCGTCTGAAAACGGGCGATATACCCGATTGGATGATTCAGTCCGTAAAAGCGGAGTATGCTCAGAACTACAAACTCGCCTTCGAGAATGCAGACAGCAAGACGATGTCGCTGGTACAGAGTTTTATCTACGCACAACCGATAGACGACATCTTTACCGAAAACGACAAGATTCAAGCCCTCACTAAAGAGGACATCCGGCGTGTGGCAAAGAAGTATTTCGACGCCAACTATATGACACTCGCCTTCGAGGAGGGTACACCGAAAAAGAACAAACTAGCCAAACCGAAAATCAAACCGCTGGATTTGATTAACGGACAGGAGACGGAATACGCCAAGATGTTCAAAGCACTGCCGCAAGACACGCTGAAACAAACCTATATGGATTTCAACGATGTGACGATACTACCTATCGACGAGAATGTGAAACTGCACTACTCCATCAACCCCAAGAACAATATCTTCTCGCTGACGCTCCGCTACGGGGTGGGTACGGCAAAGAAACCAATGCTGGAGTATGTGGCACAGTTGATGAATATGGCGGGTATCATGCCGAGCATCGAGCCGCAGGAATTCCGTCGCCAACTCGCCGAACTCGGTGGCCGTTGCGGCTACAGCGTATCGCGCAGCTACTTCACCGTACAAATCGTTGGTGATGAGGAGAATTTGGAGCAAATCTGCCAACTCGTTCAGCGTCAAATGCTCTTCCCTAAATTCGACGAGAAGCAGTTTGATGCGGTCAAGGGTAGTGAACTCTCGTCGCGTCTGACGATGTCGAAAATCGATGGTATTCAGGCAAATGCGTTGCTCGAGTATGTGCTGTACGACAAACAGTCCGACTATATCGATGTCGTGCCGTTCATGGATGTATACCATATGGACGAAGGGCAACTCAAGAGCCAATTCATGAGTGCCACCAAGTATGCACTCGACATCCACTACTGCGGTACCAAGCCTGTCGGGGAGGTGAAAAACATCCTCACGGGGAACCTGCCGCTGCAAGAGGGCGTCAAGGCATCTACCTCGCCCGAGATTCGCGACCGCAAACGCTACGACAAGACGAATATCTACTTCTTGCCCAACTCGAATGTACAGCAGGCTACCGTCTATTTCTACATCGACGGCACACCGTACAACATCGACCAAAGTGTGGATTTCCAAGCCTTCAACCAGTATTTCTCGGGCGGCTTCACGGGACTTGTGCTGGACGAGATTCGCGAGAAACGCTCGCTGGCATACACCGCTTCGGGCAGTATGCGTGCAGGTGCGCTGCCAGGCAAAGATGCATACTTTATGGGCTATATTGGTACGCAGTCAGACAAGGTGGCAGAAGCCATTGAGACTTTTGTCGGTTTGCTCGATTCGATGCCCGAGTATCCGGAGCGTATCGAGAGCGTAAAGGCCGCCCTGCGTCAGGATGCACAGATTTCGAAGCCGTCGTTCCGTGGCAAGAGCCAGACCTATGCTGCATGGCAGGAATATGGCTATACGATGGATCCGGCACAGTATAACATGGAGAAAATCAATAACTTGACTTTCGAACAGATTAAGTCGTTCTACGAGCAGAATATCCAAGGCAAGCCGGTAACGATAGTCGTCATGGGCGACCCGAAACTCATTGACCAGAAGAAGTTGCAACAGAAGTTCGGCAAGTTCATCAAGCCGTCGAAGAGTCGCCTCTTCGCCCCGCTCGATTTGGATTTTTGATTTGGGATTGCGCAGAGAAGAAATACACGGAGAAATCAAGTCAAATGTATTCGTAAGACTTTCAGATTGTGTAAGGATTCTATTTGTTGTTGTGCAATACAGTGTATTCAGGAACAGCAGGGGCGGTAGGTATGCCGTCTCTGCTGTATCTGCCGAGCGCAGGGGTACAGTGCTACAAACAGAGGATATGCTGTCAATTCGTAATTCATAATTCATAATTCATAATTCATAATTAGACCTAATGCATCGGGCAGGATTTGTAAATATTGTGGGGAATCCCAATGTGGGGAAATCGACGCTGATGAACGCCTTGGTGGGCGAGCGGTTGTCCATTATCACTTCCAAGGCACAGACGACGCGTCATCGTATCATGGGTATCGTCAACGGTGAGGACTTCCAGATGGTGTATTCGGACACCCCCGGTGTGCTGCACCCAAACTATAAGCTACAGGAACAGATGCTCGAGTTCTCCCGTTCCGCCCTCGTGGATGCCGATGTGTTGCTCTATGTGACAGAGCCGCAGGACAACCCCGAGCGTAACACAGACTTTCTCGAGAAGGTAAAGAGAATCGCTCAAAACACGCAAGGCGGAACAAAAGTATTCCTGATTATCAATAAGATAGACCTTACTACACAAGAAACACTGGAGCGATTGGCGGAGTTCTGGCACGCACAACTGCCCGAAGCGGTTGTCTTTCCTGTATCGGCACAAGAGCGGTTCGGTGTGGGACAACTCTTCAACGCCATACGGGAGGCACTGCCCGAATGCCCGCCGTTCTTCCCCAAGGACCAACTGACGGACAAACCGGCACGCTTCTTCGTGGACGAGATTATCCGCGAGAAGATACTGCTCTGCTACGACAAGGAGATACCTTACTCGGTAGAGGTGGAAGTGGAATCGTTCAAAGAAGAGGAGCCGTCGGCACAGCACACCAAGGGCATCATCCGCATCGGAGCGGTTGTCTATGTGGAGCGGGAGAGCCAGAAGGGTATCATCATAGGCAAAGGAGGAAAAGCGCTCAAGAAGGTGGGACAAATGGCGCGCAAGGAGATCGAGGAGTTCTTTCAAAAGCCTGTTTATCTGCAACTGTTTGTCAAGGTGGACAAAGACTGGCGTAGCAATCAGAACCGGCTCAAACACTACGGCTACGATTTGGGATAAAATGGCAACTGTCCTAGATGTTATGACTTCCTAGACTTCCTAGATCCCCTAGACTTTCTAGTTCTATTATCCGAGTTTTCCCCTCTCTGAGGGGTAGGGGAGTCGCAATTCTTAATTATGAATTAGGATTTGTTTCTATACAAAAAAGTGGATTCCTAAGTTCATATTAGAAGTGCGAAAAAACATTCAGTTTAGGTGCGTAAAGATACACACTATAAGCCCCTAAAAGATCGTCCAAGATGGCACTATATGAATCTTAAAATTCAATAAGCAATGCTAAAAATAAAAAAGGGAGACCGAAATCTCCCCGGAAATTAGGCATTGCATATGTACAAACATCTAACTTCGGAGCAAAGATACACATTTTCGATCTTACTCCAAATGATGCCGAGAATCCGTGGTGCGAGGAACCTGCGGAGTGCGCTTGCGCAGTTTCAGACCACGCTCTCCCAAAAGGCGTAGAAAATGGTCGCGACCTATCGGGTTCTCCGTCTGCAACTCTTTTCTCTACATCTTGTGCTGTTTTTTGCCACCTATGCCGGAGTCTATGGCACGGACGCTCACTGCATAATCGATTGCCATCTTTACACGCAACAACAAGGTCTGAAAAACCTGTTCGTTGAATTTGTAGTAGGCTTGTTTTGTGACATCAAACAATGAGCATGTTTTTGTAATTGTAAGACAGAAAAAATGCTCGTCTCTCAGCCTACTTATTGTTTGGTGTCTGTTTGGTGTCGGCTTTTTTTAGTATTGAGATACCGAGCGTTTCTTCGCCTACTTCGATCAAGGTCTCCCACGCATGAGCGCGGGAGACCGCTTTCTTGCGCTCCTTGGTCGCTGTTACTAATTCTTGCTTTAGACGGGCATCCTCCTCCTCCAAAGCACGGGTCTTTTCTTCTTTTGTCATGGCTGCACCCACAGTTGTGGGATGGGCTTTCTCGAAGTTCTCTATCCCAATGCTGAATAGTGGACATCAGTAGCCCCGATTGCTTGCAAAAGGCTACACATCCCATACCGGATTGCAAATACGCACACACCGTTTGTCGCCTGAATTCGGCGGAATAGGGGGTACCTTGTTCGTTGATGAGCGGAGGTCTTGACGCTGAGACGCTCGATAGCCCTACTTGCCTTTTGACCCATATTCTTTGCCTCTTTTGGGGCAACTTTTGTAGTACTAAAGACACGCTACTACTTTCTAGACTTCCTAGACTTCCTAGACGCTCTGGTTCTTTCTATTATCTGAATACCCCCTCTCAGAGGAGGGGGTATACGCGAAGAGAAAAACACGCGTCAGCGAAAATACGCAAAGCGGACATACGGCGCAGCCGGATTATCAGTACAGTTTGTAGGTGGTGCGGAGAACGCGGAACTCCGTCCGGCGGTTAACGGCATTGCATATCTCCTGCTGCTCGGGCGCAAGAGTGAGAATGAATGCTTCGTCCAACACCTGCTCTTGCGGAATGAACGGATACTTGTCGTGCAACGCCTTGTCTGCTGTTACGGGTTTCTGCTTGCCGTAGCCGACAGGCGTCAGCCGTTCCGCCTCTATACCATTCTCCACCAGCCACGCACACACGGTTTGGGCGCGCTTCTCCGATAGATTTACATTGAATACCGAGTCTCCCTTCATATCCGTGTGCGCCGAGAGTTCGATGGTGATGTTCGGATTGTCCTTCAGTAGCTTTACCAGTGCCTGCAACCCTTTTTCTGATTCTGCTGTCAGCTCCCATTTGCCGAATTCGTAGAAGATATTGTCCATCGTCACGGGGCGGCTGACAGGGGCAAGCGTGAAATTCTGCGTATAGGTTTTGCTGTCCGTCAGGCCCAGGGTGGAAAACCCGTCGCGGGCATTAAGATAGCCCCGTGCCGTGGCAAGCATAACATAACGGGCATCACGGCGGATGCGTATCTTGTAGGTGCCGTCCCTGTGTACCTGCAGACGGGTGTTGGTGCCGTCATCCCCCACCAGCCGCAACTGCGCATCCGATACAGGCTCTCCCCTGTTGTCGGTGACGGTTCCGCTGACGCTAAACTGCATCTCGGGCAGCACAAAACGATATATCGCATCCAGTCCTTTCTTTTGTCCCCGGGCAGACGAGAAAAAACCGTTCTGCGACTTGCCCTCGAAAGTGATACCGAAATCGTCACCACTCGAATTGAAAGGCATACCCATATTGTATATCCGCCACGCCACGGAGTCTTTTACGGTGGTGTCCCGCTCGGCTTTGAATATATCTAGTCCGCCGTATCCTGGGTGTCCATCCGAGGAGAAATAGAGTGTGCCGTCCGGGTGGATACAGGGATACATCTCCTCCCCCGAGGTGTTGATTTGCGCCCCCATATTCTGCACATTCACCCACTCGTCCCCGTCCCGTTCCGCCATATAGATATCTTTTCCGCCATATCCGCCTGGGGCGTCGGAAACGAAATAGAGCGTGTCGCCCGCTGCATTGACAGACGGATGCCCCACCGTGACACTGCTGTCCGCAAAGAGTTTAACCTCCTGCGGTTCGCCCCATTCGCCGCCCGTACGCGAAGACGTGTAGATTTTCGCCCCCAAATCCTGTCCGTTGACAGGCTTCGAACAGGTGAAAAACATCGTTCGCCCGTCTGCCGTAAAACAACACACGCCCATCTCGGCACTTGCTGTCGATTTGTCTGCGGTGGAGTCGTTTTCGCTCTCCGGCTGTTCGCTGTTGTACAGCCCCTCCACCAAACCGATGTCTTCCCACTTGCCCGCCGCATTCTTCCGCGCCGAATAGAGGTTGAAGAGTTGACTGCCCGTGACGGGGCTGGGGCGTTTCAGTTTCTTCTTTCCCGCTTTCGCACTCTCCTGACGGTTGCTCGTGAACACAAGGGCATCCGCATCCTTCCCTATGTAAGCGGGAGCAAAATTGCTGCTCCGTTTGGCGTTGAACTCTGTGGCGGGGCTGACTTTGTATCGGGTGGGTTCTTTGCGCCATTCGCCCACTTTCCCGCACGCATAATGTCCCGCCTGTGCTACATAGTCTTGAGGGTACGATTGCAGATAAATCAGGTAGTTTGCGTCCGCTTCTTTGTATTTGCCCTGGTAGTGCAGCGTCTGCGCATATCGCAGGTACACAATCGAGTCTTGGTATTTGTATCGGATTGCATTCTTGTAGGCGTTGGCGGCACGCGGAATGTTCAGTATGCGGTAACACTCCCCCTGCCGGAACGCCACACGGGCTTTGAGTTTTTTTTCCTTTGTGGGGGAAATATGGCTGTAGCAGCGTTTGTACAAGTCCGCAGCATCGTAATACTCACCGATTTCGTACTTCTTGTCGGCTTTCCGCACCCGCGCTTTCACACTGCACGAAGAGAACAGGATAACACACAACAGGAAGCACAAGACGGCGACTCCCCCTCCCACCCTCAGAGAGGGGGAATGTAGAGAATAGAAACTAGAAAGTATAGAGTGGCTAGAAGTTATGGAATTTCTAGAAAGTCTATAGAATATAGAGTGCCCTGGGGAGTCGCTGTATGTCGCTGGTGCGGCATGCAATTCATAATTCATAATTCACAATTCATAATTAGAACAACTCATGCACAACCAGTCCGCTGCGGAGTTTGGGCTCGAACCATGTCGTCTTTGGGGGCATGATATTGCCCGTGTCGGCTATGTTGATGATTTGTTGCATTGTCACAGGGTAGAGTGCCAATGCTATTTTCATCTCTCCCGAATCTACACGCCGTTTCAGTTCGCCTAAGCCTCTGATACCTCCCACAAAGTCAATGCGTTCGTCTGTACGCAAATCTTTGATTCCGAGTATTTTATCCAGTATCAGGTTGCTCGATATGGTTACATCAAGTACGCCTATCGGGTCTTGGTCGTCATAGCGTCCATCCCGTGCCGTCAGACTATACCATTCGCCTGCCAAATAGAGCGAGAAGTTGTGCAGATGCTGCGGCTTGTATATCTCTTTGCCTTTCTTTACGACTACAAAATCAGCCTCCAGCGCTTTCAAAAATTCTGCTTCGCTCAGCCCGTTCAGGTCTTTCACCACGCGGTTGTAGTCAATTACATTCAGCTGATTGTCAGGGAAGCAGACTGCCAAGAAATAGTTGTATTCCTCTTTCCCCGTATGGTTGGGGTTTTGCAGTTTTTTCTCGTTGCCTACTAATGCTGCTGCTGCGGAGCGGTGGTGCCCGTCGGCAATGTACATAGCAGGTATCTCACGGAATATAGCCGTAATTTTGGCGATAGTCTCGGGATCGTTTATTACCCAGAAGGTATGGCGAAATCCTTCGGGGGCTGCCACAAAATCGTATTCCGGTTCGCCGGCCGTAATGTCAACCACTATTTTATCAATATCCTCCCGATGTGGGTAGGCAAAGAATACGGGCTCCATGTTGGCGTTGTTCACCCTCACATGTTTCATACGGTCTTCTTCTTTGTCTTTGCGGGTGAGTTCGTGCTTTTTGATTCGCCCCTCCATATAGTCCTCCACCCATGCGGCCACCACCAATCCGTACTGTGTGCGCCCGTTCATCGTC
This sequence comes from Bacteroidaceae bacterium, assembly GCA_963622445.1. Lineage (GTDB taxonomy): Bacteria > Bacteroidota > Bacteroidia > Bacteroidales > Paludibacteraceae > Colicola. The sequence goes on from CAVFHY010000029.1 coordinate 19,886, forward strand.
TGTGCATACACATAGTACTGCTCTTTTTCGTCTTGCACGAGCCAGCCGTTTTGGCGGAAAGCCTTGAAATGTTCCAATGCGCTTTCATACACTTTCGGGTCGTGTTCGTCCGTTCCCTCTGCAAAGTTTATCTCCGGTTTTATGATATGGTAGAGCGACATCGGATTGCCCTCTGCCTCTTTGCGTGCTTCCTCCGAGTTCAGTACATCGTAGGGACGGCTACTCACTTTTTCTACCAGTGCTTTGGGCGGGCGAATGCCGCGAAATGGTTTGATTTGCATAGCGTTGTGTTTTTTATAGGGTGTTTTCAGGTTTTCTTTTGCGGCTTATTTATTTGCGTCCGTTGCCTTGGCCATCGAGCAAGTACCATTGAATACGGCGTTGGGCTCCACAATCAGAGTCGCCGTGCTGACTTCCCCTTTGATATTGCCCGTAGCGCGTAGGGCTAAGGTGTGTGCGACATCTATTTTTCCGTCTAATTTTCCGAGTATCTCTGCATTTTGGCAGACGACAGAACCTTTCAGATATCCTTGTTCTCCAATGACGGCTTTCCCCGTACATTGCAAATCGCCTTCTACGGTTCCGTCGATTCGTATGTCCGAGTCGGCTATAATGGTTCCGATTATCTTGCTGCCTGCGGTAAGCGCATTGTATAGCGTGCCGCTTTGTTGTTGTGTAGTTGCCATAAAAATCCGAATTTACAAGCACAAAAGTACATAATCTGTGCCACATACGCAAATTCTGTACCACTCTGTCGCCCGTATCCTTCACGAAAAGCAAAAAAGCATACAAAAAGAGAATTTTGTTTTCGTAATCCAAACATTTTGCGTACCTTTGCAGACTATATCGTGCAATTATGAAAGATTTCTTTATCGCCATAGTGCTGTTGGGTGCGGCATTTGCCCTCCTGTGTATCCGTATCATACTAAAAAAGAACGGCACTTTCCTGTCGCAGCATATCAGCGGGAGCAAAGCCATGCGCAGGCGGGGCATCCATTGCGCCACCTCACAGGACAGAGAGGCGAAAACGGCAGAAAACAAGAAAATACAGATTAAAAACTTATAACCTATGAACAAAATTCAAATCATTGTGGATTGCATCCTTGGTGTTGCCATTATTGCTCTCTTTGTGCTTTTCTTCAACCAACCCGCCAGCAAGATGGACAAAGGCGAAGTTGCCGCAGTTACTGCCGACGGACAGACACTCCCCGTGGCATACTTGAACCTCGATTCGGTATTGCTCAACTACCAGTTTGCCATCGATGCGAGCGAGAAACTGATGACAAAGCAGGAGGACGCCCGCCTGAAACTGAACTCGAAAGCACGCACCCTACAGAGCGAAGCCGCTGATTTCCAGAAGAAACTGGAGAACGGTGCATTTATGAGCCGTGAGCGTGCAGAGCAGAAGCAGCAGGAACTGCTCAAGAAACAGCAGGATTTGCAGGATTTGGAAGCAAAACTGACGAACGACATCATGCTCGAGAACCAGCAACTCAATCTCCAGCTCGCTGACACCCTTAATTCGTTCTTGGCAGAGTTCAACAAGGATGGTCATTACCAGCTGATTTTTGCCAATACTGGCAAGGACAATATCCTGCAATCAGCGGAGGGATACGATATCACTGCTGAGGTTGTGGATGCATTGAATGCCCGCTACGCCTCCAAGACCAAGAAAAAATAATCTCTCCGCATTATGCGGTTCTTGTTAAATAGTAAGCGCCCTAACACATTACTCTTAGCAGTAGTGTTGGGGTGCTTTTTGTGTACGCTAGGTTTGCGTGCGCAATCCATCCCCGAATCCCTGCAGTATACAGAGATTTACGACTATCTGGACGAACTGATAACAGAGGGCGTTATCATGCACCAGACAGCCGTTCGCCCTTATACCCGCAAGCAGATAGCCGATATGCTCGACGAGGCAACGGTGGCAGATTCGCTCCTCAACCGCCGGCAACGGCAGGACTTGGCGTTCTACCGCAATGTCTATGTCCTCGAGCGGGACACGATGATGCGCAACTATGTGCAGTATTCGGACAATCGTACCTACAACCTTTCGCTTGCTAATCCGCAGTTCTCCTATATGACGAAGAACAAACTCTTCAAGATGACTATTGAGCCAATTCTCGGAATGGAACTCTACTGGAGCAAAAAAGGCATAATAATCGAGCGTTGGTGGGGAGCGGAACTGCGCATGGATATTGCGCACCATGTCAGCGTCTGGGGAAGTCTGCGTGATGTGTCTTACAACGGTACGGCAGCACTGAGCAGCAAGTATTTTGATAGTGAGACAGCCAAAATAGACGGGGCGAAACTGACGAAAGGTGCCTTCTTCAACAACCTTGCAGGGGTGCAGTACAAAGAAGCCAACTACGGTGGAGACTTCTCCGACTCTAAAGGCGGCATCTCGCTTTATTCGTGGTGGGGAAGCATTGCGTTGCAGCGGGAGAATATCCGCTGGGGCGACAGTTACCACTGCTCGAATATCCTCTCGGGGCGCAATCCTGCCGTGCCGATGCTCTCGCTGCAACTCACGCCCTGCCGCTGGTTCCAATTCGACTATTTCCACGCCTGGCTTGTGTCCAATACTCTCGATTCCACGCGTTACTATGTAGAGAACAACACAACGGGTGAGCAGACGAAACACTACCGCCCAGCCAACAAGTTCATGGCGGCGAATATGTTCACTTTCACGCCCATCAAGTACATCTCGTTCTCGTTTGGAAACTCGATTGTCTATGCAGAGCCGAATGTACAGGCGGCGTATTTTATCCCTGTGGCATTCTATAAATCGTTGGATCACCTGCTTACCAAAGGCGTATCGACGGAGAACCAGAACTCGCAGGCCTTTGCTTCTGTCTCCGTGCGTCCGTGGAACTATATCCAACTCTACGGCTCGTTTTACCTCGACGAATTCAAACTCTCCCGCCTGAAGAAGTCCAATGCTGAGAATAATCCGATTTCCTATTTGGTGGGCTTCAACTGGACGGGTTGGCCACTCAAAGGCTTGAGCCTGAAAGGGGAATTCATGCGTTCCTATATAGCCTGCTACACGCATTCCATCGATGTGCTGACTTGGAGGAGCAACAGTTACAACATGGGGCATTATATGGGCGACAATGCGCAGTCTGTCTACCTGCAACTCTCCTATCGTCCCATTCGGGGCATGCGTTTGCTTCTGTCCTATACCAACGACACCAAGTACAATGCCTATTCCTACTTGCGGGGGGGAGGCTCGAGCGGCGGTATCAGTCAGACGATTGCACAGAAACCTTTCAACAAAGCCATTTGGTGCAACAACGACATCACTTTCTCGGGTATCTACGAGGTGCATCCGAATATGTACTTGCGGCTGAACCTCACCTACAACAACGCCCGTGGGTATGACAACCTCGAACAGTCCATATCGAGCGAGGATGCGGGGGAGAACTGCACGGCGCAATACTATCTCAACCAATTCACCCCTGTCTATTATCAAGGCAAGAACTTTACCGCATCGCTGGCGTTCTCGTTTGGATTCTGATGTTTTATGGTTGAAACACACCCCATCCACCTACTATAAAACTTACGACTCCCCAAAACTACTGTAGTTTCCATTTAGAAACGCAATTTTTCAGTACTCAAAAATCAATCTCCTTGTGAAGGATACTGGAACAGGGGAGGAGAGAGAGAACTTCCAAGGACAAATGCAACACAAAAAGTTGAAGGGAACGCGAATGTTCCTTCGCTCAAAGTATGCGAACAGAAAATGGAACCTATTTGGTGGGAATATGGGTGCTTCAAGAG
>CAVFHY010000030.1:0-23650 GCA_963622445.1 Bacteroidaceae bacterium
AGTACATGATAAAATCGCAAGAAAACAACGCCTTTTTACGAAAAGGCTTGTACATATCAAAAATTAGTCGTACCTTTGCACCCGCTTTTCAGACAAGCATATACTGAATGGTCGGTTGCCCGAGTGGTTAGGGACCGGTCTGCAAAACCGGGGACAGCGGTTCGAATCTGCTACCGACCTCCCAATCGAAAGAGAACCGTCGCTATGGCGGTTCTCTTTTTTCTCTGTTATAGGGCAGCGCAGATGCACCATTTTCCCTGCGCTCCCTATACGCAACCTGCCATCCGGAGGGCATCTGTCCGCTCCACGGAGCGCAGCCTCTTTTTAGCAAGGGATGAGCAAGGGATAAGCAAGGGATACGCCAGCAACAACCTGCCCGAAAAGCAGAGCAGAATCAATCCTACACACGGTATGGAAAAAGAAAACGAGATATTATCCGACATTACCCATAGCGAGTACAAGTACGGCTTCACCACCGAGGTGGAGACCGATATTCTCTCCCGTGGGCTGAACGAACAGGTCATACGCACCATCTCTGCCAAGAAAGGCGAACCCGACTGGTTGCTCGAGTTCCGTCTGCGTGCGTATCGTAAATGGTTGACTATGGAAGTGCCGACATGGGCGCATCTGCGTATCCCGGATATCGATTTCCAAGCCATATCCTACTACGCAGCCCCAAAGGCACACGCTGCCGAGGATAAGCGGGAGATAGACCCGGAGGTGGCGAAGACATTCGACAAACTCGGTATTCCTCTTGAGGAGCGTGCCGCATTGGCGGGCAATATGGCGGTCGATGCCGTGATGGATTCTGTCTCGGTCAAGACCACTTTCCGCGAGACGCTGGCGGAGAAAGGTATTATCTTCTGTTCTATCTCCGAGGCGGTGCGTGAGCATCCCGACCTGGTGCGTGAGTACTTGGGTTCTGTCGTCCCCTATACCGACAATTTCTACGCCGCACTCAATTCGGCGGTCTTCTCCGACGGCTCCTTTGTCTATATACCGCGTGGCGTACGCTGTCCTATGGAGTTGAGTACCTATTTCCGTATCAATGCGGGCAACACGGGGCAGTTCGAGCGTACGTTGCTTGTGGCAGACGAGGGGGCGTACCTCAGTTATCTCGAGGGCTGTACGGCGCCTATGCGTGACGAGAACCAACTCCATGCCGCTATCGTCGAGATAGTGGTGCATAAGGATGCCGAGGTCAAGTACTCTACCGTCCAGAACTGGTATCCGGGCGACAAGGACGGCAAGGGCGGTATCTACAATTTCGTTACCAAGCGCGGCATTACCTACGAGAATGCCCGCCTTAGTTGGACGCAAGTGGAGACGGGCTCGGCGATTACGTGGAAGTACCCCAGTTGCATCCTGCGGGGTGACAACTCGTCTGCCGAGTTCTACTCCGTTGCGGTAACCAACAACTACCAACAAGCCGATACGGGTACCAAAATGATACATATCGGGCGGAATACCCGTTCCCGTATCGTCAGCAAGGGTATCAGCGCAGGGCATAGCGAGAACTCCTACCGCGGGCTCGTCAAAGTCGGTCTCAATGCCGAGAACGCCCGCAATTTCAGCCAGTGCGATTCGCTCTTGTTGGGCGATAAGTGCGGTGCGCATACCTTCCCCGATATGCAAATAGCCAACCCCACAGCCACCGTCGAACACGAGGCTACCACGGGCAAAATCAGCGAAGAGCAACTCTTCTACTGTCAGCAGCGGGGTATCAGTGTCGAGGATGCCGTGGGGCTTATTGTCAACGGCTATGCCAAAGAGGTGATGGACAAACTGCCTATGGAGTTCGCCGTCGAGGCGCAGAAACTCCTGCAGGTCTCCCTCGAGGGCACAGTCGGTTAGCGAATACGATTTCGATTTTTTTACGCTTACAGCATACACGCTGCAGCCCCTTTAGTGGCTGTAGCGTGCTACGATGTCTTCCATCTCGGGCTGCATACGCGTCTGCTCTTCGTATAGGCGGTACTGCGCACGCGTACGCACGAGGTTATGCTCCTTGTACTGCGTCTTGTAGTAGGTGTCGCCGTTCAGGTAGTCGGTTACGAAGCGTACCGCTTGCATATAACTGAGCAGTCGGCAGCCGAACGGAAGCAAGTGCCGCTCGGTGTCCGAGAGGAAAGTAGCCTCGCTCAGGTAGCCGCGTGTGTATGCCTCGTAGATAGCCATGTCTACATGTATATTGTCCAAGTTCGGGTCGTCCTCTTCTCCTGTGTTTGCCGCAGTGCGCATGAAGTCGCCGAAGTCGCTCAGCACAAAGCCGGGCATTACGGTGTCCAAATCCACGATACAGAGCGGGTTCCCCTGCTCGTCAAACAGCATATTGTTTACTTTCGTATCGCAGTGGTTGATGTGTTTGGGCAGTTTCCCCTCGCGGAAGAGCCGTTCGGCGTAGCACATCTCCTCGGCGTGCTGCTCTATCTCGTCGAGCAAATCCCGTATGCTCTCCCGTCTGCCCGCAAGGTCTGCCTCTATGGCGTCGTGCAGTTGCTTGAGACGGAACTCCATATTGTGGAAGTTTGGTATCGACTCGCATAGTTCCGAGAATGGCAAGTCTGCCAGTTGGCATTGGAAACGCCCGAAAGCACGCCCTGCCAGTTCCGCCGATTCGGGTGTTACTTTCTCTTGCGAGGTGGCATTCTCTATGCGTACATAGACACGCCAATAGTCGCCTCCTTCGGTGCGGTGGTATAGTTTGCCGTCTTTGGTGGGTATCAGGCGCAGTACTTTGCGGTCGATGTCCTTTTCGCCAGCCGCCACCAGTTTCTGCCGGATGTGGCTGGTTACTCGGGCAATGTTCTGTTGCAGCCCCTCCACATTTTCGAATATGTGGTGGTTGATGCGTTGCAGAAAATACGAGGTCTCGCCCGTATGCAGGGCAGGAACGATGAAACTGTCGTTGATGAAGCCTATCTTGAGCGGCTGTGGCTCGCCTACCTCGTTGGGGATAGCGAAGTGTGAGAGTATCTCTTTCATGGTGGATATTTATTCGGGTATATGGTATTGTACGAACGCTTCTATCGCCTCGTAGTTGGCGAGTCCCAGTTGTGCGTAGAGTTCTGCCGTTGCATGGTTGCGGTCTTCGGCACGCTGCCAGAAGAGACGCTCGTCGTTACCCATGAACGGGGCGGACTCCATCTGCGATTGGTGCTTCAGGATGGTGTTCCGTTTCGAGCGCAATTCTTCGGGCGACATCGGTACGGCCATTTCGATCAGGTCTACCTCCCATTCCATCCATGCGCCGCGATACATCCATATACGGCACTCACGCAACCACGGTTCCGTGTCTTTCAGTTCGTCTATGGCGGCCAATACGGCATCGAGGCATACCTTGTGTGTCCCGTGCGGGTCGGCGAGGTCGCCGGCTACGAACATCTCGTGCGGGCGTATCTGTAGCAACAGGTCTTTCACAATATCCACATCCCGTTGGCTTAGGTCGCCTTTCTTTACGGTGCCTGTTTCGTAGAACGGCAGGTTGAGGAAGTGGATATGGTCTGTCGGCAGTCCCATGTGGCGGCAGGCGGCAGTGGCTTCCCCGCGGCGTATCAGTGCCTTCAGGTCGAGTATCTCCCGCGTATCCTGGTCGCCCGTCTTCTCTTTCTGTAGGAAGTGGATATACTCGTTGTATTTCTCCTCTATCGGGCTTCCCTTGGTGGGGTGCAGTTGCTCGAAGCCGCGGATAAAGTCCATGAAGCGTACTACCTCGTCATCGCATACGGCGATACATCCGCTCGTCTCGTAGGCGATATGCACATTGTGCCCCTGTTTGATAAGGCGGGCGAAAGTGCCACCCATGGAGATAACATCATCGTCGGGGTGGGGGGAGAAGATGAGTATGTCTTTCGGGTAAGGTATTGCCCGTTCGGGTCGGTCAGTGTCGTCGGCGTTGGGCTTGCCTCCAGGCCAACCCGTAATCGTGTGTTGCAGGTCGTTGAATATCTGTATGTTGCAATTGTACGCCGACCCGTGTAGCGTAATGAGTTCGCTCAGCCCGTAGTCGTTGTAGTCCTTGTTGGTCAGTTTCAGTATCGGCTTGCCGGTCTGTTGGCAGAGCCATACTATGGCGCGGCGGGTCAGTTGGTTGTCCCATTCGCAGGAGGTTACGAGCCACGGGTGGTGAATGCGTGTCAGTTGGGTAGCCGCACTCAGGTCGCAGATGACGCGTGCGTGTGTGTGCAGTTGCAGTGCCGAAGCGGGGCAAGCAGTGTTCAGGTCGCCCTCTACGGCAGCGGCTATACGGTTTGCCTTGTGTTCGCCCCACGCTACGAGAATGATTTCCTTGGCGCGTAGTATCGTGCCTATACCCATCGTGATGGCGCTGGGCGGTACTTGTTCTATCGTGCCGAACAGGCTCTTTGCCTCGTCTTTCGATATGTTGTCCAATATGACGAGGCGGGTGCTGCCCGACATCGATGCGCCGGGCTCGTTGAAGCCGATGTTTCCGCTCCGTCCTATACCCAGTAGTTGCAGGTCTACGCCGCCGCACTCTTGTATCTTGCGTTCGCAGCGCCCCATCATGGGCAGCAGGTCGCGACGGTCCATTGTGCCGTCAAAAGTGTATATGTTCTCCGGGCGGATGTCCACATGGTCGATGAGTTGCTCTTTGAGTTGCCCATAGCAGCCCTGTGTGGTGTTTGCGAGCGGGTAGTACTCAAAGAGGTTGAAGAGTACCACATTGCGGAACGAAAGTCCCTCTTCGGTGTGCATACGCACCAGTTCAGCGAATAGGTCGGTCATGCTGCGCCCGCATACGAGCGACAGTACATACTTCTCGCCCTCGGCTTGGCGGTGGCGTATCTGTTCGGCAACGATGCGTGCCACCTCTACGGCACCTTGTTTTGCGCTTTCGTAGATGGTGGTCGGTATTTTCTCGAGACGACTTGTGCGGCTCATTTCGAGTACATCGTCCGTCTGGTAGAGTTTGGGAGATACTCTCGACAGAGAGATCCGAGAGGATAGGTTGTTTTTCATATAGGATTGTGTATGTAGTAGGTGTTTTTCGGGGAATGCCATAGCGGCGTTTCCTATCTTGCGCAAAGGTACTTCTTTTTCTCTTGCCGTACAAATCCGCTCCCCTTTATTTTCTGCTCTACAACATAGGATGTACGATTTTCTACCCTATCGGGACAATTCTAATCCTTATTCTTTGCCCGTTGGCATAGGGAGTGCTTGCCTTTTCCGTTAGAAAGTTGTACCTTTGCAAATCCTTTCGTAATCTTTCGTTTGTTACTATGAAACGCACTATTTTATCAGTCCTTTTCCTTGTCCTTTCGCTGGGAATAGTCTGTGCAACGGAGCGCAACTACCTCTCGGGGCAATATACCGAACAACAGGTATCGGAGTGGCTCATCCGCCGCCAACAATGGGTGCCTTATCCCGACTACGCAGACCGTGCGGGGTGGGAGGCTTTCTTGGGTGAGTACCGTACAGACCTTATCGCGCGGGGAGAGAAACGCCTCTCCTACGAGTGGCAGTGGAATGTTGCTACCGACTACCTTACCTACGAGCGCACGGCCGACCGCCAGGCTATGCAGCAGAAGCAGACAGCGAACAACAATGCCCTGAGCGACCTTGTCCTCGCCGAGTTGGCAGAGGGCAAAGGACGCTTTATAGACCAGATTGTCAATGGCGTATGGATGGAGTGCGAGCGCACTTCATGGGTGCTGTCTGCCCACTTGCACCGTCAGTCCGACGGGCGCAATTTCCCGAATCATCAGGAGCAGATTATCGACCTCGGCAGCGGCGAGGTCGGTGCGTTCTTGGCGTGGACATACTATTTCTTTCATACCGAGTTCGACCGGGTCAATCCTGTTATCTCTACCCGTCTGCGGGACGCACTCCGCGAGCGTATTACGCTGCCTTATCTTGCGCGTGACAACGAGTGGTGGCTGGCATTCCATTTGCAGCCCGGTCAGGTAGTCAATAATTGGAATCCGTGGTGCAACTGCAATGTGCTGCAGGTCGTTATGCTAACCGAGGACAACGACAGTCTCGTCGATGCCTGCGTCTGGCGCAGTATGCAGAGTGTGGATAAGTTCCTGAACTATGTCAATGCCGACGGTGCGTGTGAGGAGGGACCAAGTTATTGGGGGCATGCCGCAGGCAAGTTGTACGACTACCTTGCTTTGTTGTCTACTGTCACGGGCGGACACATATCTTTGTTCTCCAATGCGCAGGTGCGTGCCATGGGCGAGTACTTCGTGCGCGCTTATATAGGTAACGGCTGGGTGGTCAATTTTGCCGACGCTACAGCCCGCTTTGATGATAATATCTCTACGCTTCTCTATCGCTATGGCGTGGCGGTCGGGAGTGCCGATATGCAACAACTTGCCGCTCTCTTGGCGCAGCAGCGCAAGCGTATTGTTACGGGCGGTACCGATTTCTACCGTTCCCTCGAGAGTCTGCGTGTAGCGACTGCCGTGTTGCAGTCCGAAGCCGCTCCCAGTACCGCTCCCCGTACATGGTATCCCGAGACCGAAGTCTGTATCTATCGCCGTGCCGGTTGGCTGCTGGCGGCGAAAGGCGGGCATAACAACGAGAGCCACAACCACAACGACATCGGTACTTGCATCCTCTATCATGATGCGCAGCCCGTGCTGATAGATGCGGGTGTCGGTACCTATACGGCGAAGACATTCAGTGCCGAGCGTTACGACATCTGGTCTATGCAGTCGGGGTACCATAACTTGCCCGTGCTGAACGGATACGACCAACACGAGGGGGTACAGTACCGCTCTGCGGCTGCCCATGCCTGTCCCCGTCGCTATGCTGTGTCGTTCGATATTGCGCCCGCTTACCCCGCCGAGGCAGGTGTCCGTCAGTGGATTCGCACCTACGAACTGACTGCAAAGGGATTGAAGATCAAGAACAAGGGGACATTCTGGCATACTCCTGCAACGCCTGTTACCGAGCGCCTCATGGTGTGGGGCGAGGCAAGCATACTAGACCCCGCTACCATACAATTCGTTACCCGAGACAATAAGACATACACTGTCCGCCACGACCGGGAGGATGAGGTAGAGATAGAAACCATTCGCCTGACCGACCCGCGCATGACCAAAGTGTGGGGAGACAGTATAACACGCATTTCATTACACCAAAAACACCTGTTGCAATGCCCCGACTACACCATCACTATTCAGTAAAATATCTTGCCACGGGCAGTATGTTGTTGCTCTCATCTGTGGCGAGCATGGTTTGCGCTGCGCCCAAGAAAGGCACTCCGCACGCCGGCAAGAAGCACCCAAATGTTCTTTATGTCTTCCCCGACCAGTTCCGTAATTCGGCTATGGGCTTCTGGCGCGACAGTGTCTATCGCCACCATGTGGGGTGGCAGGGCGACCCCGTACATACGCCTAACCTCGACCGTTTCGCTTCGCAGTCGGTGGTCTTCTCTCGGGCGTTGAGCAACTGTCCTGTGAGCAGTGCCCATCGGGGTATGCTGCTGACGGGGCTGTACCCCAATAAGAGCGGTGTCTCGCTCAACTGCAACGCCACGCGTCCTATCTCCGATTTGCGTGACGACCTCTGTTGTCTGAGTGACATCTTTCATATAGCGGGCTATCAGTGTGCCTATATCGGTAAGTTGCACGCCAATTATCCTACGCGTAATAACCCGCAGCACCCGGGCGAATATGTCAACGGCGACAATCCGTGTTGGGACGCATATACACCGCAGGAGAAGCGCCACGGCTTCGACTATTGGTATAGTTACGGCACATTCGATGAGCATAAGAATCCCCACTATTGGGACACCGATGGCAATTACCATGAGCCGCACGAGTATTCGCCCAAGCACGAGGCAGACAAGGCGATAGCCTACCTCGAGGCACACAAGGACGATGCTGCGCCGTTCTTTATGATGGTGGGTATGAATCCTCCGCACAGCCCCTATCGTACCCTTGACGACTGCATGGAAGAGGATTATAATATCTATAAGGACATCCCGCTCGATTCGTTGCTTGTGCGCCCGAATCTGAACCCTGCCTTGGCGGATAAGATGCAGTCAGCGCCCTACTATTTCGCCAATATCACGGGCGTCGACAGGGAGTTCGGTCGTATAGTCCGTGCGCTTGACTCGTTGGGGCTTGGAGAGAATACCATAGTCATCTTTGCCAGCGACCACGGAGAGACGATGTGCAGTCATGTACGCGACCCGAAGAATACGGTCTATACCGAGTCGATGAATATACCTTTTATCGTGCGCTATCCCGATAGGCTTGCGCCGGCGGTGTCCGACAATATGCTGTCGGCTATTGATATTATGCCTACCGTGGTCGGACTTGCAGGCTTGGAGCAACTGTTGCCCGATTCGCTGCCGGGCTACAACTGGGCAGGGCGCAACCCGCAGCGAGGGCTGACGCAAGGGGGCAAGCACGCACCCAAGGCGGTGCTCTATTTGCAGAATGTGGATGGGGAGAAAGATGCCGCAGGGCAGGTGCAGACTTATTTTGCCCGCTGCCGAGGGGTGGTAACGGAGCGATATACGCTCAGTTTTACTGTTAGCAAGCAGGGAAAACTGAAAGAGGTGCTGTTCTTCGACAACCTCGAAGACCCTTATCAGATGCACAACCTGACGCCCTGCGATCATCCCGCTTTGGTGCGTTCGTTGCTTGCCGAGCTGGAGCGGCTTCTCCGTGAGGCAGACGACCCGTGGTATCACGCCCGCACCGTAGACGCCATCCGTACGGAACTCCATTTGTGATTTTCAATAGGAGTCAGAACGATGGGACTGTCATCGGATCTCCAGATACTTATGTGTTTGCAGCGATAGCCGCCAGTGTGGGTGTTGCTCTATGTAGGCTACCACCTCATCGGTGTTCTTGCACGAGCAGGGTTGTAGGAATAGGTGGTCTGCCCGTGTCGCTTGGGCAATGGTCTCCACATCTTGCCCTGTGTATACGACTTTCAGTTCGTTGGCGTGCGATAGTACGACCCGTGTCCCCTCTTTGGGCGAGCAGGTGATCCAGTCTATCCCATCGGGTACCGGGTGTGTTCCGTTGGTCTCTATGCATAGCCGTTTTCCGGTAGTGTGTAGAGCGTTCACGAGTTCCTTGTCGGCTTGTAGCGATGGCTCCCCGCCGGTTAGTACAATCAGTGCCTCTGTCCTCGGGCAGAGTGCCTGTACCTCGTTGACAATCTCCGGGGCGGTCATCTCTTGGTAGTTGTCGAAGTCTGTGTCGCAGAACGGGCAGCGTAAGTTACACCCGCTCAGCCGCACAAACACGGCAGCGCACCCCGTATGGTATCCCTCGCCTTGCAGCGAGTAGAATATCTCGTTCACACGGTAGGTCTTCTTTCCGGTGTTGGCGTCGGTGTTACTCATCCCGTTCGTAGATGGCGCAGTTGTTTTCCGACTCGTGTACACTCACTTTGTAGCAGTTCTCTACATGGTCGCATATCCAGCGTGCGATGTTCTCTGCCGACGGATTGACATCCAGCACTTCGTTGATGTATTTGTGGTCGAAGGTGTCTTTTACTACCTTTTTGATGTGTGTGAAGTCCGTCACCATGCCGTCCGTATTCAGTTCGCGCGCCTTGCAATAGACCACGATTATCCAATTGTGTCCGTGTAGTGCTTCGCATTTGCTCTCGTACGAGAGGTTCAAGTTGTGCGCTGCCGAAATCTCCAATCGTTTCTCAATATAATACATTGCTGTTGGAAATAATTCTTAATTCATAATTCTACTCCCCTTCGTACGGTGTAGTGTCCTCAATCCCTGCTTCTCGCAGTGCCTCCCGCCGTTCAGTGCATGTGCCGCATTTGCCGCAGTGTTTCTCGCCGCCTTTGTAGCAACTCCATGTTTCGGAGTAGTCTATGCCGAGTGCTTTCCCACGGCGTGCGATGTCGGCTTTGGTAATGTTCGTGTAGGGCGTATAGAGTTCTATGCCCTCGTAGGTGCCTGCTTGGATGGCAGCGTTCATCGCCTCTGCGAATGCGGGGCGGCAGTCGGGGTAGATGGCATGGTCGCCTGCGTGGTTAGCCATCATAATATAGTGTAGCCCGCGGCTCTCGGCCATGCCGGCAGCCACGGCGAGCATGATACCGTTGCGGAAAGGCACGACGGTCGAGCGCATGTTCTCGTCATCGTAGTTGCCCTCGGGGATAGCGTCAGCACCCTCCAACAGCGAACTGTGGAAGTATTGGTGCATAAAATCGAGGGGAATGGTAATATGCGGAATGTCGAGGCGGTCGCAGTGCAGGCGGGCGTAGTAGAGTTCCCGTTCGTTGTGGTTGCTTCCGTAGTTAAAACTCAGTGCGAGTGCTATTCTGTCTTTGAACTCGTAGAGCATAGTGGTGGAGTCCAACCCACCGGAGAGGACGATAATACTATCTTTCATAAGTGTAAGTAGTGAAGAAAGTTATAGTATAGAAGAAGTTATGCCTTGTCTATTACCTCGCCGAAACGGGCAGTCAGGCGTGCCTGTTTCAGTCCCTCGTGTTCTTTGTCGGCGTAGTTGGCAAAGGGGTAGATGCTGATGCCGCCGCGGGGAGTGAAGAGTCCCGTAACTTCGATATACTTGGGATTCATCAGTCGCACAAGGTCGTTGAGGATGATGTTCACGCAGTCTTCGTGGAAATCACCGTGGTTGCGGAACGAGAACAGATAGAGTTTCAGCGACTTGGACTCTACCATACGCTCTCTCGGGATGTACGAGATGACAATGGTCGCAAAGTCGGGCTGTCCTGTTTTAGGGCAGAGCGAGGTAAATTCGGGGCAGTGGAAAGTAACGAGATACTCGTTCTCGGGGTGCTTGTTGACGAAGGTCTCAAGCATTTCGGGCGCATAGTCGGTGGGGTATTGGGTTTTGTTTTCTCCCAGCAGACTGACGCCCTCTAATTCAGTAGAAGTACGCATTGTTTTCAGTGTTTTGTTTTATTCGGCTATGGCGGAGGAAAAACAATAGCTCCGCCCAAACAGCGCGCAAAGTTACAACATTCCTTCGATATACGCAAGTCTTTCCCCGAAAACACAAGGCAACCGCACCCACGCCCCTTGTGTACTTCGAGAAAATTCCGTACCTTTGCGCCAACTTTTATAAGCATGGAACCAGAGAACGACAGAAAATCCCGTTGGGAACGCATTCGTAAGCACATTCCAAACAAGTATGTGCTTACCCTCATAGTCTTTGGGATGGTGTTCTTTTTTTCTTCCGATCGTGGGCTGATCCGCCTTGCCAAACGCCGCCACGAGATTCGTGGCGTAGAGCAGCAGCGCGACCGGTATAGGCAGGGCATTGAGAAAGCGCAGCGCGACCTCGAGATTCTGCAGAATAGGGATAGTCTTGAGCGTTTCGCCCGCGAACACTACTATATGCACGCCAAAGACGAAGATGTATATCTTATTGATGATAAGTAACTTACACTATGATGAAACGCAAATCCAATATCGTACTTCTCTTGGGGATTGTTGTGCTTGCCACTGGCGCTGTGTTGAGCGTCTGCGAGGTTGAGCCGTATGCCAACTATGTCCTCATCGCTGGCGCAGCGTTGATTATAATCCGTGGTGCGATGCGTATGCGTGAGAAAGACGGACCGCTTCCGCCTTCCGATGCCCCGCAGTCGCCCTCCGACGAACCCCGCAACGACTAACCTATGCAGGACAGATTGGTCAAGACACATCGCATTCTCGGCATCGACCCGGGTACGCTCTTTATGGGGTACGCCCTCTTGGATAGTGCGGGGCAGCGGGCGGATATAGTTGATTTCGGTGTTTTCGATGTCCATAAGACGGAGGGACAGTATGCCCGCCTGCAGCAGGAGTTTTTCTTTTTGCAGCAGTTGATTGACCTGCACAAACCGACAGAACTCGCTATTGAAACGCAGTTTGTAGACAAGAACCCGCAGACGATGATTAAAATTGTCCACGCCCAAGGGGTGGCGATTGCCGCTGCCTTGAGTAGGGATTTGCCGATTAATGAGTATTCGCCGATGAAGATAAAGATGGCGATTACGGGCAACGGGCACGCCACCAAAGAGCAGGTGGCGGATATGTTACAGCGTTTTCTGCATATTCCTGCCGAGCGTATGCCGAAGAAACTCGACGCCACCGATGCTTTGGCGATAGCCTATTGCCATTTCTTGCAACTCGGTCTGCCGCTCTCCACAGACCATACTGCCAAGGATTGGACAACTTTCGCCCGCCGCAAAGGCTTGGTTCCGGATACACCTTCCACGCCCAATGCCCGCTTGCAAGCCGCTCTCCGTCAATCGAAGCGTTGAGAGAAAAACTGTCTTTGTACTACAAAAGTTTGCTCCAAAGAGGCAAAGAATATGGACAGTACAACATTTGCAAGGAATGGGAAAAACATTAATGGCATCAACATTTGCGTAATTCACAAAAAAGCCTTACCTTTGTAGCCCGAAAACAAACATACTCATCTATGTTCATTATCGGCATTGCGGGCGGCACCGGCTCGGGTAAAACAACGGTGGTCAAGAAACTTGCAGAGCGCCTGCCAAAAGGCGAAGTAGTGGTTATCCCACAAGACTCCTATTACAAAGATTCCAGTAATGTGCCTGTCGCTGAGCGGCAGAATATCAATTTCGACCATCCGGACGCATTCGAGTGGCCGCTGTTGGCGAAGCATATTGAGCAGTTGCGCCGTGGTGAGGCGATAGAGCAGCCTATCTATGACTACTTGACTTGTACCCGTCAATCGGAGACGATACATATCGAGCCCAAGGAGGTTGTTATCGTCGAGGGCATTATGGCGTTGAGTGATAAGAAACTCCGCCAACAGATGGACTTGAAACTCTTTGTGGATG
This sequence comes from Bacteroidaceae bacterium, assembly GCA_963622445.1. Classification (GTDB taxonomy): domain Bacteria; phylum Bacteroidota; class Bacteroidia; order Bacteroidales; family Paludibacteraceae; genus Colicola. Next base: position 12,779 of record CAVFHY010000030.1, read on the forward strand.
CCGATGCCGACGACCGTCTGATACGCGTTATGCAGCGCGATGTCGTGGAGCGTGGGCGTACGGCAGAGGCAGTGATGGAGCGTTATCAGCGTGTGTTAAAACCTATGCACGAGCAGTTCATAGAGCCGTGCAAACGCTATGCCGATCTTATTATCCCGCAGGGGGGACACAACAAAGTAGCTATTGACACTTTGGTAAAGATAGTAAAGCAGCAACTTGCCGAGCGCAACGCCTAATGCTAATTAGGAATTGTGCATTGAGTATTGTGTATTAGAGTTTCAATACAGCCGCATCTGCCTATAGTTTCTATAGAACTTGTAAAGAAAGTATGTTCCTATAGAACTTCTGTCCTCCCCCCTGTAAAAAGACCCCCAAAAATATCCGTTACCCATGTCTCCTGCAAACAATCAAGCCTCTTTTTTTCAACTTTTCTGGACATACCTTAAGATAGGCACTTTCACGCTTGGGGGCGGTTATGCTATGATTCCGCTTATCCAGCGTGAGGTGGTGGACGCACGCCATTGGATAGACGAGGAGGAGTTTTTGAATATGATTGCCTTGGCGCAGGCGGCACCGGGAGTGATAGCGGTCAACTCGGCTATCTTCATTGGTTGGCGTTGTGGCGGTTGGCGTGGCGTGTGCGGTGCCGTGATAGGGGCGATTCTCCCCTCTTTCCTTATTATATTAGCCATAGCGATGGTCTTCCGTAACTACCGGGACCTGCCTGCGGTGGAGGCGGTCTTCAAAGGTATTCGTCCTGCGGTGGTGGCGTTGATAGCCGCACCGTTGCTTAAGATGGCGAAATCGGCAAAGATTACTTGGGCGACCTCGTTAGTACCTATTGCGGCTGCTCTGCTGATATGGTTGGTTGACCTCTCTCCTGTCTGGATTATCTTTATCACCATCGCCACCACTCTTCTCTATACCTACCTCCGTAAGCACCATCATAATTCTTAATTACCCCATGCTTTACCTGCAACTTTTTCTTTCGTTTGCTAAAATAGGGCTCTTCGGTTTTGGAGGGGGGCTGGCTATACTCTCGCTCATTCAGCACGAGGTCGAATCCTATGGTTGGATGTCGCAAGCCGAGTTCGTGGACATCGTCGCAATCAGTCAGGTTACCCCTGGTCCTATAGGTATTAACTGCGCCACCTATGTAGGCTATACCACAGGCTTTGCTGCCACGAATACGATGTGGGGTGGGGTATTGGGTAGTGCCTTGGCTACCTTTGCCATCATCCTCCCGAGTCTGATTATCATGCTCAGTATCTGTAAGTTGTATTTCTTTTTGAGTACACGCTTCCAGACGAACCCTTATTTTCAGAACTCGCTGCGTATGCTGCGTTTTGCCGTGTTGGGGCTGATAGCGGCAGCGGCACTTGTGCTGATAGACTCCGATCCGTTTGATCCCGCCGTGCATTCCGCATCGTTTATCAATTGGACGAGTTGGGCGTTTTTCGCCGTTGTCTTCTTTTTTACGGTTCTTCCGCAACTGATAGCCCCGCGCACAAAGACCAGCCCGCACCTGAAGAAAGCCGTTGATACGCTCTCGCATCCCATCCTCCTCATCGTCCTTTCCGGTATAGTTGGTTATTTTGTGTATTGATACCCCCATCCGCCTTTCTGTTTACGCATCACAGACAGCCTACTTTATTACTTCCTATCGTGTGGTTTCTAAATGGAAACTACACGATTTTTGGACGCAAAGGTTATGGCAATACAGAGGAAATCAACCCGTCGCCCACGAGAAAAAATGAACTTTCTCACACCGTTTGATTACTTCTCAAAACAGTTTTGCTAACTCTGCTGAAAAATTGTATTTGTTGTTGGATAGTGCAGTAATTGTTCATAAATAAGGATTGCAATGGTCATTTGTGCCGACAATAGCGAAAAAGCATTATCCTTTTTTAGTCACAAACATACGGCTAAAGTCGTGCGGTACAGGGGTCTCGAAATGAACCACATTTTCCGTAGCGGGGTGAATAAACTCCAATACACGAGCGTGCAAACAAAGGCGGTCTATCGGTGAATCATCGTTGCCGTGTCCGTACTTGCGGTCGCCAATTACGGGGTGTCCGATAGAGGCAAGGTGTACACGGATCTGGTTCGTACGCCCCGTTTCGAGGTTGAGTTCTACCTGCGAATAGGTTTTTCCGTTCTCTTGTACGGGAGACTCCCGCACCACATGGTAATTCGTAACGGCAAATTGCCCGCCATCATCGGTCGGCGATGAATATACGACGGCATTGCGTTTATCCTCTGTGAGCCAAGTGGTTATCTTGCCGTCCTGTTGTTCAAAGTGTCCCTCTGCTAACGCAACATAGGTGCGTTTGGTAACCAACTGACGCCAATAGGTGCGCATATATTGTTGCAACTCTGGAGATTTGGCAAACACCAGCAGCCCGCTCGTCTCTCTGTCCAATCGGTGAACCGTGTATATGCCTGCTCGTTGGTTCTGTCGGTGCACATAGTCTTTCAGAATAGAGAATGCCGTCGTTTCAGCCGAGCCAGGGTAAGTAGGAACAGTCAAAAGTCCTTGCTTTTTCTCCACCACGATGAGCGACTCGTCTTCATATACCACACGCAGTTTTGGGTGCTTGAGTTCAGTATTCCCTCGTCCGCTGATAACGACCACGTGGTCGCCTTTGTATAGCGGTGTATCATGTCGTGTCTGCACTGAACCGTTTACCGATACACGGCGTTGTCCGAGCATCTGTTTCACGCTCGTCTTTGCCATACCGCCCATCTTTGTTTGTAAGAATGACAGCAGTGTTTCTCCGCTCTCCACACGGAAAGAAGTATCTTGTTTCAATTTATACATAGGCTATTGGTTAGATAGGGGATGACTGTTTCTCCCTAGATTATGTAACTATGCTTGATATTTGGCTTTATTATGCAGGCGTATCCACGCCACGAGTGCCGAGCCGTTAACGAGTAGGAATACCATGAACAAAACAAGTGAGAAGACATTGCTGAGCAGCACATAGAAAACCATACCACTCAGTCCGTAGAGTACCCACCATATCCAAGCGTCTATCTTTCGGTATATCAACCAATAGTTAGCCAGTGTAGACGAGGCAATCATTATACCGCTGCATATTTTGAGCAGCATATTCTCGTCCCACCCGTTCTGCTGAATAAGGCAGGTGCAGAGCGCATAGTCTGCCGCGACGATAAGCAATGCCGTGAGATAGGTGCCTGCGGCAGCCCACCCGTGCAAGTATTGCGGTACAAAAGGCTCTTCGCTATCGGGGTCGCTTGAGTTTCCTGCATACTGCCATGTCCAAAGGGATTTGGTCATAAATGGCACAAAGACGCCCAATTGCAGTACTACAAGGTCGTAATTGCCTTGCAGGAAGAACTGTGCGGCAAGGAGCATAGACATTAGGATACCTCCATAAAACCCCGTGTAGTTTTGCGGGTTCTTGATAGTCAGCACATAGCCTACACCCACCACACTTGCAGGAATACCGATGCAAAAAGCAGCGTTATTCCACTGTAGCAGCACGCCCCGCAATTCGGGTACGCACCACTCTATGGCATACAATATACCAAACAGCACGGCAAATATTCCAGCCGATAGCAGTATCATCCGCCCAAACTCTATCCAAAGTTGTTTTGTTTTCATCTTAGTAACCCGAACTGACTGCAAAGATAGTATATTCTCTGCACATACGCAAGCGCAAGCGACAAAAGAGACGAGGAAACATTGCTGCTTCCTCGTTCGTATAGATGCGATAAACAGTACGAATAATCGTACCCTCTCTTGGCAATTACTTGCGCTTGCGGTCTCCGTAGCGAGACATAAACTTGTCCACACGACCGGCTGTATCGACCAGTTTCGATTTACCAGTATAAAACGGGTGGCTGGTGTTCGAGATTTCGAGTTTAATCAGCGGATACTGAACCCCGTCAATCTCAATGCTGTCCTTCGTTGCAGCGGTCGAGCGGCTGAAGAACTGCGTACCATCAGACATATCTTTGAAGACTACCACACGGTAGTTCTCGGGATGAATTCCTTTTTTCATTGTCTTTCTGTTTGTGGGTTTAACAATTTGCCGCCGATTACTCAGCCACAACATTCAGTTTGATTTCTGCCTTTACATCGCGGTGCAGACGAGCCACTGCAGTATGCTCACCCGTTACCTTGATAGGCTCAGCAATAGTAATCACCTTCTTGTCAATGTTGATTTCTTTTGCAGCCAAAGCAGCCGAAATCTGCGCGGTGGTTACAGTACCGAAGATTTTGCCGTCCTCGTTAGCCTTTACAGCCATATCGATGGTAATAGCAGCCAGTTGCTCTGCCAGTGCTTGAGCGTCAGCCAGCAGTTTTGCCTGCTTGTGTGCCTGTTGCTTCAGGTTTTCTGCCAGTTGCTTACGGTTGCTCTCGTTTGCGATGATAGCAATTTTGTTGGGCAGCAGATAGTTACGACCATAACCGTCGCGTACCTTTACAATATCATTTTTGAAACCCAGATTAGCCAGGTCTTGAATCAAAATTACTTCCATGATGTTTCGTTCATTAAAGGGTTACACTTCCGATTACTTCATCATATCAGTTACATAAGGCAGCAATGCCAAGTGGCGTGCTTTCTTAATAGCCTGAGCTACTTTGCGTTGATACTTGAGGCTCGTACCCGTGATACGGCGAGGCAGAATTTTACCTTGCTCGTTGAGGAACTTCTTCAAGAACTCAGGGTCTTTGTAGTCGATGTACTTGATACCGCTTTTCTTGAAACGGCAATACTTTTTCTTCTTCTGCTCGCTGGTTTGCGGGGTCAGATAGCGAATTTCATCATTCTGTGCCATAATTAAGCCTCCTCTTTTTTAAGATTACCACGACGCTTCTCAGCATACTCAAATGCGTACTTGTCAAGACGAGTAGTGAGGAAACGGATGACACGCTCATCACGGCGGAACTCGGTCTCGAGAGTTGCAATGTAAGCGGGCTCTACATCAAATTGAAGAATAGCGTAGAATCCCGTTGTTTTGCCTTGGATAGGGTATGCCAACTGGCGAAGACCCCACTCCTCACGATTCAGGACGGTACCACCGTTCTGCTTGAGAAGGTTCTCGAATTTGTCAACTGCTTCCTTCATCTGTGGTTCAGACAAAACGGGAGTCAAAACGAAAGCAGCTTCGTAATGATTTAACATAATACTGTTAATTGTTTGATGATTAATACTTTGTTCTTCCTTTACGGTGCAGTGCGGGCTGCCGAAACAGGCGTACTACGCACGAAAAGCGTGCAAAGGTACGGCTTTTATTTCATATATGCAAGTGGTGATGTGTAATTTTTTATTACTGTCCGGTAAAACTTATTTTCTGTACTGTCCAATAACAACTGCCATTTTTGCTAACTTTGCAGGAAAATGGCATTTGTTATTGGACAGTACAGTAGGGCTTTTCGGATAGACTTATAGATGATATTTTGCGTTTCGTTTGGCATAATAATACTGTTAGTGGTTGGATGGTTAGTGGTTGATATATCGCTGCAACGCAATGTGGACTGCAGATGTAGGGCTACTTGGGGGATTGCTTGGCGCGAATCTCGGTGCTGGAGATGTCGAAATAGGGGGCATCGGAGAGGAAAACCAGGTGTTCCTTCGGGAGTGCTTCGGGATTTTGGGCTATTTTGACAGTTTGGGCTGTCGGGGAATTTTCGGCTGTTGGGGCATCTTCAGCAGTCTCTTTTTTGGGGTAGTTCGGCGACGGTTGAGGGGTGGGAATGGACGGATTTGAGGAGTGGGAGTGGCGGGGATAGACAAAAAGACGGTAGTGGGCAAGGATATACTCCCACTCACGCCAACGGGAGAATATCTCCAGATTGTCCTCGCCGATAATCAAAGTAAAAGTATGTTCGGGGTAGGTTCGGGATAATGCCCGCAATGTATTCGCTGTGTAGGTGGGGCGAGGGAGAGAAAACTCGAAGTCGGATACCCGCACGCCCGGTATGTCCTGCACTGCCTCTTGCACTTGCTGTAACCGCACCTGTTCGTCGGCTAATATGCTGCTGTCTTTCAGTGGGTTATTGGGGCTGACCATCATCCACACCTCATCCAAATCGGTATGCTCCACGACCCAACGCACCAACCCTACATGCCCGAAATGCACGGGGTTGAATGAGCCGCCGTAGATACCGATTTTCATGGTTGAGTGTTGAAAAGTTAGTATGTGCAGTTGAAAAAAAACGGAGAGTTGAGCGCAGTGGAGTACTTAGAGTGAAGAGTTTAGTGCTTGCCGTCCAAGAAGGCTGCCACTTCGAGGTCGAGTTGATGCTCGGCTTCTTCGAGGTTGGTATTCACGATCGTACAGTCGAAAAGCGGTCCGTCGGCCAGTTCGATAGAAGCCTTTGCAAGACGCTCTTCGATTTTCTCCATCGTGTCCGTGCCACGCCCAATCAGGCGGCGACGCAACTCCTCCACCGACGGCGGCGCTACAAAGAATGCCCGTGCATGGTCGCCAAAAATGCGCTTGATATTCAGTCCTCCCTTGACATCAATATCAAAAACCACATGGTGACCAGCCTTCTCGATACGCTCTATCTCGCTGCGCAGCGTGCCATAGTAGGTGTTGGCATACACCTGCTGCCACTCTACAAATTGATCCTCGTCGATGAGTTGGCGAAAACGCTCGGGGGTAATGAAATAGTACTCCCGTCCGTCCATTTCTTGCCCACGAGGGGCACGAGTAGTTGCAGAAATAGACAACTCCAAGTCGTTGCGCTTGTGAAGCAGGTAATTTACCAAAGTCGATTTGCCCGAACCGCTCGGGGCACAAAATATCAAAACCACGCCTGTGCTAATTAAGAATTATGAATCATGATTTGCTGCGGGGATGTTTTGCAGCGCCGAGTGCATGCGGCGGAGGGTCTCCTCCTTGCCCAATACATCGGTAATTGCCCAGATATGCGGACCGCGTGCTGCACCGACCAGACAGATGCGGAAAGCGTTCATCACAATGCCCACACCGTAGCCTTTTTGCTCAATCCACGGCATAACCAATGCGTCCAGCGCCTCTGCCGACCAATCCTCTTGCGGCTCGAGCAATGCAATCAGTTCCGTGATATGGCGGGGGCTGTCTTCTTTCCAGCGTTTTTTGAGCGACTTCTCGTCGTACTCAGTCGGCGCGACGAAGAAGAAATTGGTCTGCTCCCAGAGTTCCGGCACAAAGTTTACACGGTCTTTGGTCAGCCCAATGACTTTGGCAACCACGGCCTTGTCTGCTACGACACCGTGCTCTGCCAGCACTGGCAGGAAAAGGTCTGCCAACTCCTCGTTGCTCTTGAGTTGCAGGTACTGGTGGTTGAACCACTTGCCCTTCTCGTAATCGAATTTTGCACCAGACTTGCTCACACGGTCGAGCGAGAACTGTGCGATCAGTTCGTCCATAGTGAACATCTCTTGGTCGCCCGTGTTGTGCCAACCGAGCAGGGCGAGGAAGTTAATCACAGCCTCGGGGAAGTAGCCACTCTCGCGGTAGCCCGACGACACTGTGCCGTCCTTCTGGTTATGAAACTCCAGCGGGAAAACGGGGAAACCTAAACGGTCGCCGTCACGCTTGCTCAGTTTGCCGTTGCCGTCCGGTTTGAGCAACAGCGGCAGGTGGGCGAACTGCGGCATGGTGTCTTCCCAACCGAATGCACGGTAGAGCAGCACATGGAGCGGTGCGGAGGGCAACCACTCCTCGCCACGGATGACATGCGTAATTTCCATCAAGTGGTCGTCCACAATGTTTGCCAAGTGGTAGGTAGGCAGGTCGTCCGCCGACTTGTAAAGCACCTTGTCGTCCAAGATGTTCGAGTTGATAACGACCTCGCCGCGAATCAAGTCGTGCACATGCACATCCTCGTTCGGCTCAACCAAGAAGCGCACCACATACTTGTCGCCACGAGCGATGCGTGCTTCTACCTCTTCAGCAGAGAGCGTCAGCGAATTGACCATCTGCCCTCGTGTGCGTGCATCGTATTGAAAATTGGGTATCTCGGCACGCTTAGCCTCTAACTCATCGGGGGTGTCGAAAGCAATGTAAGCGTGGTGAGTATCAAGCAGTTGGTGCACATATTGGTGGTAAATCTCGCGGCGCTCGCTTTGGCGATAGGGACCATGCTCGCCTTTGCCGTTGGGGGCTTGTTTGCAGATACCCTCGTCGATGGTGATGCCGAGCCAGTCGAGTGCCTCGATGATGTATTCCTCTGCGCCCGGCACAAAGCGGGTGGAGTCGGTATCCTCGATACGGAGGAGCATGTCGCCGTGGTGCTGGCGAGCAAACAAGTAGTTATAGAGGGCGGTACGAACGCCGCCGATATGCAACGCTCCCGTAGGCGAAGGAGCAAAACGCACGCGAACCATAGTAGTTGATGTTTTTATGTATAATATATTTTATTGAGTGTATCTATTTACTAATCAGCTTGCAAAGGTACTGCTTTTTTCTAATATGTACAAGGAGAAATCCTATGCATCAGGGCAACCGCATCAAAATTGCGCATTGTGTACTGTACCGTCCTGTACTGTCCAATGGAAACTACACACAAAAAGTTATCCAAGGTGTGTAGAACACCCTTTTCATTCACAAAAGTCAATCTCACATCGGACTGAGTAAAACCCGAGTCAACCTATCTTAGTACTAAGCCACCAAATAGTCAACCCCAAACGGGACATGACAACCTTCAAAGGTTTTATATAGGATGAGTATAGGATGAATAGGGTAAGAAGGGACGACTTACATACAAAAGCATGACGAAACAGGGTCATGAATCGTCACACTCCAAATTGTAAATCGTCAGATTCTTAAAGCCTCAAGTATATATTTACATGATTGCTTTACGGATAGTATCAACAATGTATGCGACATCCTCGTCGCTGACCATAGGACCCGACGGAAGACATATGCCCACTTTGAATAGTGCCTCGCTCACACCATAATAGTCACTTATGTCTATAAAAGCAGAGTGATATCTTTTTTGTTCTCCAAATGTTGTTCTATCGCAGGATGGCTACGAAAGTGCTGAATATCAGTTTTAAGTCACCTAAAAGAGTGTGGTGGTGTACATAGTCGAGATTGATACGCAACTTGTCTTGCATAATCACCTCAATGTAGTACGGCTCAGGCTCTGTTTGTGCGGCTAATAGTTCATTCTCATTGCGGTATTTGATAGAGGCTGCATCTGTGATACCCGGGCGTACATCGAGTACATGCAATTGCTCGGGTGTGTACATATCTACATATTTACGCACCTCAGGACGGGGTCCTACAAACGACATATCGCCCACAAAAACATTAATCAACTGGGGAAGTTCGTCCAATTTTAGTTTGCGGATATAGTACCCCGCTCGTGTAACGCGTGGGTCATGCCCTCCTACAGTTATCAGTCCCCGCTTGTCGCTTTCGGTGTACATAGAACGGAACTTAAAGATACGAAAGTCCTTCCCTCCACGCCCTACTCGCACTTGACGATAGAATATAGGACCTGCAGAATCTAATTTTACCCATATCGCCACTGATAGTAGTAGTGGACTAAGGCAAAGTAACCCTACACCCGAGAGTAAAATATCGCACACGCGCTTTAGCATTTACCACTAACAATTTCGGTATAGTTATCAATGATATATGCCACATCTTCGTCCGTCAGACAAGTATGGAGCGGCAGGGTAATCTCGTTGACGAAATGCGCATACGCATTGGGGTAGTTCGCAATATCAAAACCGAGGTCCTTGTATGCAGTCATCATCGGTAACGGTTTGTAGTGTACATTGGTGGCAATTCCACGCTCTGCCATACGAACAATAATCTCCTGTCGTTTCTCTAAATCTGCACCCGGAATACGCGTGATATAAAGGTGTCCTGATGACTGATGCATAGTGTTGTAGTGGTCGAGAACTTCAATACCAAGAGGCTGAAAGGCTGCATTGTATCGCTCGATGATTTCTTTTCGGCGTGCCAATAGAGTGGGGTAGCGTTTCAGTTGCACCAACCCGATAGCCGCCATAATGTCCGTCATATTGCATTTGTACCACGGACCGACAATATCGTATTCCCATGCGCCCAATTTTGTTTTAGCCAAGGCGTCTTTTGATTGTCCATGCAGGGAATAGAGTTGTGCTTGATGATAGAGTTCTTCGTTGTCAATACCCCTAATAGGACGCCAGGTCAGTGCACCGCCCTCCGCTGTCGTCAGGTTCTTTACTGCATGGAAAGAAAACGCGGTAAAGTCTGCGACAGAGCCTATTTTTTGTCCTTTCCATATCGCACCGAAAGCGTGTGCACCATCGGCACAGACTGCAATACGCCCAATAGCGGCTTGTATATCATTGGCAGGATGGAAAAGGGCTTTCTTTTTCTCTACGATTTGAAATATCCGGTCGTAGTCGCATGGTACACCGCCCAAATCAACAGGGATAACGACTTTAGTACGCTCCGTAATAGCCGCTTCGAGGGCATCGTAGTCCATCTCGAGGCTGTTGGGTTGACTATCTACAAAGACCAACTTCGCTCCAACATGGCATACTATCGAAGCAGAGGCAGTATAGGTGTAGGCAGGGACAATCACTTCATCGCCCTCTCCTATTCCTAACAGACGGAGTGCCATCTCGCCGCACGCAGTCTGAGAATTAAGACATACTGCTTTGGGTACGCCTATATACTGGGCTATCTGTCGTTCAAACTCTTTGGTGCGAGGACCTGTAGTTATCCAACCGCTCAAGATTGCGTTTGCAACTTCTTGTACCTCTGCGTCCGTCATATCAGGTGGCGAGAAGGGTATATTCCGTAATTTCATATTCATAATGATATTTTTTTTGTTTGCAATTCCTTTAGATTTTGGTTATCTGTCAGTGTCCTATTGAATACTTCTTGCAGTTGATAGGACGCTAC
>CAVFHY010000031.1:0-23207 GCA_963622445.1 Bacteroidaceae bacterium
TTATAATCTAATTTGTAAATGAGGAAACCGATACCTACTTGCGCAAGCGAGAAAAAAGTTGTACCTTTGCAGGCTATACCTAATATAGCAGACACTTATTCATCCGGTATGACGCAGTATACTTATTTAGACCAAATCGACTCCCCTGCCGACCTGAAGAAACTTCCACTCGAAGCATTACCCGAACTATGCCATGAACTTCGGCAATTCATCATCGAGGAACTCAGCCACAACCCCGGACATTTAGCCTCGTCTTTGGGGACTGTTGAGATAACCGTTGCGCTCCACTATGTCTTCAATACTCCCGAAGACCGTTTGGTGTGGGATGTGGGACACCAGGCATACGCCCATAAGATACTGACGGGGCGGCGGGAGCGTTTCCACACCAATCGCCAGTTCCACGGTTTGGCGCCGTTCCCTCTCCCCACAGAGAGCGAATACGACGCTTTCATCGCAGGGCACGCCAGCAACTCTATCTCTGCCGCACTCGGCATGGAGATAGCCGACGAACTGCAAGACCGCCGCACGCGCAATGTGGTGGCTATCATCGGCGACGGGGCCATGACGGGCGGCTTGGCGTTTGAGGGACTCAACAACACCTCGATGAACAAAAACAACTTGCTCATCATCCTCAACGACAATAACATGGCGATCGATCCGCTTCACGGCGGCTTCACCGAGTATCTGCTCGACTTGACGACGGGTGAACGATACAACCGTTGGCGCTGGAAACTCTATAAATTAGCCGCACGCCTGCACCTCATTGACGACGAGAAGAAACAACAGGTACTGCGTAAGTCGAACAGCCTAAAGGCTATCCTGACCCACCAGACGAGCAATATCTTCCAGGGGTTGAATATACGCTATTTCGGACCTGCTGACGGACACAATGTAGTGCAACTGGTGCGTATCCTTTCGGAGATTAAGAACCACCGAGGGCCGAAAGTGTTGCACATCGTTACGAAGAAAGGCAAAGGTTATGCCCCCGCCGAGAACGATCCCACCACCTGGCATGCACCGGGGGAGTTTAATGTAGAAACCGAGGAGCGTACCTGCTCTGCCAAGGCATCTGCCCCGCTGTGGCAAGATGTGTTTGGCGAGGAGTTGCTCTCCCTTGCGCGTAAGAACCAGAAAGTGGTGGGGATTACGCCCGCTATGCCGTCGGGTTGCTCGATGTCTATCATGCAACGGGAATTGCCCGAGCGGGTGTTCGATGTGGGTATCGCCGAGGGGCACGCTGTTACTTTCTCAGCGGGTATGGCAAAAGAGGGGCTCGTGCCGTACTGTAATATCTACTCCACCTTTATGCAGCGTGCTTACGACAATATTATCCACGATGTGGCATTGCCGAACCTCCATGTGGTGCTCTGTATTGACCGTGCGGGTATCGTGGGTAACGATGGCGCGACACACCACGGCTTGTTCGACCTGGCGTACCTGCGCCCGATACCGAACCTCGCTATCTGCGCTCCGCGCGATGCCGACGACCTCCGCGAGATGATGCGACTGGCACAGACACTCTCCGGTCCGATAGCCATACGCTACCCCCGTGGGCGCAGTTGTCTGCACACTGACCGTACGCCTGTTGAGTATGCCAAGGGGGTATGCCTCCGGCAGGGCGATACAGCGGCGGTGCTCTCTATCGGCGCAATAGGAAATACCGTTGAGGAAGCATTGGCATTGTTGCCTGCATCTATGCGTGTGGCGCATTACGATGTGCGGTGGCTGAAGCCGCTCGACGAGGCATTGCTCCGCGAAGTGGGGCAGCGATACCGGGTGGTCTTCACAGCCGAAGACGGCATGACGAACGGTGGTCTGGGCTCTGCGGTACTCGAGTGGATGGCAGACCACGGCTACACGCCACGGGTGGTACGCATCGGCGTAAACGACCGCTTTGTAGAACACGGCAGTACGGCGGAACTCTACCATCTACTCGGTTTGGATGCAGAAGGCATTGCCGCCACCCTCGAGCAGGCATTGGAGAAACAGAACCAACCTAAAACAGAACCATTATGCGTGTAATCATTGCAGGAGCAGGCGAAGTGGGGACGCACTTGGCAAAGTTGCTCTCCCAAGAGGATATGGAAATCAGTCTGTTGGACGAGAGCCGGGAGCGTTTGGGCTTCCTCGACTCCGATTACGACTTGCTGACCAAGGTAGGCAGTCCTACTTCGATACACGACTTGCGCAATATCGGGGTGAAGAATGTGGACCTCTTTATCGCCGTTACGCCCGTGGAGACGGAGAATATCACCTCTTGTCTCATAGCCAACCAACTCGGCGCACGGCGTACACTCGCACGGATAGACAACTACGAGTATCTGCTGCCCGAGAACCGCGGACTCTTCGAAGAGATGGGGCTGAACCACCTCATCTACCCCGAGGTACTGGCGGCGAACGAGATAGAGGAATCGCTGCGCACCAACTGGATGCGTTTCCATCTCTCGCTCTGCGATGGGGCATTGGAACTTTGTGTGGTCAAGGTGCGTGAGGGAGCGGTGGTAGTCAACAAGACATTCTGCTCGGGGATATACAACCACGGGCGTTTCCGCATCGTGGCTATCAAACGCGACAGCGAGACGATTATTCCGCGAGGCAACGACCAAGTGCTGGCGGGCGATGTGGTCTATGTGGTCTGCAACAAGGAGAATATGGAGTTCCTGCGCGAGCAACTCGGCAAACACAAGGGCGAGATACACAATATCATCTTCTTTGGCGGGTCGCGTATCACGCGTAAGGCGGCACTTTCGCTGCCCGATGACCTCGATATCAAGATACTCGAGACCAACCGTGAACTATGTAACCAACTCTCGGAGAAACTGCCGCATGCGCTGATTATCAATGCAGACGGTTCGGATATGTCGGTGCTAAAGGAAGAGGGTATTCAGGACGCAGACGCCTTTGTGGCGGTTACCGACAACAGCGAGGCGAACATCTTTGCCTGCCTGGCGGCAAAGCGCTTCGGGGTAGGGAAGACCATTGCCGAGGTGGAGAACATCGACTATATTCCTATGGCAGAGGCGTTGGATATAGGTACGGTGCTCAACAAGAAAACCATTGCCGCCTCGTATATCTACCAGATGTTGCTCGATGCCAATGTGCTCAATGTGCACAACCTGACCAGTGCCGACGCCGAAATAGTGGTCTTTGTGGCAAAAGAGGGCAGCCGCATCACGCACGGAAAAGTGCGGGGTATGCAGTTGCCTGAGGATACGAATATCGGTGCTATCGTGCGTGCCGGCGAGGGCGTGCTGGTCAACGGTGAGACGGAGATAGTGGCGGGCGACCGCGTAGTCGTGTTCTGCAAGCGCCATGTGCTGCGCTACCTGGAGCACTTTTTCAAATAGAACCTTTGTCTTCGGAGGTACTCCGGGGCGATATATAGAACAGACAACAAACGATGACGCGAACTTTTAACTGGAAATTAGTCTTCAAGACCATGGGAGTACTGCTCTGCATAGAGGCACTCTTCATGCTTGTGCCCGCAGTGGTCTCGCTGGCGTATGCAGAGCCGGATACGGAGGTGTTCTTCGTAGCCACTGCGCTGACGCTGGTAGGGGGACTGCTGGCGTGCTCGGTGGGGAAACACGCTCCCCGGCGAGTGGGGGAGCGTGAGGGATACTTCATCGTGGCGACGGTATGGGTGGTCTATTCGCTTTTCGGTATGTTGCCCTATTGGCTCAGTGGTGCAATAGGATCGGTTACGGACTGTTGGTTCGAGACCATGTCGGGGTTTACGACCACGGGGGCGACCATCATCCCCGATGTAGAGGTGATGACCCATGGCGTGCTGCTTTGGCGGGCATTGAGCCAGTGGATAGGCGGTATGGGCATTATTGTGCTTAGTGTGGCCATCCTGCCTATGTTCGGGCTCGGAGGTATGCAGTTGTATGCTGCCGAGGTAACAGGAGTCAGTTACGAGAAACTCTCGCCCCGTATTGCCGACACGGCAAAGCATATGTGGGCAACCTATATCGCACTCACTATCGTAGAGGCGGGGCTGCTGTGGCTTTTGGGTATGAACGGATTTGATGCCGTTTGTCATTCACTATCGACTATTTCTACGGGCGGGTTCTCTACACGCAACCTGAGCGTGATTAACGACGGAGCGGCGATTCAGTACACGATAGCACTCTTTATGTTCCTTTCGGGTATCAACTTTACGCAGTTGATATACGCTTTCCGTGGCAAGCCATCGCGCCTGCTCCACGACGAGGAGACACGCTGGTACAGTATGGCAGTGGTGGTGGCAACGGCGGCGTTGACGGCAGGGCTACTCCTGCACTATACACTCCGTGAACCGCTCCTAACAGTAGACTCGGTACCGCATTTCTTCGGGGCTGTGGAACAGACATTCCGCAAGAGTTTCTTTATGGTGGCTTCGGCAATGACGAGTTCCGGCTTTGCGGCGAGCAACTATATGGCGTGGCCTCCACTGCTGTGGGTAATGGTGTTCTTCATGATGTTCACGGGTGCGTCTTCGGGGAGTACATCGGGGGGAATCAAGTGGGTGCGTATCGGTATTTTCGCCAAGAGTGCGATGACGGAACTGAAGCGGCGTATTCATCCCAATGCGGTGTTGCCTGTACGCTTCAACGGGCGGACCGTGTCGGAGCAGACGAGCAGCAATGTGATGGCGTTCATGTTCTTCTATATCCTGATTATCGTACTGACGGTATTGGTTTTCTGCGCTACGGGCGTATCGTTCGATGAGGCTATCGGTACGGCGGTGTCGGGGATAGGCAATGTAGGGGTCAGCATCGGACAGTTCGGTCCCGTGGGTACTTATGCCGCGTTCCCCGTGGTAGCGAAGTGGACAATGACTTTTGTGATGCTTATCGGTCGTCTCGAGATATTTACGGTGCTGCTGCTCTTTACCAAAACTCTGTGGCAAAAATAATCTAACCTATAACTTCTATAACCTGCCTATGCGCCCTCGTTGGATTGCTTTGTTCTTTTGGCTGTGTATCGCCCTATTGGGTGTACTCTGTTGGGTGTTTCCCTCTAAGCCTGTGCATATTGGTTCGCTCTCGCTGCGGTGGGCGACGCTTGCATCGGTGCTGGACATGGAGAGACCCTCGCCTGCGCCGGTCTATGGCGATACGCTGTCCTTGTATGCAGAGGCAGATGCGCTGTCTTTGCTGCCAGATAGCACGCTTGCGGGGAACACTGTGCCCGTAGCAGAGGTTGTGCCGCCCTCTACTACGGCGGCCGATACACTGCAGGATACGCGTAAGTATCTTGCTTCGTTCTATGCTTCGCTCTCTCAGACAAGCAGTCGTACGGTGCGGGTAGTGCATTATGGCGATTCGCAGATAGAGGAAGACCGTATGACGCAGACCATTCGCCGCGCGCTGCAAGCCCGGTTCGGCGGCGGTGGCGTGGGGCTGGTGCCGCTGTTGCAGACGATCCCGACCCGTACGCTGCACCAAATGTTGCTCATGGACGGACGGGCGGTGTCGATACAGCAAGGCATACCACGCCGGTTGGTCTATGGACCGAAGAGTATGCGTTCGGCGGACGGACGCTATGGAGTCATGGGGCAGGCAGCACTGATGAACGACTCGCTGCTTCGGGGTTCGGAGCATTTGTCGGTAGTGCTGGAGCCGATGAGCAAAGAACGCAATACGGAGAGTTATTTCAGCCGCCTGCGGGTGTGGGCGGATGATGAAGTGGCATTGGTGAGCACTGTCGGAGATACCCTTTCGGCTGCGGAAACGCTCGTGCTGCCCGATAGTACAACGCACTATACCTTTTCGCTCTTCGGGCGCGGGCAGGTCTATGGCGTGTCGCTTGAGACGCCTACGGGTATCGTGGTGGACAATATCCCCATGCGCGGGTGTATAGGTACGGTGTTCCGCAGTATCGATAGCGGACAGTTATCGACATTCTATCAAGAGACGAATACCCGCCTGATTATCTTGCAGTTCGGAGGTAATGCCATCCCGTTCAACGAGCAGCCATCGACGATACGGGGCATCGTGGGGCAGTTGGCGCAGCAGGTGCGTTACTTGCGTGCTTGTGCACCCGAAGCAAACATTCTCTTTGTCGGTCCCGGAGATATGGCTACGCTTATCGACGGGCAGCCGACTACTTATCCGCTCTTGCCCTATATGGACAAGTTGCTTGCGGAGATGGCAACGAAAGAACAGGTGGCGTACTACAGTCTCTATTCGGCGATGGGCGGAAAGAACAGTATGCTCGAGTGGCAAAAGCACGGTTGGGCTGGGGCAGACGGTGTCCACTTCACACGCAAGGGGGCAGAGAAAGCAGGAAAAGCGTTGGCGGAGTGGTTGCTCGATATACCCGCAGAGTCGGCAACGGTACAGGCAGAGCGTGTGCCTGTAGATACTTTGGCGGACAAAGAAGAACTTTTTGTTTCATCCCTATCAGCGGATTAATTGTACTCGGATATGCAGTTTCTACACCATATATTTGCCTTCGACAGCAATAGCCCGCTGCTTTTCACACAGTTCTATTTCTGGGCGTTCTTCGCTATCGTGTATGCGTTCTTCGCTTTGATTATGGAAGTGTGTCCTCGTTGGCGGGGCAAGGGGCGCCTGCATTTGCGCAATGTATTCCTGCTGTTTGTCTCGTGGTTCTTCTACTACAAGACTTGCGGTATATTCTTGCTCATCTTGGCGTTTGTTACGCTCTCCGATTGGCTGATTGCCAGGCAGATATACCGTTGCCGCACAGACGGCATAGGCGGGCATACAGATAGGGCACGCCTATGGCTGGTACTGTCGGTGGCGATAGACCTCGGACTGTTGGCATATTTCAAGTATGCCTATTTCTTCACCAATATGGTGAACGACCTGTTGGGCTGCGACTTGCAGGTGTTCGACATCTTTGCCTATATCGGGAACGGATTCTCTGAGAGCGGACGGTTTATGGTCGACCGTATCATTCTGCCCGTGGGGATAAGTTTCTATATTTTTCAGGTTATCTCCTACACGGCGGATGTCTATAAGGGACGGATACAACCCGTCCGCAATCTGTTGGATTTCGGCTTCTATGTGTCGTTCTTCCCGCAGTTGGTGGCAGGACCTATCGTGCGGGCAGAGGAGTTTATCCCGCAACTCTATAAACCGTTCTTTTTAAGCCGCCGTCAGTTTGGATTGGCGGTATTCTGGATATTGAACGGTTTGGCGAAGAAGGTGATATTGAGCGACTATATGGCAGTGAATTTCATCGACCGTGTCTTTGACAACCCGATGTTGTTCTCGGGCTTTGAGAACCTTTTTGCTCTCTTTGCCTACTCGCTGCAGGTCTATGCAGATTTCTCTGGCTACACCGATATAGCCATTGGCGTAGCACTGCTCATGGGCTTCTATTTGCCCAAGAACTTCGACTCACCTTACAAGGCAGAGAATCCGCAGCAGTTTTGGCGGCGTTGGCATATCTCTTTGAGCCGCTGGCTGAAGACCTACCTCTATATTCCGTTGGGAGGTAACCGCAATGCGACTTTCGGTACCTACTTTTGGATAGCACTGATTGCGTTTGTGGCGTTGGTGCTAACGGGCTCGTGGGTGGCAACGGGGGTAATACTTGCCATTGCCGTGGTCGTACTCATCGTGGCAGTATGCAAACCCGACCATCGGAAATTGCTCTATGCGAACCTGAACTCCTTTATTACGATGCTGCTCGGCGGCTTGTGGCACGGGGCGAGTTGGAACTTTATGATATGGGGAGGACTGAATGGCATAGGTATGATAGTCAATAAGTTCTGGCGGATAATGAACTGGCATGTGCGTATGCTTGTGATGACAGTCCTCTGCGGCGGGCTGATAGCGGCGGACTGCTATCGGGCATTGCCCGCGTTGCACCTGTTCGCTATGTGGGTGGCTGTCGTGTGGGTAGGGACGGCAGTACGCTATATTTTCTATCTCCTGACGCAAGGGAAGCCCCTTGCACGCCCGTGTTGGAACACGCTCTATGCCCGACTGGGGCAGGCGTGGGCAGTAGCGCAGACATTCACATTCATCACATTCACGCGCCTTTTCTTCCGCTCGGGTTCGAACCTCGACCCTGCAACGGCAAACCAGGAGGCATGGCATACCGCCACGATGATGGTCAATCAGATAGGCGGGGCGTGGAATTCGGCGATTATTCCTTCGTTCTTGTACGAGTATCGGGTAGTGGTCGGACTGTTTGTGGCAGGTATGCTGATTCATTGGCTGCCAGCGAAGTGGAAACAATGGTATCGCATTCGCTTTGCCACGCTGCCCCTATGGGTGGTAATGGTGTGCATAATAGTATCGGTATTCGTTATTTATCAGTTTGTTACGGCAGATATGCAACCTTTTATTTACTTCCAATTTTGAGTGTATGTTGATAGGTCTGACAGGCGGTATCGGGAGTGGCAAGTCCACATTGGCAGCAGAGTTTGTGCGGCGAGGTTACCCCATTTATAGCAGCGACTTGGAAGCGAAGCGCATTGTGGTAGAGAATCCGATGGTGCGTTCGCAGATAGAGTTGCTGTTCGGCTCGGAGGTGTACGAGGGCAACCGCTACTGCACAGAGCGGGTGTCGAAAGTGGTCTTTCACCACCCCGATATGCTGGAACGGCTCAATGCAATCGTGCATCCTGCCGTGGCATACGACCTGCGCCAGTGGACGAAGCGGCAGGAGGCGAAGTACTGTTTTGTGGAGAGTGCTATCCTATATGAGAGCGGACTCGACAAAGACTGCGATAAGGTGGTGTGTGTTGTGGCACCCGAAGAGGTGCGGGTGGCGCGTACGCTGCAGCGGGACTACAACGGTTCTCGCTCGGCGAAAGACCGTGAGGCAGTGTGGGCGCGTATCCATGCGCAGATGTCGGACGAAAAGCGGTCGCAACGGGCGGATATCGTGGTGGAAAACAACGGCACGACTCCGATTGCGGACTTGGCGGAGCAGGTGCTACATAGTCTATCGCAAGGAAGATAGAATTGCCAACAAAATGAAATCCAAGGGATTACAAGACAACAGAATATAAAAAGGGTGCGTCTGCTACTGCTGACGCACCCAATATACTTAACGGTCTTTCTGTTTTTCTAATTGACGCTCAACGGCTTCAAGACATTCATCGATGGCTTGTTCAAAGGTGTCGCAGGTCTTCTCGGCAAATAACTCGGCACCGAGACCTATGATACGAATAGTGGCTTCTTTGTTGAGGTTCGTCTCACGCTTGATGACGGTCATACGGATGTCCAGTTCAGCGGAGTCAGGCAACAACTTCTCAAATCGTTTGGTTTTTTTCGCAATATGTTGCTCCAATCGAGTAGCCATCTCGAAATTAACGGCTTGTGTGTTTAGTTTCATAGCGTTACTGTGTTAATGGGTTAGACTATGTTTTTATAGGGTTGGCACAAATTGCGTGCCAGTCTGCGGTATTGGGCGGGGCAGCACACGATTTTGGTATGGGGTATGTAGCAGTGTTTGGTTAACTTGCAGAGTGCTTGTTCGTTGTGTGGTGTGTGACTGCACTATTGTTTCATAAGCAGGCGGAAAGCGTCTGTCACTTTCTTGACAGGCACTGTCTCTATTTGGTAGCGCGATTGGGCTATCTTCTGGTCAGCGGGGATGATAATGCGCTTAAACCCCAGTTTCTGTGCCTCGCTGATGCGTTGCTCTATGCGGTTGACGGGGCGGATTTCGCCTGCCAACCCTACTTCTCCTGTCAGGCAAGTGTCGGCATCAAGGGCAATGTCCATATTAGACGACAGCACGGCAGCGAGTACTGCCAAGTCGATGGCTGGGTCGTTTACTCGGAGTCCGCCTGCGATATTGAGGAAGACATCTTTCTGCAGTAGTTTGAAGCCCACACGCTTCTCAAGCACGGCGAGCAGCATATTCAGTCGGCGGGTGTCGAAACCTGTAGAGGAGCGTTGCGGCGTACCATAGGCTGCCGTGGAAACGAGTGCCTGCACCTCTATGAGGAAGGGGCGCACGCCTTCGACAGCGGCAGCGATAGAGATACCCGAAAGTCCATCGCGGGCAGTGGAGAGCAGCAGTTCGCTGGGATTGGTTACTTCGCGTAGACCGTCTTGTCGCATCTCGTAGATGCCGAGTTCGGAGGTTGAGCCGAAGCGGTTCTTCTGCGCACGGAGTATGCGGTACATATAGTGTTGGTCACCTTCGAATTGGAGTACCGTATCGACAATATGCTCCAGCACTTTGGGACCCGCGAGCGACCCTTCCTTGTTGATATGCCCGATAATAAAAAACGGAATGTTCTTCTCCTTGGCGTACTGTAGTATGCGTGCGGCGCATTCCCGTACTTGGCTGAGACTGCCGATGGTAGATTCAACGCCCTCACAGCCAATGGTTTGAATGGAGTCCACTACCACTACTTCGGGCTGTATCTCCGTCACATCTTCGAGGATACGCTCGAGGTTGGTTTCGCTCACGATATAGAGGTTATCCGGCTTGCCTGCCAGCCGCTCGGCTCGCAACTTGAGTTGGCGCACGCTCTCTTCACCACTGGCGTAGAGGGTGCGCTTTTCGCCCAGTTGCATCAGTACCTGTAGTGCAAGTGTCGATTTGCCGATGCCGGGTTCGCCGCCTAACAAAATCAAGCTGCCGGGGACCAAACCACCGCCCAAGACGCGGTTTAACTCACCGTTGTGCATATCGATACGCATTTCCTCGGTGGCGGTAATCTCCTGGATGCGTTGCGGTTTCGTGCCGCTGCCGACTGAGGTAAGCGAGCGTTTGCCCGTTGGCGTAGAGAGGGTGATATTCTCCTCATAGGTACCCCATTCGCCGCAGACGGGGCATCGCCCGAGCATTTGTGGGGCTTTGGCGCCGCATGAGGAGCATATATATTCCGTGGTTTGTTTGGGCATAGTTTAGTGATAGTAAGAGTAGGGTAAGTCTTCGGTGAGAGTACGGCAACCTTTCGGAGAAAGGGGGTACGGCAAAAGTGCAAGTGCGTTAAGTTGTTTTATGCAGGGCGGATTAGAGCAAGTAGGTGTGCTGTTCCTCTGCCAGTTCGGTATTCTCAAAGACTGCTTTTGCTTCCTCGAGAAAAAGGGTATGATCTTCTATGCGGGCGGAGTAATGCCCTAGTAACAACCGCTTTACATGTGCTTTGCTGGCAATTTCAGCCGCCTGCCGTGCGGTGGAGTGCATAACTTGCGTGCAGCGGTCGAGGAATGCGTTGAGGTAGGTGGACTCGTGGTAGAGTGTTTCCACTCCATCAATGATAGGGAGAATCTTCTCCGTGTATAGAGTGTCCGAACAGTAGGCGTAGCATTTGCGGGTTTCGTAGGAATATACGCCGCCAGTGCAGCGTCGGTGGCGCTCCGAGAAGAGAAATCCGCAGCAAGGCACGGTATGCTTCAGGGGAATAGTCTCTACCATGACGGTTCTGTCCTCGTAGATGACCTCGTGCTTGCGTGGGTTAATCGCGTGAAAGACAACATCGTATGACATATCAGCGCAGTAGTAGTCCAGCCATGGGCGCAGTAGTCGCTCAAGGTCAGCGTGTGCATAGATGTGCATGGGTTGCGTGCGGTGCTGCATACCGAGCGTGGAGAGCAGCCCTATAAGCCCGAAGCAGTGGTCGCCGTGGAGGTGCGAGATGAAGATGTTGTACAATCGTGCGGTGTGTACGCCGAGACGCTGCATGGTGATTTGTACGCCCTCACCGCAGTCAATCAGGAACGATTTGTCGCAGAGCGAGAGGATTTGCCCCGAGGGCGAGTTGGTTTTCGTGGGCTTAGCGCTGCCGCAGCCGAGGATGGTTAAGGAGGCGTCCATAGCGAATGGAGAACGGGATGTGGCGTATAGGTAATCGGTTGTCTATCAATCTATAATATGACTCAGTTTGGCGCGGATACGCTCACCGAGTGCCGTCTTGCGGTCGATGTGTTCCAGTACCGCCTGCACGAACGAGTTGCTCTCGAAACTGCCGCGTACCGACTCGAAATCCGCCTGCTGCTGCGAGTGGTCGCCGTCCACGCCGAAGCCTGTGCGGCTGTTGAGGTTGAACTCCTTACGGGCATCGTCATAGACGAGGTGGTCGAGTTCCACTACGGCATTCTGCCAACTGTTGACCATATCGTAGATTTGCTGCAGTCTTACTTTGCTCACGCTGCAACCCCATATCTGTTCCAGTTTGTCCACCGCCCAAGTCCACTCGTAGGAGTAGTAGCTCTCGTGCATGGTGCGGAAACGGTCATGTATCTGCTCGTAGGTCATACCGCCCGCTTCGATGTCGTTCATCAGGCGCGACACCTCTGTGCGGGGGGCTATCAGTCCTGCGAGGTCTACCCAGTCACCTGCGCCGGTGGGCGTGTCGGGTAAGAGTGCGGTGCGCAGGTCAGCCAGTGAGCGGAAATCTGCCTTGTCAATACGCGAGATGAGCGAGTTGCCAAGAAACTTTGTGATGCCCAGCGAGTAGAGCTCCTTGCCGTGGCGCAGTGACGAGTTGCGTATCTTGCAGTTGTGGTAGCCGTAGAGTTCGGTGTTCTCGCCGCTCAGTTCCTGCAGTTCGGTCAGTACCTCTCGTCCGCGCCACATTTTCTGTACAGTATATGGTGAGAGAAGGTTGAAATTGATAAAGTCGAGTTTGTCGGGGTCGGTGCGGTTGTCGCGTTTCGGCCACTTCTGTGCATCGCGGATTGTACCCACCGTGCGGAGGTTCGCTCCCGGTACAAGGAACGATTCCGACTGATTCTCAATGAGGTATGAGAATGGTAGTTCGCTTGTGTCCGCATGGTTGGTGTGCCGCCCCATAACGAGCGAGAATGCTCCTATCTTTGATGGCCAGAGCAGGTAACTGTCCGAGGTGGTCTTTGCCCCGCGCTCTGCCACACCTTGGTGAATAGGTCCCAGTTTGTACATATGGTTCGACTGGTTGCTGCCCGAACCTGCGTTGAGGAACGAGAACATACCCGCAATGAGCAGCGTCGATTTGTGGTGTGTCACGGTGTATGGACCTGCGAAGATGGCGCATGCCTCACCGTGCATACCCTGGCAGTTACTGAAGAAGAGTGACTCTCCCGCCGAGTAGTGTTTGTCGAAGATACAGCCCTGTCCGACAAAGCATTTGTCCACCAGTGTCGAGTCGCCTATCTCTACCCCCGAGGCGATGATGAAGTCTGTACATTTTACGCCCGAACCCAATTTGACAGGAGCAAAACGGTTAGAGTTAATGCTGCCGTTTTTCAGCCGCGATACACCCGTCAGTTGGGTACAGTCGCCTATGCGTACATTTTTTATACTGCCACAGTTGAGTATGCGTACATCCTCGCCAATCTCGCCCATGTTGCTCGTGTGCGCCTCGGCGTAATCGTCTATCATTTGGTCTAGTATGCGAATCAGTTGCGGGCGGTGGCGATAGAGCGTCATCACATACGCAAGGCTGGCACTCAGGTGATCGAAGATAGGTATCTCGCGTCCGCCGCCCTCGTTCATTACAGGCACGCGCACTCCGTTGCCGAATGTACTCTCTCCATCGACGAGGATGGCGTTCACATTCTCAATACAAGTGTTCGCCCCAATGCGGTAGTTGGCGATGTAGTTGTGGATGTTGTATAGGTGCACATTGTCACCAATCTCGCAGTTGTGCAGTTTGGCGTGCGATATACCCGAATGTACAGACAGCCCGCCCGGCAAGTCGAATTCACGCTCGAAAACACCCATACGAATACGCCCCGAGAACTGCACATCGCGCACATATTGCGGGTCAAACCCGTTTTTTACTTCGATGTCTGTCCATACTTTGGCGGTGCAGCCCTGTGCGGTCAGTTGTTTCTGCTCTTCTTGTGTTAATGCTCTGTATTCCATAGGATTGTCTGTGTTGGATTTTTATCTCGTGCTTAGGTACACGCGGGTGCAGACTTGCTTGGTGTAGGCGGGGAAATCGCCCCCGAGCAACCAACCATAGTACCCTTTGTCGCGTCGGAACACATCGATGAGCCGTTGCCCTTTGTGCTGTCCGAAATTGAATATCTCGTACCCGTCTTTGTCGTAAGCTATGCGTCCTGCGAAGTCCGCAAAGCGTGTCTGCCCTGCGGAGTATTCGGCAAGTCCCTCAATGGTATCGGGCAGGTCGTACCGCTCCAGTTGTGCTGTCAGCACCTCGTAGGTCGCCATTGTGTCGGCATTGGCGGAGTGAGCGTTCTTGAGGTTTTTGCCGCAGTAGAACTTGTAGGCGGCAGAGAGATTGCGTTGCTCGTTTTTGGTGAATATCACATAGGCATCCACCATATTTTTCCGCTTCAGGTCGATGCTTACGCCCGAGCGCAGGAACTCTTCCGCCAGTAGCGGGATGTCGAAATGGTTGCTGTTGTAACCCGCGAGGTCGCTTCCTTCCAACATACTGGCTATCTGGTGTGCTATCTCTCGGAAAGTCGGACAGTCTGCCACATCCTCGTCCGTAATACCATGAATAGCAGTTGATTCGGAGGGTATGTGCATAGTTGTTTCTTCTATGCACTGCCGTCCGAACGGGTCGGTAATGTGGTGGATATAGGTCGGACGCACCCGCAGGGTCTTCCCCTCGGCATTGCCGTTAGGGAATACCTTATAATAACTTATCTCGACAATCCGGTCGGTGGCAATGTTCAGCCCTGTAGCCTCAAGATCGAAGAAAACGAGTGGGCGGTTTAACTTCAATTTCATGCCCCTGAGTCCTTGTCTGTTAGTAGTTATCTTGGAGCAACATCGGCATAAGCAGCAGCAGCAGGTCTTCGTTCTCTGCTTGTTCGGTCGGGAGCAGCAGCCCTGCGCGTGCGGGGTCGGAGAGTTGCAGTTTCACATCGGTTGAGTCTATCGTGCCGAGTATCTCGATGAGGAACGGTGCCTTGAAACCGATAGCCATCTGCATGCCTGTATACTCGCAGCCAAGTGTCTCTTCTGCGCTGGTTGAGAGGTCGATGTCTTGTGCCGAGATCTTTATTTGGTTCTCGTTCAGGCACAAACGGAGCAGTGCCGTGCCGGTATTTGCAAAGACTGCCACGCGGCGGCAAGCGTTGATAAGTGTCTGACGGTCAACCACTACGATGTTTGTGTTGTTTTGCGGAATGACGGTTTTGTAGTTAGGGTAGCGCCCGTCGATAAGACGGGTAACAATAGCTGCTCCTTCCCACTCGAAGCGTGCATTCTTCTGTCCGAAAGAAATCGTTACGGGCGTCTCGTCTTTGGCGAGAATGTTCTTGAGTAGCGTAGCCGGTTTCTTGGGCAGGATAAAACATACCTCTTCGTTGCCTGTGGCGGTCTGGTTGGTGTAGCGCACAAGGCGGTGTGCATCGGTAGCGACAAAGGTAATGCCCTCGTTTGTAATGTCGAAGAAAATGCCGTTCATTACGGGGCGCAACTCATCGTTGGCGGTGAAAGGCAGGGTCTTTGTGATGGCGTTCAGCAGCACGCTTGCACCGAGTGTTACTTGGTGGCTGCCTTCTTCTATGGCTTGCATCTCGGGGTATTCATCGCCGTTGGTACCGATGAAAGAGTAGGTGCCGTTGGGGCTAACCATGGTAATGCTGTAGTTTGCATCGTCTATGGTGAAACTCAGGGGTTGTTCGGGGAACTCTTTGAGGGTATCAACCAGCAGTTTGGCGCTGCTGGCTACTTTGCCTGTCCCTTCGGCATTCTCTACCTCCACAGAGGTGCGGATAGTGGTTTCTCCGTCCGAAGCGGTCAGTACCAAGGTGTTCCCGTTGAGATCAAATAGAATCTTCTCGAGGATAGGCAGTGTGCTTTTGGGAGCGATTACGCGGCTGATAGTCTGCAGTTGTGCAAACAATTTTGTGCTGGATACATTGAATTTCATATCTTTTTGTGTTTATAGTCGTTATTGTAGAATGGGTTGTTGTACCATCGCAAAATGGGTTATTATAGAATTGTTCCGTTCGTCCGGTAGGCATTCTTCCCACATTATTGTAGAACGGTTGCCTGTTTCGGTAGGTGTTTTCCCATTATCGCAAGTATGTGTTGTAGACCTGCTTCACTCGTCCAGCGAGGTTTGTTTTGCCGCTTGTGGTGTCGTGTGAGCCGCCTGTTACAGACAGGGAGTTCCTTCTATGAGTGTGCAAAGATACGATTTTTTCTCCGAGTGTACAAGCCCCTGCGTATTTTTTCTAACAAAAAGCCGCTCTTTCTTCTCTTTGTGTCCTTATGCTGCGTTCTGTTGTGCTACATTTCTGAATTACTATGGATACAATATATGAGAAACAGGCATTTTGTTTCTACCAACTCTTAAAACACTATATGCCATTCTTGTGTGATTTCCTAATGAGTGCCGAAAGGAAATCGAAGGAGAACCTCCCGAAATGCACAGAAAAACCTCCCCTCTCTTCCATGTATCGATATTTTTGTGTACCTTTGCCGCGCAAAAGGTGTCCGATTGCCCTGCGCCCCGCTTGCAGTCTTCTTGCGCACGGCGTATGTATAGTGCTACCACCGATGCCTACCCTCAACCCGCTGCAGCACAATATGAAAATAGGCGTTTTTGATAGCGGATATGGCGGTCTTACTATTCTCGGCAAGATTCGTCAGTTGCTCCCCGAGTACGATTACCTCTACTTGGGCGATAATGCGCGCGCCCCGTACGGTCCGCATTCGTTCGAGGTTATCTATAACTACACATGGCAGTCGGTGCAGTATCTTTTGCACCACGACTGTGCGTTGGTCATCTTGGCGTGCAATACGGCGAGTGCCAAGGCGCTTCGCACTATCCAGCAGCACGATTTGCCTGCCCTTCGTGATTGTGGCGAGATACCCAACGTACTGGGTGTTATTCGTCCTACCGTAGAGCAGGTGGCATTCTGTACCCGCAACGGGCATATTGCTATTTTGGGTACGCAAGGTACGGTCGACAGCCGGAGTTATCCCCTTGAGTTTGAACGGCTTTTGCAGTCAATGGGGAAGCCGCTCTTTACACTCTCTCTTTCCCAGCTTGCTTGTCCGATGTGGGTGCCGCTTATCGAGGCGGGCGAGCATACGGGCGCAGGGGCGGACTATTTTGTCGATAAGTACCTCCATACGGTTTTCGAGCAGGACGCAGCGATCGATACATTGGTCTTGGGCTGCACGCATTACCCTCTATTGAAACCGAAGATAGATGCGTGGCTCGACCGGCATCATCCTGCCGTACAGAGTGTTACGCAGGGCGAGATTGTGGCGGAGTCGTTGCGGGACTACCTCGTGCGCCATACACCGATACGCCAATCTCTCTCGCAGGGCGGCTCGTGTGTCTATTTGACAACAGAGTCAGCGTCCAAGTTCGCCGACTCTGCCTCTCTCTTCCTTTCCGCGCCTGTTACAGCTACGCGTATTGTGCTGTGAGAATGCCTTGATTGTACATTTGTCGTACCCCCATTCGCGCATACGCACTACCCTGTTCGCATATACGCCATTCTTTTTCTTCCGTCCTGTTTAGAAGCGCAGGGCAATCCCCACACCATCTTTGGTGGTAACAATGTGCCATTCCGTAGCGAGGTCGATCTGTCCGTTGTATATATCTATTGCCTGGTGCGGTGCTTTGCACTACCGAGGCATACACCTATGCCCACGCCGGCAATGACGACAGTTCCTCTGCATACGCTTCGATTTTTGCTACTCCTCATAAGCGGCGTAGTTTGTGCGCAGTACGCGCTCTACTTCTTTCTCGCTGATGTATTTGTCATAGAACATAAATTCGTTGCGGAGGCTCTGTTCTCCTCTTTCGTACAATTTTCTGCGTAGAAACAACCTGTCTTTTAGAGAGGGTTAGTCTTTCTTTGTTCCTTTGTCGGGAGTGGGGCGATGTCCCAGCGCCCGTGGGTGCGTATGGGCGTATACCTCCCGCACCTGTTCAAAAGTGGTGTGAGTATAAATCTGCGTGGTAGAGAGTCCGGCATGCCCAAGCAGTGCCTGAATAGTGCGGATGTCGGCTCCATTGTTGAGCATAGTCGTGGCAAAAGTGTGGCGAAGTACATGCGGCGAATGTTTGCGTAATGTACTAAATTGCCCCATTCGCTCGCGTACGATAGTATAAACCATATTTCTGCCCAGTGGCAACACAGCCCCGTCTTTGCCTTTTCGTATGAGCAGCGTAGGGGCAGTCCGCACGCCTGTGTATTCGGTGCGTGCCTCTTTGTAATGCTGTATTTGCTCGGTTAGTCGTACACCTATCGGTACAATACGCTCTTTGCATCGTTTGCCGAATATACGAATCAGCCTTTGTTCAAGGTCGACATCTTTATCCTCTAATGCGGTTATTTCTGCCAATCGCATGCCGGTTTGGTATAATAGGTCGATAATCAGGCAGTTGCGTATGGTAGGGAAATCGGTGGCATCGGTATCAGCTGCCGTGGCTTGTGCCATTTCTTCGGGCTTGAAGAAGGCTGGTAGAGGTTTGTCCACTTTCGGCAGTACTACTCGTTGGGTGATGTCCCGCTGTATAACTTGCTGCCGTAGTAGAAACTTGTAGAAACTATGCAGCGCAGAAACGGATCTCCTTACCGAACGAGACTTCAAGTGCCGCTCTTCGAGGAGGTACACTATCCAATGCTTTACATCGGTCTCGTCAGCAGCAGTGGGGTCGAAATCTTCGGCATCGAGCCCGAGAAAGGTGCAGAAATTGTGGAGGTCTCTGCCATAATTCTGCACCGTTAGAGGAGAGTATTTCTTCTCCACTGCGATATACTCCAAGAACTTCTCAATATGGTTCAATGCTTTCCCAAAAATTTGCCATTATATAGGATGGGTCGTCTGCGCCGACACACTCTTGTTCTACATTATTATGCATTGTACATCGCTTACTTTATCTCTTTCCCTACTTCGTTTTCTTTCTCGAATGGGAATAGTCCGAATAGTTCGGCATCGATGTGGTCGGTTATCCAGCGGAAGTCGTCGGGGTTCTCGCCGAACTTGATATTGTCGCCGTCCACAATCAGCAGTTTGCCTTTGTACTCGCTAATCCACTGCTCATACTTGTCGTTCAGTCCTTGCAGGTAGTCGATACGCATACTTGCCTCGTACGAGCGCCCGCGCTTCTGTATCTGTGCCACCAGGGTGGGAATCGATGCGCGGATGTATATCATCAGGTCGGGCATCTTCACGAGCGACATCATCAGGTCGAAAAGGTCACGATAGTTGTCAAAATCGCGGTCGGACATAAATCCTTGGTCGTGCAGGTTGGGCGCAAAGATACGCGCATCCTCGTATATGGTGCGGTCTTGGATGATATAGTCGGTAGATTTCGAGATGTTTATCACATCTTTGAATCGCTTGTTGAGGAAGAATATCTGCAGGTTGAACGCCCAACGGTTCATGTCGGCGTAGAAGTCTTCGAGATATGGGTTGAATTCCACCGTCTCAAAGGCGGGGGTCCAGCCGTAGTGTTTGGCAAGCATTTTGGTCAGTGTGGTCTTTCCGCAACCGATATTTCCTGCAATGGCGATATGCATAGTATGATGGATTAAATAGTTTTCTGTATCTGTGTGAGGGTGGGGTGCCCGTAGTGCTTCTGTTGGGTTCGTAGGGTCGTTTTGTGGCACATATACGACCGCTTGTCGGGGTAGGAGCGTTGTTAGCGTTAGGGCGCTACTTCCAGGTCTCAGCCGAGAATAGCCCGAATAGTTGTGCGTCTATCTTGTCTATCACGAGCCGAAAGTCCTCGGGGCGGTTCTCAAAGTCGAGGTGGTCTGCCTCAATGACCAGCACTTTGCCCTCGTAGTGATGGAATATAAAGTCCTCGTAGCGCTCGTTGAGGTCTTTCAGATAGTCTATCTGCATACCCTTTTCGTATTCCCGTCCTCGCTTCTGTATCTGTTCAATAAGGCTCGGAACAGACTTGCGCAAGTATATCATCAGGTCGGGCATCTTCATCTTCAGTTTCATCAGGTCGAACAACTCCATATAGGTGCTGTAGTCCCGTTCCGATAGGTCGCCTCGGGCGTAGTTGTTCGCCACAAACACATACACGCCCTCGAATATACTGCGGTCTTGTACAATGGTATGTTCCGTGTTTTGCACGGAGAGCATATCTTTGAAACGCTCTTTTAGGAAATAGGTCTCAAGGCAGAACGACCAGCGTGGAATATCGGTGTAGTAGTCTTCCAGATAGGGGTTGAAGCGCACACTCTCGAAGCGTGGTTCCCAACCGTAGTAGCGGGCCAACATCTTGGTCAGTGTGGTCTTTCCTGCTCCGATATTTCCTGCAATGGCGATGTACATAGTATGTTTTCCGTGATGGGGTGTTTGCGCTGCCCCGTTGCATTTTGCTTGCAAAGATACAGCAAATTTTCGATACGGGCAATAGCAGCATACAATCTGTCTGTATTATCGTATGACCTCCCATGTATGTCCGTAGGCATCGGCTATTTTTACGATTTTTCTCCTTTCTTCCACAAGTGCCCATTCGCGTAAGATAATGCCCCTCACCTCTTTTGGAGTGAGGTACAGATACTCTTGGAGTGAGGTACAGATACTCATTGTCTTGTATCGGGATGGGGCGGTCTCTACTATGGTCGATGTGTATAGTATGAGGCTCTGTTTCCAGTATGCTTGTGGTGAAATGAAGATATTGTTTGTAAAGTATTCTCCACGGACAAGCCATTGACTTGTCCGTGGAGAATACAAGAAGAGCATAGTCAAATACCTGTTACGGGTGAAGTTGACTGCGTATAAAATGTACAGAAGGCGTTTTATTCCTCGTCGGCGTGTGCGGCGGCGTACTCCTTGAGCAACTTATCCTGCACATCGGCAGGCACAAGTTCGTAGTCCTTGAAGCGCATAGTGAATGTAGCACGGCCACCAGTGAGCGAACTGAGCGTCGTCGAATAAGAACTTAACTCCTTGAGCGGCACCTCGGCGTGCAGGCGGGTGAATTTCTTCTCCGTCTCCATGCCCAAGACAAGACCACGGCGTCCTGTGAGATCAGACATAACATCGCCCACCAAATCGTTCGGCACGAATACTTCGACCTCATAGATAGGCTCCAACACCTTGGGATCAGCGTTACGGAACGCCTCAGCAAAGGCATTTCGGCCTGCCAAACGGAACGAAATTTCGTTGGAATCTACTGGGTGCATCTTGCCGTCATAGACAATGACGCGCACATCGCGTGCATAGGAACCCGTGAGCGGGCCTTGCTCCATACGGTCCATGACACCCTTCAAAATAGCCGGCACAAAGCGCGCGTCGATAGCACCACCGACAATAGAGTTGATAAGCACCAACTTGCCACCCCACTCGAGATTGACCTCCTGGGTGTCCTTGACCGTCACACGATACTCCTGATTACCAAACTTGTAGGTATCACGCACCGGCACGCCCTCGGTATAAGGCTCAACGATGAGATGTACTTCGCCGAACTGACCCGAACCACCGGACTGCTTCTTGTGGCGGTAGTCGGCACGGGCTGCACGGGTGATGGTCTCACGATAAGGAATCTTCGGTTCTTCGAAGACTACCTGCATCTTCTCGTTGTTCTCCAGACGCCATTTGAGCGTGCGCAAGTGGAACTCGCCCTGTCCGCTTACAATGGTCTGGCGCAACTCCTTCGACTGCTCGATAACCCATGTCGGGTCTTCCTCGTGCATACGGGTGAGCAGGACGGCGAGTTTCTCGTTGTCTGCCTCGTTGACGGGGCGGATGGCACGACGATAGCGGGGTTGCGGGTACTGAATAGCCGCATACTGATAGTCGCAATCCTTGGCGTTGAGCGTATTGCCCGTACGGGTATCTTTCAACTTGACGGTAGCGGCGATGTCGCCTGCCGATACCTCATCGACGGGAATACGATTGGAACCCGCGACCATATAGAGTTGCGAGATGCGCTCCTTGCTGCCACGCTCCATGTTCTGCAAGTCATCGCCGGACTTGACCGTACCTTGCATGACCCGGAAATAGTTCACCTCGCCGATATGCGGTTCGACGGAAGTCTTGAATACATAGAGGCTCGTCGGCTTGGTAGGGTCGGGCGTAACGCCTTGTCCATCGACGGTGGGGTAGGCAAAACGGTCAGGTGCAGGTGCCATAGCCAGTAGGAAGTCCATCAAGCGGCGGATACCCATGTCCTTCAGACCACTCGTGCAGATGACGGGATACATAGAGCCGTCGGCATAGACCGAACGCAGGCCGTGCATAATCTCCTCGTCGGTCAGCCCCTCGGAGAGGAACTTGTCGAGCAGCGTCTCGTCCGCCTCGGCGGCCTGTTCCTGCAATTGCTGGCGCATCTCTGACACACGCTCTTGCTCCGATGCGGGGATGTCCTTCTCCTCCGGTGCACCGCCATCGGGTCCCCATACGAGCATCTTGCCCTTGAGCACATCGATGGCGGCATTGAAGCCTGCACCCGCATTGACGGGGTATTGAATGAGTGTACACTTGTTGCCGAACTCCTCGCGCAACTGCGCAAAGGCGTTGTCGAAATCGGCGTCCGGTGCATCGCACTTGTTGATGACGAAAGCGAGCGGCTTGTGCAGTTTCTCTACCAAGCGGAAACTATTCTCCGTGCCTGCCTCTACGCCTTTGTCGGCGGGCAGCACGATAAGCGCAGAACCCACCATCTGCAACGCAGCCATGGTGCCGCCGCAGAAGTCGTCCGCACCGGCACAGTCGATGATATTGAGTTTCTTACCTTGGAACTCGATGTTGCATACCGTAGAGAAAACGGAATAGCCGTACTCTTTTTCTACAGGGAAATAGTCACAGACGGTCGATTGTGCCTCAATCGAACCACGACGCTTAATGACTCCACTCTCATAGAGCATCGACTCCATAAGAGTGGTTTTTCCCGAGCCGCTACCACCCAACATAGCGACATTCTTAATCTCGTTAGCCTGATAAACTTTAGCCATAATTGTGTTTTTTAGTTAGGTATTAAATAGTGCCGTCTCTCGTTGTCCTGTCCGACAACCCCAAGCGGCGGTGTGTTTTTCGTGTCTGTGCAGTGTGTCTTTCGTGTGTATTGGTGAGTCGGTGTCTGCATACTGCTTAACTAACTGCAAAGGTACACAAAAGGACTGAATACTGCAAGCCCAACGCCCGTTTTCTGCTGCAAAGCATATTTTCCAAGAAGAATGTACTGTCCAATAACAAATGCAATTTTCCTGCAAAGTTAGCAAAAATGTTTGGAGAAGCAATTAAGCGGTGTGAGGATGTTCCATTTTTCTCGTGGGCGACGGTTTCATTTCTTCTGTATCTGTCGTCTCTTGCTGCACACAAAATGCCCCACGATCGGCAGATTTATCCATAAAAATTGCCTTGATTCATACGCAGGAAAA
>CAVFHY010000032.1:0-23154 GCA_963622445.1 Bacteroidaceae bacterium
AAAGAGGAAGAACAGCAGTTCCCCATCACGCCTTGCTGCCCATTCGGCGCAGGCTACTTGCCTATACAGAAATGGCGGAAGATGTTGTGGAGAACCTCGTCTGAGGTGATTTGTCCCGTTATTTCGCCCAAAGCCTTCAGGCAGTCCTGCAAGTCCATACTCAGGAACTCGCCCGAGACACGGTCGTGCAGTCCTTGCTGCACCGCACGGATAGACTGCAACGCACGGCAAAGTGCCTCGTAGTGGCGGGCGTTGCTGATAGTTACCGTATCGGTATGGAGCAGCGAAGCGGCCGCTTCTTCCAACGCCTGGCGCAACGGCTCGACCTCGCCCGACTTGGCAGACAAAGGGATGTAGTCGTCCGAAGGCATCGCAGAGCACAGGTCGGCTTTGTTCCACACACGGAGGAGCGTCTTGTCCGCCATGTCGCACCCAAAGTCGGTAGGCTGCGGATCGGTAGCGTCCACCACCTCAACCACCACCTGCGCCTGCGCCACCGCGCGGCGACTGCGCTCGATCCCCATCTGCTCGAGGCTGTCTGCTGTCTCTCGGATACCCGCCGTATCTATTAGACGGAAAAGCACACCCCCGACGAGCAGCGTGTCCTCGATCGTGTCGCGCGTCGTGCCGCGAATGTCGCTCACTATCGCCCGCTCCTCGCCCAACAAGGCATTGAGCAGCGTGGACTTGCCCGCATTAGGCGCACCCACTATCGCCACGGGTATTCCATTGCGTATGGCATTCCCCGTGCGGAACGAATCGGTCAGGCGCCGAAGTGTCGCTTCTGCCTCGTCTGCCAACCCACAGAGTGCCGTACGGTCAGCAAACTCCAGTTCCTCGTGGTCGGCAAAGTCGAGTTCGAGTTCGACCAAGGAAGTGAAATGCAGCAGTTGCTCCCTGAGTGCAGTAAGGCTGCCCGACACACTGCCACGCAACTGGTTGAGTGCCAAGTCTTTCTCGGCTTTGGAGCGGGAGGCGATCAAGTCCGCCACCGCCTCTGCCTCGGTCAGATCCATCTTGCCATTGAGAAACGCACGCTGTGTGAACTCGCCCGCACGCGCCGCACGGCACCCCGCGTCGATAAGAGCATGGACAAGCGACTGCTGGATATAGAGGCTGCCGTGGCAACTCAGTTCGACCACTTCCTCGCCCGTGAACGAATGTGGGGCACGGAAGACCGTTGCCAGTACCTCGTCAATGACCTCACCGCCCACGACCATATCGCCCAAGTGCACCGTATGGGAGCGTGCCTCGGAGAGCGGGTGTTTGCTGCGGAAAAGGGTATCGACAATGGCTATCGCCCGTGCGCCGCTGACCCGCACCACAGCAATACCGCCGCACCCGCAAGGCGTGGACACGGCGCAGACTGTATCGGCAAACAAAGACGGAGAAGTCATCTATATGCGCTCCAGATTCGAGAGGCGGAGCCAGCCTTGGTTGTTGCCCACACGGATATTCCCCCACTCGCCGAGCGTCTCGACGATCGTTACCTTCGTGCCCTCATGGATCGTGAAGAGGTCGGTACCCGAACGGTCGGGCGAGGACTTGACATTGACTATCCCCTGCGTAATAATCGCCTCTGCACGGACGGCATCCCGATGGTGGAGCGAGCCTGCATTGACCCCGCTCGCTATCGACACCACAAGCAGCACGCACGCCGTATAGAACGCCGTCTTGCGCAGCCAGACCGTGCGATTGAGCAGGAACAGCAGCAGCCCTATCAGTGTAACCACAAACGACACAACAGAGAGCCACATCCAGACCTGCTCGGTGAGGCTGTTGCGGAGTGCTTTCGCCCAGTTGCCGATAAAGAACGACTGCGTGTCGGCGATGTTGTCCGTGATACGGGACTGTGCGAACTCGAGGTTGTGGCGAGCGTCAGAATAGGCGGGACGCAAACGCAGCGCACGCTCGTAAGCCAAGATGGACTGCGCCAACTCGCCCTGCTTGAAACAGGCATTGCCCAGGTTGTAATAGACCAGGGCATAGTCCTTGCTCAGCGCACCTTCGGCAGTGGTGAGTGATTTCTCGTAGCAAGCAGCGGCATCGGCATAGTTGCCCGCCGCATACTGCTCGTTGCCCGCCTGCCAAGCAGCAAACGATGCATTATCTTGAGCGGCGACAAGGGTGGTCGCCAGCAGTCCTATCAGGCAATAGAATATTTTTTTCATACGGTTGAGAGTTGAGTGTCGGGCGCTAAGAAGCGTTGAGAGATTACAGTTTCTCGTTCTCTATGTGGTCGATGAGTTGAGCCGTGGCCTTATAGAGGTCTGCCATGGCATGGTCGGTGGAGGGCGCATAGCGGGCAAACTCCGCCGTGGAAAGCACCTCGATGACCTCGCGGACAAGCGTATCGGCAACGCCCTTGCCGCGCAAGATAGAAGCGATATTGTCCTTGTTGAGGTCAGCGGTCGGGATACTCAAGCGGTCGCTCAGATACTGTTTGGCGGCACGCTCTATTTCCTCGTAGAACGCCTCTTTCTTGTTTTCCTGCAGCAACTTGTTGGCAGTACGGAGGCGTTTCTGCGCCACCTTGTTGGCACGCTTGTAGCGCACACGGGTGGTATCAGCGTTCTCGCGAATCTGCTTGCGGAAGACGATAAATAGCACAATGGCTATCGCCAGCGGCACGAGGTAGAGCAGCCAGAAAGCCAGGCTGCCATACGCCACGAGTGCCGGTTTGGCGGGCGTGAGCGACGAGGTGTTGGTATGGATATAGCGAATGTCGGAGCCTAACTGTTTGATATCCTCCTTGTTCACATAGTTGGTCGGTGCATTGCCCTGCTGGGCAGCCTCGCCTGCGCCCTTCTTGACATGAATGGTATATTCGGGCGTGGTAAGGGTCTTGTATGTATCGCTCTCGGTATCGAAATAGGAGAACGCCACCGACGGTACGGTATAGTCGCCCGACGCACGGGGAATCGCCAGATACTCAATCGATTTGGTGCCGCTGACGCCCGCTGCGGTGGTCTTGAAATGGTTGGTCACCTTGGGATCGTACGGCTCGAAGCCCTCTGGCCACTCCACAGACGGGGTCTTGAGCAGTTTCATATTGCCCGTACCCGATATATCGAGGCGAATGGTAACGGCATCGTTGGTCTCCACCTCGGTCTGCGAGATAGAGGGCGAGAGCGTGAACTGCCCCACTCCACCCGAGAAGCCTGCGGGCTTGCCCGACGGCAGGGACTCGACATGAATGGTAGCCCCCGGCGCCTTGACTGCCCGCGTAACATTGGTATAGGTGCCGAAGAAATCGTCGAAGATGCTGCGCACCTGCGCACGGGTCTGCACCCGCAAGACCGCCTCGAAAGTGGCAGGGTCTATCTGAATATCGCCCGAATGTTGCGGATAGAGCAGCGTGCGGTAGAGGGTCGCCGTTTGGTAGTTACGGCCGTTGTAATGCTCCAACTCGGTCTGAATCTCGCCCTGCTCAAGGTCTTGCTTGAGGAAGCCCGTGAATTCGGGAATTTTGGTATTGTTGGTGAACTGCGCCACATCGACGCCCGCGAAATAGAGTTTGTAACTCAAGAGAATCGCCTCTTGCTCATGCACACGGGTCTTGCTGACGATGGTGCGGATGAAGAGGTTCTCGCTGCTGACAGAGCCGCCACCGTTGCCCGACTGCTGTTGCGTTTGCTGTTGCGCACCGGACCGGTTGGCGGATTGTTGGGATTGCTGCGGCTGCTCGTCCTCCGGCAAGACCGTGATACGCACGCCGTTGGACGAATAGGTATCGCCGCTGACACGGACGCGGGCGGGAGCAATGGTGAAAGTGCCCTCGCGCTGCGCCATGAGCGTATAGGTATAGGTCTGCTGAAACGAAGAAGTTCGTTTGCCGTTGACAAACGAAGTGGAAGAGGAGGTGGACTGGTAGGGTCCTGCCAAAACATCGAAATCGGTAATCTCGGCGATCTGTAGGTCCTTACTGCGCTGATTGACCGAATAGGTCAACTGAAACGGACGCCCCACAATAACCTGCGACGGGGCAGAGGCTCGGAACACCACATCGTCTGCCCACGCAGCACTACTCGCCATGCACACCATGCATAGCACCAAATTCACTATCGTTGTAATACGCTTCATCGAGTTTCTATTTGTAAATGTGTAAGTTTGTCCTTTCAGTTGCCATTTACAAACTTACTACTTATTCGTTCTTACCATTCTTTCTCTACGCGGCGTTTCTGCCCCTGCGAGCGTTGCATCTTCTCTTGCGTCTCCTGCTCGTCCTGCTCTAACGCCTGCAGAATCTGCTCGGCTGTTTCCTTGTCCATCTTGGAGTCGTCCTGCTCCTGCTGCTGTTGTTGCTGTTGGTCTTGCTGCTGGTCTTGGTTCTGCTGTTCGTCCTTATTTTGGTCTTGGTTCTGTTGGTCTTGATTCTGTTGTTGCTGGTCTTGTTGCTGATTCTGATCCTTGTTTTGGTCTTTGTTTTGATCCTGATTCTGCTGTTGTTGCTGTTGCTGCTGCAACATCTGCATCGCCTTTACCAGATTGTAGCGGGTGTCGTTGTCCTTGGGGTTGTTGCGAAGGGACTCCTTGTAGGCAGCGACCGCCTTGTCGTACTGTTGCTGGGCAAAATAGGCGTTACCGAGGTTGTGGTAACTCTCGCTCAGTTGCTGTTTGTTCTCTTCACCCTCAATCAGTTGTGCAGCTTTCTGCCACTCGGCTTGCGCCTCGGGGTACTTGTCCTGCTTGAAGAGCGCATTGCCCAGATTGTAGTGAGCCTCGAACGAGTTCGGGTTCTTCTCTATCCCACGCCGATAGTCCACCTCGGCGGAAGTATAGTCCTGCTTTTGGTATTGCTTGTTGCCCTTGCGCACATCGGGTGCTTCTTGCTGCGCATACGCACCAGCAAGCAGCCCCATGACACAAGTGAGTAGTAGAATCGTACGCTTCATAGCCACATCCTCAATTCATGATTCTTAATTTATAATTCTCAATTAGCACTCGTCTTCGCCTCGTTGAATATGTCCAGACGGGTGAGCGACTTGTTCTTGCGGTTGAAGATAAAGAAATCGATCACCAGCAACAGCAGCGCCACCAGCGCAAAAGACTGGAACTGCTCGTTGTACTCGGTATAGACCTTGGTCTCTATCTCGGAGGTCGCCAGTTGGTCGAGTTCTTTCTCTACGGCACGCAACGCCGTGTTGGTGTTGTCGCAACGCACATACATACCGTTGCCCGCCTGCGCTATCTCGCGGCACATGTCCTCGTTGAGGCGGCTGACGACCACATTGCCCTGACGATCTTTGCGGTAGTTGTTGGTGCCAGGCAGCGGAATGGGCGAACCCTCGGGTTTGCCGACGCCGACTACGATAATTTTGATACCCAACTCCTTGGCACGCGTGGCGACGGCTACGGCATCGTCCTCGTGGTTCTCGCCATCGGTGATCAGCACGATCGCGCGGCTCGCACCCGACTCCTCGCTACCGAACGAGCGGATAGCGGTGGTCAGCGCGGCACCTATGGCAGTACCTTGGGTCTTGATAAGGGAAGGGTCGATGGTATTGAGAAACATCTTGGCGGACACATAGTCGCAAGTGATAGGCAACTGGGTGTATGCCTCGCCCGCAAAGACCACCAGACCGACCTTGTCGTCCACCATACGGTCGATGAGTTTGCCCAACATCTGTTTGGACTTGTCGAGACGGCTCGGAGCAACATCCTCCGCCAACATAGAGTTGGAAATATCGAGGGCTATCATCGCCTCGATGCCCTGCCGCTTGACGGTTTTCTCACGCTGCCCGTACTGCGGACGAGCCGCTGCAAGAATAAGCAGCACCAGTGCCAGCATCAGTATCGAGAACTTGACCGCAGGACGCACACGAGAGGCGTTGGGCATGAGTTCTGCCACCAACTCCGGGTCGCCAAAGGCACGCAACTGACGGCGCTTGCGGCGGGTATAGGCGACAAACGCACCTATCAGCACCGGCACTGCCAGCAGCAGCCAAAGCATATCTATATTTGCAAAACGAAACATCTGTGCCAATTATAAATTATGAATTACAAATTACGAATTATAAACAAGCAACTATAAATCCTATAAAATCTAGAAAGTCTAGAACTTCTAGAACTTCTAGAACTTCTAGAATGTCTAGGACTTCTAGAAAGTCTAGATCTTCTAGCTCCCCCCCCATTAGTTTGTTACCGTGCGGAGCACAAAATAGCGCAGGAGGATTTCCAGCAGCAGGCACAGCAGCGCCGACACGAGGAAAGGTGCAAAGATGTCGGTATGCTTGGAGTACTCACGCACACGCAGTTTGGTCTTCTCGAGTTGGTCAATCTGCTCGTAGATAGATTTCAGGCTGGAGTTGTCCGTCGCACGGAAATACTGTCCGCCCGTGGTGGAGGCTATGCGCTGCAGGGTCGATTCGTCGAACTCGCTGTCCATCATCATGTACTGCACGCCCACGGGGGTCTGCACCGGCACACGCGCCTGCCCGTGCGAGCCGACGCCGATGGCATAGACTCGGATGCCGTAGGTCTTGGCTATCTCTGCCGCCGTCTGCGGGTCGATATCGCCACGGTTGTTCGAGCCGTCCGTTAGGAGGATAATCACCTTGGACTTGGTGGCAGAATCTTTCATGCGGTTCACGGCGTTTGCCAAACCCAAACCGATGGCCGTTCCGTCCTCTATCATGCCGAACTTGACGGACTGGAAGAGGTTAATCAGCACGGCGTGGTCGGTGGTCAGCGGGCATTGCGTGAAACTCTCGCCGGCGAAGACCACCAGACCTATCTGGTCGTTGGGGCGGGCGACGACAAAGTCGGACGCTACCTGTTTGGCTGCCTCGAGGCGGTTGGGCTTCAAGTCCTCCGCCTGCATGGTGCCCGATATATCGAGTGCCATCATGATGTCTATGCCCTCGGTGGATTCCGACGACCAACGGTTGGTCAGTTGCGGGCGTGCCAAGGCGACAGAGAGCAGGGTGATAGCCGCCACACGCAGCACAAACGGCAGGTGGAGCATATAGACCCGCGCCGACTTCGGTTGCCGGCGGAGCGTTGCCCCGTTGGCTATCTGGAGGCTGGCGTCAGACTTGTGCAACTCGTAGATATACCAACCTACGATAGGCACCAGCAGCAGCAAGAGAAATAAATATGCAGGACTCGCAAAAGTCATAGTTATGCGTTAATTAGGGGTTTTCTCGGCGGTAAGTCGAGGTAGTGTCTTTGGTGTCCGTATTGGCAGCATCGGCTTGCTTAGAGGTATTGGAGGCGTCGGCTGCGGGCTGTGGCGTGGTCTCCTCTACGAAATCGTAGGCGGTGCGCAAGGCGTTCTCGTTCTCATCGGGCGTAGCGGTCCACTTGGCGAACTTGACTAAGTCGGCGAGCGACAGCATACGGCGCAGGCGCTCGAAGAGGTCTTTCTGGTCCTTCATCAGCGGTTTGAGGGCGGAGAGTGTCTCGTCGCTCGTCTTCTCTGTGCTTGATACCTCGTAGCGGCGGGAGATATACTCGCGGATGACATCGGTTAGCTCCGTGTGATACTCCTTGACTTTGCCGTCTTGCCATATCTTCTCGGCTTTGATTTCATTCAGTTTCTCGAGGGCAACTTCCTCTGCGGGACGGAGTTGCTTCGGGGCTGCTTCAGGAATATAGCCTTTCCGGTGGCGCAAAATATAGCGCACAAGGAAGAACATTCCGACGCCGAGCAGGGCGATACCCAAGCCCAACAACACCCAGCGGAAGATACCCCACCACCAAATCGGGGCTTTCTGTATGTCCTTGATATCCGTTATCGCCAACGCCGTATCGACCTCGAACGGCTGCACCACATTGAGCGACAAGGGCTCGGACCATACGGTATCGCCGTCCGCCACGAATGCCTGCGGGGCGATATAGAAGAGCGAGTCCTTGAACGAAGTGAGCGTCAGCGACTGGCTCATCTGCACCCGCCCATCGCTGAGCGTGGCGGTATCCACCGGTGTGCGGTGGACAATCTCTATCTCGGGAATCAGCGTCTCGCCGTACTGCGGCCACTCCACTTGCTCCCCTGCGCCGAGCGTGGCGGTGAGGTGCATATCGGTTTGGTCGCCGATAAACAGCGTTGTCGAATCGATGGCGGCTGAAACTACTATTGCCAACAAGGA
Organism: Bacteroidaceae bacterium; assembly: GCA_963622445.1. GTDB lineage: Bacteria > Bacteroidota > Bacteroidia > Bacteroidales > Paludibacteraceae > Colicola. The sequence continues at coordinate 8,091 of CAVFHY010000032.1, forward strand.
AAACATTTCTTCTACTTACAATTAGGAATTACAAATTACGAATAAGAGACAGAACTCCTAGAAAATCCAGAAAGTCTAGAGCATCTAGAAAATCTAGAACTTCTAGTTCATCTAGATCATCTAGATCCCATTCTATTCCCCAGGTCGGACAGCGGGGTTAGTTAGCGGTCTTGAACAACCGCATCAACGCCCGCACATAGTCCTCGTCGGTGCGAATGGCTATCGAGTTGATACCGGTCTTGGCGTAGAGTGTCTGCAGGTTGTCCTGCTGGGTGTGCCATGCAGCGGCGTAATTGTCCCGCACGCTGCGCACTGCTGTATCTACCCATATACGCTCGCCCGTCTCCGCATCTTTCAGTTTGAGCAGCCCCATATCGGGCAACTCGGTGTCACGGCGGTCGTATATCTGTATCACGCTCAGGTCGTGTTTGTGCGAGGCGATAACGATCGGCGTTGCACCTATCTTCTTGTCGGGCAGGGCGGCAAACGCAGGGTCTTGGCAGTCGCTGATAAGGAATGCCGTGCAGCGTCGCTTCTGCGCATTAGCGAAGTAGTGCAGTGCCCCATTGATATCCGTCCCCGTAGAGGTCGGCTCGAAGGAGAGCAGTTCGCGGATGATATGCAGCACATGCGATTTCCCTTTCTTGGCGGGGATGTACTTCTCTATCTTGTCGGAGAAGAAGATAACGCCCACCTTGTCGTTGTTCTCGATGGTGGAGAACGCTAGCGTCGCCGCCACCTCCGCCATCATGTCGCGCTTGGTCTGTGTCTGCGTACCGAAATTGCGGCTGCCGCTGACATCGACTAACAGCATTACCGTCAGTTCCCGCTCTTCCTCGAAAACCTTGATGTATGGTTTGTTAAGGCGTGCCGTCACATTCCAATCGATGGAGCGCACATCGTCGCCCGGCTGGTATTCACGCACCTCAGAGAACGCCATACCCCGCCCCTTGAACTGGGAGTGGTACTCGCCCGCAAAGATGTTGCGACTAAGGCTGTGGGTCTTAATCTCTATCTTGCGTACTCGTTGTAATAATTCTTCTGAAGTCATTGCCATAAACGATCAACTATAAACTCTAAACTACTCTCAACTATCAACTATCAACTATCAACTACAAAACTTCTATCAACTATCAACTATAAACTATAAACTATAAAACTACTATCAACTATCAACTATCAACTACAAAACTACTATCAACTATAAACTATCAACTATCAACTATCAACTACAAAACTTCTATCAACTTTCAACTATCAACTAATCACGGTACTTGCACCGCATTCAGCACCTCGGTAATAACATCCTCGGTGGTGATGTTGTTCGCCTCTGCCTCGTAGGTCAGGCCGATACGGTGGCGCAGCACATCGTAGCTGACGGCACGCACATCCTCTGGGATGACATAGCCGCGGCGATGGATAAAGGCATACGCACGCGCTGCACGCGCGAGGTTGATGCTGGCACGGGGCGAGCCGCCGAAACTGATCATCGACTTGAGGTCGTTCAGCCCGTACTCCTCGGGGTTACGCGTAGCGAACACAATATCAACGATATACTTCTCTATTTTCTCGTCGAGATACACCTCGTTTACCACGGCACGGGCTTTCTTGATGTCCTCCGTCGAGAGGATAGGCAGCACCTGCTTTTTCTCGCCCGAGATGTTCTGACGGATAATCTGTTGCTCCTCCTCTTTCTTGGGGTAGCCGATGATGACCTTGAGCATAAAACGGTCGGTCTGCGCCTCGGGCAGCGGGTAGGTGCCCTCCTGCTCGATAGGGTTCTGCGTCGCCAGTACGAGGAACGGGTCGCCCAACTTGAATGTCTCTTCCCCGATGGTTATCTGCCGTTCCTGCATGGCCTCGAGCAGGGCGGACTGTACCTTGGCGGGCGCACGGTTGATCTCGTCCGCCAGCACAAAGTTCGCAAAGATAGGACCTTTCTTGATATGGAACTCCTCGGTCTTCTGCGAGTATATTTGCGTACCCAGCACATCGGCAGGCAGCAAATCGGGCGTAAACTGAATACGGGAGAAATCGGCCTTGATAAGGTCAGCCAAGGTCTTGATAGCCAAGGTCTTTGCCAAGCCAGGCACACCCTCGAGCAGGATATGTCCGTCGCTCAGAAGTCCGATGAGCAGGCTCTCTACCAAGTGTTTTTGACCCACGATGACTTGGTTCATTCCGAGGGTCAGCGCATCAACAAAGGAACTCTCACGCTCGATGCGTTCTTGCAGTTCCCGAATATCTACTGTGGTTTGCATAGTTGTGTATGTTTTTCTTCGCGTTTATTTATTGCGTAAGTGTTGCGTGTATGATGCGAGCGGACTGCGTGTACACTGCGTGAATGTCGGATATGTAATGTGTATTTTGCGTTCCCCTGTCCACGCTCCCGTAAGCGTGTCCGCTCCGTCGTTGTATGCTATTGCAAACTCTGTGCCAAAACGATAGTGTTCTTCTTCATCCCGTTCCGTTCCGAACCGCTTGTAGTACCCCGCAAGCAGTTATTTAATGTTAAAGTAAGCAACCCGTCCACAGCCTGCAATCGGATGTACAACAGCAGTCCGACAAAGTTCAAAACGCCATATCCATCGCCCCAAACGCATATCTTTATTTATCTTTTTGCGCATTTCCGTTTGCTCAATCTGTTTTTTTAGCGTACCTTTGTCCGATTTTGTGCATACGGAAGCCGCTGTGAAAACAGCCGCGCAATACACACAAGCACGCCGAGAATAGCACTACTTTAACCCCCCCCCTTATGTCTGTAGAAATTAGAGAGGTACATACCCATTCCGAACTGAAACGCTTTATCGACTTCGCCAACGACCTCTACAAGGGCTGTCCTTGCTACTGCCCGCCGTTGTATCTCGATGAGTTACACGCTTTTGACCCGAAGAAGAACCCCGCCCTTGAGGTCTGCGAGAAGCAGCTCTTTATGGCGTATCGCGACGGCAAACCCGTCGGCCGTATTGCGGCTATTATCAACTGCGAGGCGAACAAACGCTGGCAAGTCGAGCGTGTCCGCTTCGGTTGGATGGACTTTATCGACGACCGTGAGGTTAGCCGGGCGCTGTTGGACGCAGTGGCTGCTTGGGGCAAGTCCCACGGCATGACCGAGATGAACGGCCCGCTCGGTTTTACCGATTTCGACCACGAGGGCTTGCTTATCGAGGGTTACGAATACCTTGCCCCGATGGCGTCGCTCTACAACTATCCCTACTATGTGGACCACCTCGAGGCGTACGGGCTGACCAAGGAGGCGGACTGGATCGAGTACCAGGTTTTCCCGCCCAAGGAGGTACCGGAGCGCCTGCAACGCTTGGCGAATGTGGTTATGGAGCGCAGCCATGTGCGTGTCGATAAGGTTAAGAATTCCAAGGAGTTATCCGAGAAATACGGCATCGAATATATGGATGTGGTCGATGCCGCCTACCAGAAACTCTACAATTTCCAGCCGATGACCAAGCGGCAGAAGGAGTACTATCGCGACATCTATTTCCCGATTTTGAATTTCGATTTCGTCACGGTCATCGTCAACGACCGGAACGAGATTGTCGGCGTCGGGGTCGGTATGCCCGACATCTCGCACGCCCTGCGCAAGTGCGGCGGCAAGTTATTCCCCTTCGGTTGGTACCATCTCTTGAAGGCGTTGCGTGCCAAGAAGTTGGAGGTCTTCGATCTGCTTCTTATCGCCGTTCGCCCTGATTATCAGGACCGCGGCATCAATGTACTGTTTTTTGTCGACCAGATTCCGTATATGAACAAGTATGGTGTACGCTATGCCGAGACGACCTCGATTCTCGAGACCAATGTCAAGAACCAGGCGAACTGGACCATGTTCGAGCATAAGCAGCACAAGCGCCGCCGTGCCTACATAAAGAATATCTGAAACAACGCCAAATGCGTTCCAAAACACTCTAACCCATCGTGCAGAACAGCGAGAATATCTATACGGAAGCCCAAGCGAAATTAGACGCGTACATTGCCGCGAACGGTTTGCGCTGCACCCAAGAGAGGTATCGCTTGTTGCTGTATATTTGTTCATTAGGGTCTGTATTCGAGGCAGACAAAATTCTTGCGTATGCGCAAGAACAACATATTTCGCCCGCCACGGTATATAATTCACTCCGTTTGTTCGTTTCGGCACAGATTTTGCACTGCCTTTCCAAACCGTATGGACGCAGCACAACCTGCTATGAACTGATGCTTGTTCCGAAGCCGCACATCGAGGTGGTGTGTACACGGTGCGGCAGGGTTTCCGAGCTGAAGGACAAGGCGGTGGAGAATATCGTGCGTATGCGTCGGTACACCAATTTCGTGCCACACGCCTTTTCGCTGTATATCTACGGCGAATGTAAGACCTGCAAGCGCAAGCCTATTGCGAGCAAATATTGACCTCTCGCCAGCGAAATCGCAAGCAGGCAGACAGCAAGCCTGTCGGAGCGTTTTTTTGTAGAGAATACCAACCTATATCCCTAACCTAACAAGTAAAAAAAAATGAGTACTTTGTATTGGGTCATATTTATCGGCATTGCGCTCCTGAGTTGGGCGGTATCCGCCTCGCTGGAGCGTAAGTTCAAGCGCTATTCGCGCGTGGGGTTGCCGTTGTCGGGCAAAGAGGTAGCAGAGAAGATGCTGCGAGACAATGGCATTACCGATGTGCGCGTTACTTGTATTAAGGGGCGTTTGACCGACCACTATAACCCCACCGACAAGACGGTAAATCTCTCGGAGGGCGTTTACTCCGGTACATCGGTAGCCGCCGCTGCCGTTGCCGCACACGAGTGCGGGCATGCGGTGCAGCACGCTACGGAGTACGGTCCGTTACGCCTGCGTTCAGCGCTTGTGCCGGCGGTGGAGTTCTCGAGCAAGTGGGTTACATGGATACTGTTGGCGGGTATGTTGCTGATCAATATCTTCCCGTACCTGTTGGAGATAGGTGTGGCGCTGTTCGCTGTTACGACCTTGTTCTCGTTTGTAACATTGCCTGTGGAGATTAACGCCAGCAAGCGTGCCGTGCTATGGCTTGAGACGGCAGGCATTACCGACCGTGATACCACACCGATGGCGACGGACGCTTTGCGCAGTGCAGCCTATACCTATGTAGTAGCGGCGTTATCATCCCTTGCCACTTTGATATATTATGTCCTGATTCTGTTAGGCCGTCGCGACTAATAGCTGCCCCTACGCACCAACAAAACCACGCATAGCAACCATACGCGCAGCGAAACCACGCGCAGCGAACATACGCTTTAGCGAAAATACGCATAGCAACCATACGCGCCAGCGAAAATACGCGCCAGCGAATATACGCTTTAGCAACCATACGCGCAGCGAATATACGCGCAGCGAAAACACGCGCAGCGAACATACGCGCAGCGAACATACGCTTTAGCGAACATACGCGCAGCGAAACCAAGCGAGCGAAAAACCAACCGGCCCCGTAGCTTAGTTGAATAGAGTGTCAGATTCCGGTTCTGAAGGTCCTGGGTTTGAGTCCCAGCGGGGTCACCACTAAGCGGTACAAAGCAACTGATTGTCAGTTGCTTTGTTTTTTTATCCCTTATTTTGACGGCATTTTGACGGTTTTCTTTGTTTTTGGATGCGGAATTAGCAGGGCTCCATTGTGAGCTTATACAAATTCTATCGTACGGAGTTGGTTGGCAAAGGCTTGGATACTTTGCTGCATACGCTCGGCGGTCTTGGGCGAAGCGTGACGCGTACCGTTGAGGTACTGGCTCAACTGCTGCTGACTGATACCCGTAAGGCGTTGCAGACCTGCCAGCGTAAGCACACCACGATAGGCAGAAAGAAATGAATTGACATCGTACTTGAATGTAAACTCCACATCTTCGATTTGAGTATGATGTTCCTGTTCATAGTCCTCTTTCATAGCGGCATATACCGCTGTAAAATCATGGATAGCCTCTTGTGCCGTATTACCTTCACCGAAGAAACCAAACGGGAAATTCTCGTTGGTATAGACAGAATAAAATCCGTCTTTGTTCTGCTCGATAAATGCTACTACTTTTTTCATTGTCGTGTCGTTTTTTATAGGTTAATGCCTGCTGATTTCAAGATACTACGGAGCGTGCCTGTGGCAACTTCCTGCGACTGGTGGTTGCTTGTAGTGAATTTCTGTCCCGTGATAGGGCTGTACCATTGCGGGTGTCCTGCCTTTTATTGATTTGGTCTCGTAGCAACCGTAACGCCGTAAAATTTTATGCAGTTCGTTGTATCTCATCGTTTCTTGTTGTAAGACGCTGCAAAGATACCGCTTTTATTTTTAATAGCAAGAGAATACACCTTTTTTCTGCATTTTGTTTCTTACTAGTAACCCGCAAGGTGCACTACCGGCACGGCATTTCCGTCAATTTTTACACACCCATTTGCTGTATTCATAGTATTTTTGCACCCGTTTTATTAGCGACTAACCTCTAATGCCATGAAGCGAGTGTAGTTGCTCTAATACCGCAGCGGACAACCCTGCCCCAAAACGAAGAAAACAATAACCCAACTACTAATACACAATTTCAATAAACAAACTGTATGAAACTGAAATTCAGTGCGCTGCGTGCAACATTGGCTGCTGCTCTACTTCTTGTGGGCATGGGGCTTGAGGCACGCACCATAAGCGGAACCGTGAAGGACCCAACGGGCGAAACCATTATCTCCGCCTCGGTGGTAGTGAAAGGCACCACAGTGGGTACCGTAACAGATTTTGACGGAAACTACACATTGACTGTACCCGATGACGCCACCACGCTGGTGTTCTCCTATATCGGCTACAAGACGCAAGAGATTGCTATCTCGAGCGATGTCATCAATGTAACTCTGAAAGAAGACAACGAAGTGTTAGAAGAAGTAGTCGTAACGGGCTACGGAACGACCAAGAAGCGCGACCTTGTTACCTCTGTGGCAAGCGTGGGAGCCGACCAGATCAAGGACATTCCTGTGGCATCGGCTGCCGAGGCACTGCAAGGTAAATTGTCCGGTGTTTCCGTTACCACTACCGAAGGAAGTCCTGATGCGGATGTCAAAATCCGTGTCCGTGGCGGTTCGTCGCTTACCCAATCGAGCGACCCTCTCTACATCGTGGACGGATTCCCTGTATCGAGCATCTCGGATATTGCGCCGAGCGACATTGCCTCGATGGATGTATTGAAAGACGCTGCCGCCACCGCCATCTACGGTGCGCAGGGTGCCAACGGCGTTATTATCATCACCACCAAGGACGCAGGCAGCAACGACGAGGACGACAAGTTCCAAATCCATGTGGACTATACGGGCTATATGGGTTGGAAACAACTCGCCAAGAAGTACAAGATGCTCGATACCGAGGACTATGTACTGCTCCAGTACGAGGCTGCCGACTACTTCAAGCATAGTTCTATCAACTCTGCCTTCAGCGAGTATTTCGACCCGAACTACAGCGACGGATCGAGCTATTCGCTCAACTTGCCGAGTGTGCTTGCCTACTGGCGCGACACCACTGGCACCGACTGGCAAGACCGCACCTTTGGCAACAAGGGGCTGAACTCGAACCACAATATCTCCGTCTCGGGCGGTAACAAGGTGGCTTCGTTCAACCTGACCTACAACCGCATCGACGACGAGGGTATCATGTACGGCTCGGACTACAACCGAAACAACTTGTCGTTCAAGGCGAAATTCAAGCCTTTGAAGGGTATGACCATCGGCGTAACGACCCGTTACAGCAACACGCAAGTGCTCGGCTCGGGTACGAACACCGCCGAGGATGCAGGCTCCAAGACCGAGAGCCGTGTGCGTAACGCCATTGCCTACAGCCCTATCGAACTGTTGAAGCGTGACAAGGACGACTCGGACTACGATTCGTTCGGATCGCTCTACGACCCTATCACCACGATAGACCACAACTACCAGAACAAGGTGGACAACAAACTGACCTTGAACGGGTATGTGCAATATAAGTTCCTCAAAGACTTCACCGTTAAGGTAGATCTCGGCTACGAGACCCGTGATATTCAGAAAGACCGCTACTATGGCCCTACTACTTACTATAGCCGCGACGGCGACGGTAAGACCTACGCAGGCGAGGCTTATCTGGGCAACACCATCTCGACGGAGGACAAGACCTCGCGTTTCCGCAATGTGAATACCTTTGAGTATGCGCACAAGTGGCTCAACGCCCACAACTTCTCTTTTATGGTGGGCGAGGAGATGAATATCGTCAAGGGCGAACTCCGCACCACGGCCGCCTACGGCTTCGACGCATCGTTCAGCGGCTCGGAGGTATTCAAGCACCTCGGTTTGGCAAAGGCTGCCACCACCAAGAACACCATCGACCCGACCGACAACATGCTGTCGTTCTTCGCACGCGCGAACTATGACTATAAGGGGCTCTACTACTTGACGGCTACCTTCCGTGCAGACGCATCGACCCGCTTCTTGTCGTCGGAGGGCAACCAGTGGGGCTACTTTCCCTCTGTGGCAGCCGCTTGGCGTATGGTGGACGAGCCGTGGATGGAGCCCGCGCAGGACTGGATGTCGAACATGAAGTTCCGTCTGTCGTATGGTACGGTAGGTAACAACAATGTGGACCTCGGCTACCTGCGCTCGGAGTATAATGCTACCAGCGCTGCTTTTTCGGAGTACTTCGGTACGATGTTGGTAGATGGCGGTACAGGCTCCGAAGTGATCGCAGCCAACCCGAAACTAAAATGGGAGACCACCGTTACGCGTGACTTCGGTATCGACTACGGATTCTTCAACGAGCGTCTGAGCGGTACTTTCGACCTCTATTGGAACACCACCAAAGACCTGATTCTGAAATACAAGTTGGCTACCGGCGGTTACAACTACCAATACCGCAACATCGGCTCGACCGACAACAAGGGTGTTGAGTTCTCTATCAACGGCGTCATTCTCGACCACCGCTCCAAGAACTTGAACTACGGATTGACTGTCAATGCCAACATCTCGCACAACAAGAACACCGTGGTCGACCTCGGTGGCATGGACGAATATACGGCCTCGACAGGGTGCTTCTCGTCCAACTACGACAACTCGGACTACGAGTTCAAACTCACCCCGGGTAGCCCTATCGGCGACATCTACGGCTACAAGACCAACGGCTGGTACACGGCAGAGGACTTCGATGCCTACAACCCCACCACCCGCAAGTGGTATGTACGCCAAGCCGACGGTACGCTTAAGACCGTCAGCACCAAACTCGGTGACGCACGCCCCGGTATGACCAAGCTGGCTACCACCACCGACGAGGACGGCAACGAGGTAGTAGAGCGTACCGTGCTGGGCAACACCACGCCGGTTATCAACGGTGGTTTCGGTATCTCGGCTTTTGTCGGCGGCGACAAGTGGGGTAAGTTCGATTTCAACTGCCAATTCACATACAGCTACGGCAACGATGTGCTGAACCTGTCGGCTTTGGACTACTCGACCATCTTCCAGAAGACCATGTACCGCAATAGTATTGCAGATGTGGCTTATGGCAAGCGTTACAGCCTCTACAGCAAAGAGGACGGGTATCTGCTGAACAATGTGACGGCTACTTCCGGCTCGAACTATGCGGAAGGTGCTGAGTATGAGGCTATCAAATCGATGCTTGCAGAGCAGAACGCCAACGCTACCACGGCAAACCCCATCTCGGACAACATTGCCCTGACCGACAAGTTTGTAGAGGATGCCAGTTTCTTGCGTCTTAGTTCGCTGACCTTCGGCTACTCGCTGCCGCAAGATGTACTGCGCAAAGCACACATCACCAACATCCGTATCTTCTTCACCGCAAGCAACCTGTTCTGCGCTACGAAGTACTCGGGCTCTGACCCGGAAGTGGATACCCGCTCGAAGAACAACCCGCTGACTCCGGGTGTAGACTTCTCGGCGTTCCCAAAGAACCGTGCATTTAACTTCGGTTTGAACCTGTCGTTCTAAAACGGTGATCGATTCCTTCTATAACAGAATAACTTATTAAACAACAGAGAACAGATGAAAAACTATCAATATATTGTCTATGGTATGATTGCCTTCTCGATGATTGGCTGCGGTTTCTTCGATTCCGACTCGCCCTCTGCCATGGACGCCAAAACCGTCTATTCGAATACGGATCTCACCGAGCAGGCTATTGCTGGGGTGTACAATGTATTCGGCAACGACAAAGGCTATCGTAGCCGCTTGTGCTGCGGCTTTATGGGACTGAACACCGATATAGAACACGGCACAAAGAACAACGGCAACTCGGACTACTGCCTCTATTCGATGACCCCCGTCAGCTCGGACCTGTCAACGGCATCGGGCAAAGACCCATGGGGCTATATGAACATTATGATTGAGCGATGCAACAACATCATCGAGGGTATCGAGCAATATGGGGACACTACCAACGAGAAGATGCGGTACTTCCTCGGCGAAGCATACTTTTTGCGCTCGTTTGTTTACCTCGATATGGTGAAGTTGTGGGGCGATATTCCTCCCCGTTTTGAGTCGTTGGCGAAGAACCCCGACGGTGTGAACACCAAGAAGGACAACCGCAACATTGTGTTCGAGCACCTGCGTGGCGACCTGCGTCGTGCGGCAGAACTGTTGCCTTGGTCGTCGGAGTGCCCGGGTGCGGCAGCAAACCAGGTGGGACGCCCCTCGAAGGCTGCTGCATTGGCACTGTTGATGCGTAATGATATGTACTATGCTGGCAAGGGCGTACGCCCCGAATCGTATCAGACGGGGGCGGTATTCAACCTCAGCGACGCCGCACAGCGCAAAGCCCTCTACGAGGAAGTACTCTGGGCAGGCGCACAGATACTGAACGAGTCGGCTGAGAACAAGAAATTCCTCTCCAGCTACGAGCAGATATTCAAGAACATCTGCCAAGACCAGATGAGTTACTATCAGACCGAGGTGTTCTGGGCTATTCCGTTCGCAAGCACCCGTGGACAAGTGCTGCAATACAACTGCCCGAAAGCCACAGATGCGCTGAAGGGACTGAAGAACAACACTTCGGGTTCGTCTAACTCAGCCATTGCGGCTGTGCCGACCCTCTACTACGATTTCGAGGACGGCGACACCCGTCGTGATGTGACGATGTTGCCCTACTATTGGGTGTATGACAACGGCGCAAAGTTTGACACTGTCGCGGATAAACGCAAGAACGCTTTTGGCGACTACGAGGGCAACATTCTCTACCAAAAGAACCAAAAAATCAGCGAGTGGTATATGGCTAAATACCGCGTCGAGTGGATGAAGCGTGAGCGTAACAACAGCGACGACGGTATCGATTTTGCCGTTATCCGCTACGCCGATGTGCTGCTGATGGCAGCCGAGGCTACATTAGGCGGTATCGGTGGGGATGTGCCCGGCAACCTATACGGCATCGACGGACAGAAGTGCTTCGACCAAGTGCGTGAGCGTGCAGGTGTAGCTACCAAGCCGCTGACGATGGACAATATCATCGAGGAGCGTAAGTTGGAGTTTGCAGGCGAGTATCTGCGTAAGTTCGACCTGATGCGTTGGGGTATTCTCAAGTCGCAAATGGAAGCAGCCACCGAGCGTTTGGCAGCCCTGAACAACCACACAGGCGAGTTCGCTACCCTGCCCGACACCATCTACTTCAAGTACACCGACATCGGCTACTCGGCTGACTACAGCTACGACGAGAGCGTGGCACATGTCTATGTGATGGACAGCATCTGGGGCTTGAAGAAAGGCGAGACCGGTCCTGCACCTACCTACAGCAAAGAGAACCACTGGATTAAGAAGTCTATCTACGACGACTCGAAAGGGCGTAACTTGGCTCCCGCCAACTACAAACTCTACGACACCGAGCATCCGGACTACCTGAATGCACACCAGTTCTGGCCTATCTTCAGTGTCAATGTCGGCTCGTCGAACGGCACACTCTGGAACGACTACGGCTACGGAGAGTAGGGGGTAATTAGGAATGATTTGTAATTCATTTGGGAATCCTTCGGGAAAAACGCAAAACTAACATCTACTAATGAATACAAAACCGTATTTGTTCGGTATATTGGCAGTGGTCGGCTTGCTCGCTTGCAAGCCGACCACTGAGCCCGATGGGGAGGACGACAAGCCTGCCGACATCGAGGTGTTGACCCAAGCCTGCCAATGGCGGGAAGGCGGTGGCAAAGAGGCAACAGGCGGCGACGGCGGACAAGTCTATTACATCACCGACCTGAGCGACGACACAGACCCCGAGACGGGGAAAGCCAAAAACGGTACGCTGCGCTATGCCATAGAGCAGACCGGCGCACGCATCATTCTGTTCCGGAAATCCGGTACCATTTATCTGAACAAGGAACTGGACATCCGCTACGGCAATCTGACCATTGCGGGACAGAGTGCGCCGGGCGAGGGAATTTGCATTGCCAACTACCCCGTTTGCCTCAAAAGCACCGAGAATGTGATTATCCGCTTTCTCCGTTTCCGTATGGGCGACAGCGCCCAAGTGGAGGGCGATGCGGTGTCGGTGTATGACTCGAAGAACATCATCATCGACCACTGCTCCTGCTCGTGGTCAACGGATGAGTGCGTGTCGTGCTACGGCAACACCAACTTCACGCTACAATACTGCTTCATTACGGAATCGCTGCGCAAGTCGGTACATTTGAAAGGCAACCACGGCTACGGCGGTATCTGGGGCGGCACGAACGCCTCGTTCCACCACAACCTGCTGGCACACCACGACTCGCGTAACCCACGATTCGACCATTCGTATGTCAACAGCCACTGCTTCGGACCTTTGGACTTTGTGAACAATGTGGTCTATAACTGGGGCGGCAACTCGGCGTACGGCGGAGAAGGTACGGGAACGGCTCGGCAAATCAACTTTGTGGCGAACTACTACAAGCCCGGTCCTGCCACCAACTCGAAAGTGCAGACCCGCTTGCTCAACCCGACCACCAAATGCACCAACTGCTCGAGCGACGCATCCGCTGTGGTGCCAGGCAAGTTCTATGTAGCGGGCAACTATCTATACGGCAGTGAGGCAGTAACAGCAGACAACTGGCAGGGTGTAAGCCCCGACGAGTCGTCCAAGAAAGAACAATGCAAAGCAACGGCTCGGCACACCACAGGGCTGACGGCTCTCAGCGCAGAGCAGACCGCCGAGGAGGCATACGAGACCGTATTGAGCAAGGCGGGTTGCTCGCTCCATAGGGACGCCATAGACACCCGTATCGCCGAAGAGGTACGCAAAGGTACCTCGACCTACAAAGGCTCGAACGGCTCGACGGGCGGACTGATAGACACCCAGACCGACACGGAGGGGTACCTCGTCTATCAGTCGGAGGACGCCCCGACAGACAGCGATATGGACGGCATACCCGACGCATGGGAGGAGGCACACGGGTTGAACCCCAAATCACGCTCTGATGCCAAGGCACAGACGCTGGTGAAAGGACACTCCAACCTGGATGTCTATCTGTGCAGTTTGGTACAACATTTGTATTAACCCATGCAAACACCCCGTTCCCACGCACCCCTACAACTGTCAAACAGCAAGGGATAAGCAAGGGATGGGCAAGGGATAGAAAACACATAATCATCTATACAACATGAAACGAACACTCTTTGCAATAAGTTGCATCGCCGCTTTGGCAACTACTGCCACGGCTGAGAAATACGCAGGCTACTACGAGAACCTCCCCATTGCCATTGAGCAGGTGCGGGAGGTGGTCATTCCCGACTACACCGTTACGCTGACCGACTTCGGTGCTACCGAGGGCGGCGAAGTGCTTTGCTCCGACGCTTTCAAGGCCGCCATTGCCGACCTCAAGAAGAACGGAGGCGGACACTTGATCGTGCCCGATGGTGTGTGGCTCTCGGGTCCTATCCGTCTGATTAGCAATATGGACCTGCATCTGAGCGACCACGCTACCATTCGTTTCTCGCCCGACAAGGAACTCTATGTGCCTGAGGGCACGCCACGCGACGGCAGCAAGAAATGCAACGCCTTGGTATCGGGCAGCAAACTGGAGAATGTGGCTATCACGGGCTACGGCACGCTGGACGGACAGGGTATCTACTGGCGTCCCGTGAAGTCGGAGAAAGTGGATGCCGAGCAGTGGAGCGAACTGCTGACCATGGGCGGACAGGTTGTGGCGAACGGCAAGACCAAAGAGATATGGTACCCGTTCAATTTGAACAAGGAACTGGGCGTGCCCAACATTGCGGGCGACGCCGTTACGCAAGAGAAGATGCGCCCGCACTTGGTCAATATCACCGACTCGAAGAATGTACTGATTGAGCATGTACACCTGCTCAACTCGCCGAAGTTCCATCTGGTGCCGACACGCGTACAGAATCTGATTATCGACGGTGTGAACATCCGTTGCCCCCATTGGGCGCAGAACGGTGACGCCATGGACCCGGGCAATGTGCAGGTATGCTTGATTGCGAACTGCAACATCAGTTGCGGCGATGACGGTATCTGCATGAAAGGCGGTGTGGGCGACAAAGGCGTGGAGGCAGGCCCCCAACGCGACTTTCTCATCACCAACGACACGGTCTATCACGCCCACGGCGGGTTTGTGATCGGCTCGGAGTTCTCGGGCGGTATGCAACGGCTGATTGTGAAGAACTGTATGTTCGACGGTACGGACATCGGCTTGCGCTTCAAGTCCGCGCCGGGGCGTGGCGGTTGGTGCGAAGACATCTATTGCTACGACATCGTGATGAAGAACATCCAGAAATCGGTTGTGTTCTTCTCGTCGGGCTATGCAGACCGGGGGGCAGGCGTGAGTGCCACCGACAAGGACAACAAGTCGGCGTACTTCCCCGATTGGAGCAACTTCACTTTCCGCAATATCACCTGCGTGGGTGCCAAGACGGCGGTCGAAGCAGAAGGTCTCAAGGGTAAGCCCGTGCGCGATATGCTGTTCGAGAATGTGATGGTGTTGGGTGCTAAGAACGGCATCGTGCTGAAATACGCAGAGAACTTCAACTTCGTGAACTGCACTTTCCGCTGCAAGCAGGGCAACGAGTTCGACATCGAACGCTCCAAGAACATCCGCTACAACGGCAAAGCCCCGCTGGAGGAATAAGGTGCATCTCC
>CAVFHY010000033.1:0-22583 GCA_963622445.1 Bacteroidaceae bacterium
GTAAGAAGGATGTAAGAAGGATGTAAGAAGGATGTAAGAAGGATGTAAGAAGGATATAAAGAGGATACAGATACAATAAGGAATTCATCGGGTGGTTACCGGGATGATAGCGAGTGGGAATGGGTTGGATAAGTTATCGGCTGATCGCAAGCCCCCCACCTGAAAACGCCTGTCTGTTATTACCTGCTTATTACCTGCTATTTATTAGTTTTTACTTGTTAGTTATTACTTGTTAGTTGGATAAATGAAACCGAGTGAACAACTCAAAGAGCATTTGCAACAGTATCAGCGTATGAAGCCGCTGATTGCTATCAAGGAGTATTTCATGATAGCAATATGTACGATACCGTACGCCTTTTCGGTGAACCAGATTCTGGTGCCGCATACGGTAGTCGGCGGTGGCTTGACGGGTTTCTGTGAGATTATCTATTTTGCCACGGGTACGGCAGTGCCTATTTGGCTTAGTTCGCTGGTTATTAACCTGGCTCTGCTTACTGCTGCTGCATTCACTATTGGTTGGCGCTATTGCGTCCGCACGGTCTATGGGGTGTTCTGGCTTACAGTTTGGTTAAAGGTTATGCCTATTGCCCAAACGCCTATTATCACCGACCCCTTTATGGGTGTAGTGTTAGGAGGACTCTGTGTGGGCTCTTTTCTTGGCTTGGTATTCCTCAACAACGGCTCTACAGGCGGCACGGATATTATTGCGATGATTGTCAACAAGTACCACCACTTGCCTATTGGGCGTGTGCTGATGACTTGCGACATCGTGATTATCCTCTGTGCGTACTTCTTGCCCGATGTGCGCAGTATAGAGAAAGTGCTGTTCGGTTTGTGCTACACTTTTATGTCTTCCACGGCAGTCGATTGGGTAATGAACCGTATGCGCCAATCGGTGCAGTTCTTCATTTTCTCGAAGAAATACAACGAGATAGCCGAAGCGATAATGACCCAAGTGCCTCGTGGCGTTACTTTCTTGGAGGCGCAGGGCGGCTACTCCAAGGAGCCGACTAAAGTCATTACCTGTATTGCTCGTCAGCACGAGTCGGCAAAGATATTCCGTCTTGTGCGTTCGATAGACCCCGACGCCTTTGTGAGCCAAAGTCAAGTACGCGGCGTTTTCGGTCAAGGTTTCGATTCCATCAAAGACAAAGCGTAAGATCGCCCTCTGCTGTTAGATGGTTAGACGGGAGCGGTTGGCATTGTACTTGTGAGGCGTTTGATGTCCCTACGGAGTCCCTGCAAGAACAAATTACAGAATACACCCTAAAAAATCCCCTTTATGCGTACCTTTTGGTTAGTATTATATTATGCTTTTGCGCGTCATCTTCCTAAGTCCACTATGCCTGTATTGGGCAAGCCGGCTTTGCGTCTGCGCTATCGTTGTGCCAAACACCTCTTTGCGGAGTGTGGTACAAATGTCAATGTCGAGCAAGGAGCATACTTCGGTAATGGGAAGAATATTCGTGTAGGCAACCATGTAGGCATAGGTAAGGATTTTTGTACGCACAATCGCCCTCTTCTGGTGCGCGATAGGCTTTTAATGGCTGAGAATGTCCTGTTTTTAGGGGGGGGGCATACCTTCGCAAACCCCAATGTACCAATTGGTACCGAACCGGAGACGAATCCGCAAACACCGTTGGAGATAGCAGGCGATGTTTGGATAGGTGCAAGGGCGATTATTTTGCCCGGATGCAAGCGCATTGGTGCACATAGTGTGATAGGAGCAGGAGCAGTAGTAACGCACGATGTACCGGACTATGCCGTAGTAGGTGGCAATCCCGCCCGTGTCCTCAAAATGCGTAAATAGCGGTCGTCTGCCTTTGACTATCTGTGGATCTTCCACAGATGAATGTCTATGAATCTTCTATTGGCTAGTGTCGGTTAGTGTCCATGCATTATCCACTACACCCATTATCCATTATACACTACACCCACTATCCACACACCCATTATCCACTATTCACTACACCCACTATCCACGACATTCACTATTCACTATCCACTATCCATTACATCCACTATTCACTATCCACTATCCATTACATCCACTATTCACTACATCTACTATCTACTATCTACTTTTTCCACTATTCACTACACCCACTATCTCCAAGAAACAAACTGTTAGGCTAAGTAATCTCGTTCTTGTTTCCTGCATATTTATAGTTCCATTAGAAATCAGTCGACGCCCATCCTATAAATTAGGCTGTTTGGATGTGTTTTGTCTGTGTATTTCACAATTCTATTCTGTTGCAACTTCACATAATAATACACACTAGCAAAATAGAGTAGGGAATACCGTATTCAATTGTGAACACACCTATATATTGATCAACATACATAATTGTGGAACATTTTCACATATTTATACACTGCATAATTTGCAAGAATATCGGTGCAACTCTATATATTTCAATTGATACGCAAATTACTTAAAGTGCAAATAGATAAAAACACAGCGTATTATACACCACACACCAACTTATTGCATAATTTAGTTATAGAATAATACATATATACCTAATACTAAATATATTACACAACTTATATCAAATGCAATATCAGTATGTATCCTGTCTTTCATAGGATTGTGTTCACAAATGTACAGCCATACAAGTATTCACAGCATAGACGCTGTACACGACAGAAATGTGTATAGCATTACGCACCCTGCTATTTGTGTATGTGAAAAACTTTTCGTATCTTTGCAGCGTTAATACACAGTTCTACGGCACTATTTCTTGTCGCAAACTATGTTAGAACAATAAATAAAAAAGACATATTATATGAACGAGCGTGAACGATTAGAAAAAGTGATTGCCACTTTAGGCATTAACGCCAAACAGTTTGCTCAAGAGGTGGGCATACAGGCAGGTACCATCTCGAACATTATGGGTGGGCGCAACAAACCTAGTCTCGAGGTGCTGCAAAAAGTACTAAATTGCTATCGCACTATTTCTTCCGATTGGCTGATACTCGGTGTCGGAAGTATGTACCGTCCCACGAACGAAGCACCGAATTTAACCCTTTTCGACGATACGAAAGAAGAACCAGCGATTGTTCTTCCCATAGCACCCCCAACACCAACAAGCATTACGGATACAACGAAAACTACAGGCGAATCGCAACAAACTGCGCAAAATACGGAAACAGTAGCAAAGCAAATAGACCATATAACAATCTATTACACCGACAATACCTATGAAACATTCTCCCACTGATGTAGTCTCTTGCAGTATTCGCTTTTTTTATGTACCTTTGCGCCCGCAATGTATTCCCTTATATTAATGTTCACTAATATATGGAGAACAAAATAATAGAGAGAAGAATACAACAACTACGCAAACTATACTACGATACGAATGGTAGTGTAAAATACGCAGAATTATATGAAAGCATTTGTTTTTCCTGGTCAAGGAGCACAGTTTACCGGAATGTGTCGTGACTTATATGATACCTATCCGGATGCACACGCGATGTGCGAACAAGCCAATCAACTATTAGGCTTTCGTCTCACCGACATTATGTTCGATGGTACAACGGAGGATTTGAAACAGACTGCAGTTACACAACCTGCTGTTTTTCTGCATTCAGTTGTGTCAGCGCATTTGCTTACCACAGAGCGTCCTGCATTTGTGGCAGGACACAGTCTGGGCGAGTATTCTGCGCTTGTCGCAGCGGGGGCTTTGCGCTTCGAGGACGCCTTATTACTTGTCTATCGGCGAGCCCATGCGATGCAGTCTGCCTGCGAAATAGAGGCTGGTACTATGGCAGCGGTATTAGGTATGGATGATGAGAAAGTCGTAGAGATTTGTCAAACGGTTACGGATGGCGTGGTGGTAGCGGCAAACTACAACTGCCCGGGACAAGTAGTCATCTCGGGAACAATTGCAGCAGTAGAGAAAGCCTGTGAGTTGCTGAAAGCCGCTGGAGCCAAACGCGCACTGCATCTGCAAGTCGGTGGAGCGTTTCATTCACCGCTTATGCAGCCGGCATCCAAGGAGTTGGAGCAAGCGATACTGAAGACAAGTTTCCATACACCGCATTGTCCTATATTTCAAAATGTGGATGCCCGTCCGCACACAGTGCCCGAAGAGATACGCAGCAATCTGTTGTCGCAACTCGTATCACCAGTGCGTTGGACACAAACGGTGCGCAACATGATAGCCGATGGTGCAACGGAGTTCTACGAGTTCGGTCCAGGCGATGTGCTAAAAGGACTCATCCGCAAAACGGATTCTACTGTCGCTATCGGTTAATACTATTTATAATCTATATTATGTAAAATAGTACCATTAAATATCTATCTTATTCAAAGATACTAAAAATTGAAACTTGTAACTCGTGAAATTATCAAATTGTCAAATACAACTATGCAGAAGAATGATGATGTGGCGGATAACATCCTATTGAATGACGGTGATCTCTTGGATGTGTTGCCGCTACGCAATATGGTGCTGTTTCCTGATGTGCTGGTTCCAATATCCGTTGGACGCCCAAAGTCGCTCAAACTGGCGAAATCCGCTTATCAGAAAGAGAAATTGATTGGCGTTTTCTGCCAAAAAGAACGCGACACGCAAGAACCTAGTGGCAACGACCTCTATACCTTAGGGGTAGCAGCGCATATCGTACAAATCATTGAAATGCAGAACGGTACGCTTATGGTGATATTGGAAGGACTGATGCGTATCGAGGCGGAAGAGTTCGTACCATCACGCACCGGACTTCGTGCGCGTATCCATACGATTCAGGAGGATTTTCCCTCTACGGACGACAAAGAGTTTGTGGCTATTGTAAGCAGCATCAAGGATCAAGCCAACAAAATCCTCAACGCCTCGGAAAATATGCCGGCAGAAGCAGGTATCACGCTCCGCAGCATCACGAATCCTCCTACCCTTGTCAACTATGTCTGTACAAATTTTGAGATCAAGATTGAAGACAAGCAACAACTCCTGCAGGACGATTCCATTCGTGAGCGCGCTATGCATTTGTTGGCGTTGCTCAATAAGGAATTGCAGATGTTAGAGATGAAGGCGGATATCCAATCCAAAACCAAGGAAGAACTCGATAAGCAACAGCGTGAGTTTTATCTCCATCAGCAGATGGAGACTATCCAAAGGGAATTAGGCGATACCGGCACGCAGGTTGTCCAAAATATGCAGGCAAAAGCGGACACCAAGAAGTGGACAGCCGCCACGCGTGCCTTCTTCGACAACGAACTGCAGAAACTGCAAAACACTCCTACCCACTCACCCGAATATACTACGCAGCAGAACTATTTGGAAACGCTATTGGCACTTCCGTGGGGCGAATATTCGGAGGATAATTACGACATTGCGCATGCCCAAGAAGTGCTCAACAAGGATCATTATGGTATGGAGAAAGTGAAGGAGCGTGTTATCGAATACCTTGCTGTGCAACGCCTGCTATCTCTTCGCAGCTCGAAAGAGCAAGCCGAACACCCCGTTACAACGCCTATTCTGTGTCTCTATGGCCCTCCAGGGGTTGGCAAAACAAGCCTTGGACGCTCTATTGCTACGGCACTTGGGCGTAAGTATGCCCGTATCTCGTTGGGCGGTTTGCATGACGAAGCGG
Source organism: Bacteroidaceae bacterium (assembly GCA_963622445.1). GTDB lineage: Bacteria > Bacteroidota > Bacteroidia > Bacteroidales > Paludibacteraceae > Colicola. The sequence goes on from CAVFHY010000033.1 coordinate 5,599, forward strand.
AGATACGCGGACACCGTCGCACTTATATCGGTGCCATGCCCGGGCGGATTATCGAGAATATCCGCAAGGTGCAGACTTCCAATCCCGTATTCGTGTTGGACGAGATAGATAAGATAGGAACTATGGGAATTAATGGCGGAGACCCGACTTCGGCACTGTTGGAGGTCTTGGACCCAGAGCAGAACAGCACTTTCCATGACAACTACTTGGATGTGGATTACGATTTGAGCAAAGTGCTTTTTATCGCCACCGCCAATACACTCGATACCATTCCCCGCCCGCTGTTGGATCGAATGGAGTTGATAGAGATGACAGGTTATCTGCAGGAGGAAAAAGAGGAAATAGCCAAGCGCCACCTTATCCCGAAAGAGTTAATCAATCATGCCCTGAAGGGTTCACAACTGCGCTTCCGGCAGGAAATTATTTCGCACATCATCGATGATTATACGCGCGAGTCTGGAGTGCGTTCACTGGAACAGCAGATTGCCACTATCTGTCGCAAGGTAGATACCCGGTTGTCTTTAGGCGAGACATACAATGTATCCGTTACGCGTGAAGACTTGATTGCCTATCTCGGGCAGCCTCGTTACTTGCGTGATGCGTGGGAAACGAACGAGTATATCGGTGTGGTTACGGGGCTTGCATGGACACAGGTTGGCGGGGAGATACTCTTTATAGAGGTGTCGCTTTCACCAAGTAAAGTCCCGACACTCACGCTAACGGGTAATCTGGGTGATGTGATGAAAGAGTCTGCCACCCTTGCGCTGGGATATATTAAATCGCATGCCGAACAGTTGGGTATCAAACGCAAAGACATTGATACCCAGTCAGTTCATATTCATGTGCCTGAGGGTGCTATCCCAAAAGACGGACCAAGTGCGGGTATCACAATGACAACTGCTTTAGTGAGTGCATTCACGCAGCGGAAAGTACGTCCTCGTATTGCTATGACGGGCGAGATGACGCTGAGAGGCAAAGTGCTGCCGATAGGTGGTGTGAAAGAGAAGATATTAGCCGCCAAGCGTGCCGGTATCACAGATTTGATACTCTGCGGGGACAACCGAAAGGATGTGGCAGAAATCCCCGAGCAGTACATGCGTGGATTGACTTTCCATTATGTCCGTGATATTCAAGAAGTTATTTCCTTTGCGCTAGTATAAAGTTGTCTTGATAAATTGATAAAGAATGTACCATGAATACTGCTAACTTACTGAATGCCTATGTGTGGTTGGTGGATACAATCAATGCAGCCGGGCATATCACACTCGACGAAATAAACAGACACTGGGCACAGTCTGTCCTGAACGAAACACACGAAAGCCGTATTCCGCGCCGCACTTTCTTACAATGGCGCAATGCCGCGGAGGAACTCTTCCACATCTCTATCGAGTGCGACAAAAGTACAAACACCTATTATATAGCGCACGCACTCGACCAAGGCATTACTGCCACACAACAATGGCTTCTGAATGCATTTTCAGTGTCGAATGTGCTGAACCACTGCGAAGATATACGCGACCAAATACTGTTGGAAGACATTCCATCCGACGCACGCTATTTGACTACCCTACTCAATGCCATACGGGCCAAACGCAAAGTGGCGTGTACCTATCAGCGGTTCGACGCTACCGTGGCACACGAAATGGAGTTGGAAGCGTACTGCGTCAAAGTCTTCAAACAACGATGGTATGTGGCAGGGCGCAGTTCCGACCATCCCCACGAGGTTCGCGTCTATTCGCTTGACCGTATGCAGGACATATATCTGCTCGAAGACACCTATAGAATTCCTGCTTCTTTTAATGCGAAGAGATTTTTTTACGACTCATACGGTATATTCGTAGAGACAAATAGCAAGCCGGAAGAGATACGGGTGCGCGTGACGAACAAGGCGGCATGCTACCTGCGCTCACTCCCGCTACACCACTCTCAACGGGAGATAGAACGAACCGATGCCCATTCGGTTTTCTCTTTTCGACTCCACCCGACCATTGATTTCATACAAGAGTTGCGCACACATGGCGCAGAACTGGAGGTGCTTTGCCCCGAGTCGATCCGAGAGAACTTCAGACAATTGGGAGAGAGGTATCGGGAGATGTATGAGTAATCGGGAATTTGCTAAGCATGGTATGCGGAGTCTTGCCGTTCATTTCTTGCGGTGGGGTGATAATAGACGATGAGATATGCTATATTTGATGATATGAGGCAATGCACCGAAGCGGAAGTGGAACGCATGTTGCCACTCGTCTCGGCGCAACGACGCGAACAGGCATTGCTGTTTGGACATACTTTCGGGCGATATGCGTGCCTAAAATCGTACCTAATGCTGATAGACTTACTGGGCACTTCCTCTACACTACCCGATTTTCAGTACAACGAATACGGCAAGCCATTCATCCCCAATGCATTACATTTCTCCATTTCCCACTGCAGACATGCTATCGCCGTGGCAGTAAGCGAACAGCCTATCGGTATAGACATTGAGTCTGTACGCCCCTTTCGATCTGCTCTGATAGAACGCACCATGAACGAAGAAGAGCAATCCACAATACTTCAAGCAAATGACGCAAGTAGTGCATTTACAGCACTTTGGACGCAAAAGGAAGCCGTAGTAAAATGGCAAGGAACGGGCATAATCTCCGACTTGCGCACCGTCCTCATTGACACATGCGACACGGTGGCACTGCAAACATTTGCCCCTGTCGGAAAAGAGTACATATTTAGTGTGGCAATGAAGAAATCTGTAATTTTGTAAATTAGTAAATTGCTATCTTAGGCGCAAAAAATAGGCGTAGTACTTGTGTATCTGCAAAAATCTTTGTATCTTTGCACCGATTTTCTTACAAGGGTTCTCCTTGTACACCATTTTCTAAACACTTTTATGCAATACGATTTGAATAAACTCGAGCGTATGACGCTCGACGAAGTACAAGAAATCGCTGTGTCTATGGGGCTGAAACCGAAACGCACGCAAACGGTTCGCGAGATAAGTTATGCTATTCTTGATGCACAAGCCGACAACCGCGCACTCGAAGTGCAAGCCCGCGAAACAGCCAAAGCCGAACGCAAGACGCAACGCAACTCGCAGCGTCAACAAGCCAAACCACAATCTGCTGCAGCCGAACAAAAAACGGAGGAAACTGCGCCCGCTGCAGGGCGTGTGCGTACGCGTGGTGTGAAGAATGTACACAAAGTAAACACCACGGGGCTAAAGAGCGAAAATGTAGTGGCTACAGTCGGTACGGAGCAAGAGCAACTGAACGAGATGCAAGAGCAACTCAAGCAAAACAACCATCGCCAAAACCGCACAGTACGGGCGATAGAGGCACGCAAGCCCCTCTCGGGTGAACTACCCCAACCGCAGAAACCGCAAGAGGAGCCGACACTTTTCTCCACACCCGAAGCACAGGAAGAAGTGGCTTCTGAAGCAATAGCGGCACCGGCTGCAGTAGCGGCACCCACAACGCCTGCTACAGACAATGCGACACCCGCAGCAACGACTATGCCGAAGAAGGCACGCCGCTCGAAAGAGGAGTTGGCGGCATTGGCAGCCCAAAAAGCCGCAGAATATGCCCGCACACATCCGCATATTGCCGATGAACAAGATATCTATTTAAGCGAAGACGATACGGAAGACGAGAACGGTGGCGAATATACTGAGCAGCCAACGCAAAAGCAACCTGCACAAAACCAGCCTATTGCGCAGAACAATACCCGTTCACAGATAGACCTTGGCGAGCATGTGATTGCCATGGGAACACTGGAATGTACGCAGGATGGTTTCGGTTTCCTTCGCTCTGCGGATTACAACTACCTACCCTCGCCCGATGATGTATATGTCAGCAAAGAGCAGATTCGCTCCTACGGACTGAAACCGGGCGACACGGTGGAATGCACCATTCGTGTGAACCGTGACCCAGACAAGTATTTCCCGATGGACAAAGTAATACGCATCAACGGATTGGCACCAGAGAAAGCCAAAACGCGCGTCGCATTCGAGAACCTTACCCCCCTCTTCCCGAACGAAAAATTCCACCTTTGCAAGGGCAAAGGCGACCCATTGTCCGTGCGTATTATTGACCTCTTTGCGCCTATCGGCAAGGGGCAGCGTGGACTGATTGTAGCCCAACCAAAAACAGGTAAAACAGTGCTACTCAAAGAGATAGCCAATGCTATTGCTGCCAACCACCCCGAGGTGTACATGATAGTACTGCTCATAGACGAGCGTCCCGAGGAGGTAACGGATATGGCGCGGTCGGTCAACGCCGAAGTGGTAGCCTCTACTTTCGACGAACCTGCGGAGAACCATGTGAAAGTAGCAAATATCGTGCACGAGAAAGCCAAACGCCTTGTAGAAAGCGGACACGATGTGGTCATCCTACTCGACTCTATCACACGACTTGCGCGCGCATACAATACGGTAGCCCCCTCGAGCGGAAAGGTGCTGTCGGGCGGTGTGGAAGCGCAAGCACTGCACAAACCCAAGCGTTTCTTCGGTGCAGCACGAAACATAGAGAATGGCGGCAGCCTGACAATAATCGCCACTGCACTGACCGAGACGGGCAGCAAAATGGACGACCTTATCTTTGAGGAATTCAAAGGCACAGGCAATATGGAATTGCAACTCGACCGCAAGTTAGCCAACCGACGCATCTTCCCTGCTGTGGATATTCCTGCTTCGGGGACACGACGCGACGATCTGCTGTTGCCAGCGGATGTGCTGAGTCGTATGTGGCAGATTCGCAAGCAGTTAAGCGATATGAACGGCTCGGAGGCAATGGAGAAACTCAAGACCTACATGGAGCGTACCGATGACAACGATGAGTTTCTGCTTGTAGTCAACGGAGCACGATAGGTGATAGTCAATAGGCAGAGCGAGGCGGGGCGTTGTATCCTCCTTGTATCCTCATTGCTTGCTGCTTGATTGCGGTGTATCGACACAGACAATCTACAAAGCACCATTTCCTAACTACTAATTTCTCACTGCCATGTTGTGCGTGTACATATTGAATGGTCCGAATCTGAATATGTTAGGGCGGAGAGAACCGTCTATCTACGGCACAGAGTCGATGGAGCAAGTACTGCTTGCGCTGCAACGACAATATGCTGATATTCACTTCGTTTACTATCAGTCGAACCACGAAGGCGACCTGATAGACCACATACAGGAGTGGACATTGAGAACGGACGAAGCGCAAGAGGAGGCGTGTGGCGTTGTGTTGAATGCAGGAGGATACACGCATACGAGCGTGGCACTGCGAGATGCTGTAGCCATGGCGCAGATACCCGTTGTAGAAGTACATATTTCGGACATCATGCAACGGGAGGCGTTTCGGCGCACCAGCTTGCTGACCGAGGTCTGCGCCCACACCATCATGGGCATCGGCACACGCTGCTACCAATCAGCCACAGAATGGCTCTTACAACAGAAAAAAAACAGGGAACGAACAGGGGAACAATAATTTTTTTATTTGCGTGCATTCATACCATTATATACTTACACTCCTACTCTGCTTCTCAACGGCAGTCGGACTGCAGGCAGAGAATGTCCTCACGGGCAAAGTACTCGACCAAGCCATGCGCGAGGCAATTGACTTTGCCAATGTCAGTGTTACCCGCTCGGGAGAGAGCGTGCCTACTGCCGGTGCTACCACCGACAGCGATGGTGCGTTCCGCATCACGGGGCTGAAGAACGGCGAATATATAGTGGCAGTCTCTTTTATGGGCTATAGCGAGCAGAAACGCACGGTTACGCTCAGTGGAAAGGCTGTGAATATGGGGAAGATCTACTTGGCGGAGGATACGCAGGCACTGCAGGAGGTAGAAGTGGTCGGACAAGGGAGTTCGATGCGCTTTGAGTTGGACAAGAAAGTCTTTACGGTTGACCAAAACATCTCGTCGGCAGGCGCAAGTATCACCGATGTGCTGGAGAATATTCCCTCGGTGGATGTAGACCAAGAGGGTACAATCTCACTGCGTAACTCGGAGGATGTGGAGATTTGGATCAACGGCAAACCTGCCGGACTGAACAGTGACAACCGTGCGCAGGTGCTGCAACAAATGCCCGCCGAGAGCATCCAACAGATAGAGGTTATCACCAACCCCAGTGCCAAATACTCGCCCGAAGGCACAGCGGGAATTATCAACCTCGTGATGAAAGAAGACCGCAAAGCAGGCTACTATGGCAGTGTCAATGCGGGTATTGAATACGCTCTCGCCAAGCCGTGGACGACGCCTCCCGGGGCGAATGTCGGGTTCAATATCAACTTCTCGAAAGGTATAGTGGACGGCTATTTCAATGCTGGATACCGCTACCATACCTCGAACGGCACATCATCGACCAACCGATACAATATCCTTGGTACGGGGACGAAAAAAGTGGCGGATATTGCGCCCGACAGTCTTGTTTCGCACCTGCTACAAGACGGCAACAGCGACCGCCGCGGCGGGGGACTCTTCTTGCGCGGAGGACTGAACTTGCGGCTGAGCAGCCACTCCACCCTCGGCTTCTCCGGGTTCGGTATGGTAGAGGACAAGCAGTACTTGCGTATGCACGACAAGGATGTGAACTCGTACTTGCTAACCGACTGTCAGACAGGCGATACGCTACGCCAATACACCCGCACGGAGACCGGTGGCGGCTGGCACCCGGGAGGGCAAGCTACGGTGGACTACACTTTCAAGATGCAGAAACACCAACTTATGCTTACCGCCTCATATATGCATTTTGCGTTTCGTCAGGACAATTTCTATACGCAGACCGAAGGCATGGACACCACCCGCCAAGAGCAGATAAACAACAGCCTGATGCAGACCGTGGAGGCAAAAGCCGACTACGAATGGAAGCCGACTCAGCAGTCCAGACTGGAGGCAGGCTATCAAGCCACTGTCAGTTGGAACACCTCGGACGGTGCAGCCTACAACGGGCATAACCATGAGCAGGAACTCTACGACTACTATACGACTTTCAACAGCCAAGAACAGAATCACGCACTCTATATCACCTACGGCAATCGCTTTTGGGAACACCTCTCGGTGCAAGTAGGGCTGCGAGGGGAGTATTTCATGCGCCATTTGTCCTCTTCGTACAAAGACGATAACGGCGACATACAAGACGCTTATGCCCAGAAACCGCAGAAGCGCGACACGGCATATTTCCAACTTTTCCCGAGTGCGTATATCAGTTACGATTTCGGGCATGGACACGAGTTGCAACTCAACTACACCCGCCGTGTAGACCGCCCGAGAGGACACCAGATTAACCCCCGCTTGGATTTCTCCGACTCGACAAATATCAGTTACGGCAACACGGATCTGCTACCCGCCTATTCATCATCGCTGGAACTGAACTACCTCAAGAACTGGGAGCGGCATACTCTCTCGGCAGGACTCTTTTGGCGCTACAAGGACGGCGAGGTGCAGAATGTGCGCTATATGGACGGCGAGGTGATGAAAAATACCTACCTCAATGTCGCCAAACGGCAGGAATTGGGCGTGGAAGTTGTAGCAAAGAACCGCCTATTCAAAGAGGTGCTGCAACTAACGACGAATGTCAATTTCTACTGGAACAGCATCTCGTCTGCTCACTACGAGGACTACCTCAACGGCACTTTTGTAGAGGTGGACTTGCCTGCACAGAACATCCTCGCTTGGTCGGCGCGTATCAACGCACAATTCCTCTTCACCAAGACTTTCTCGGGACAGATAAGCGCACGCTACCGCAGTCCGCGCGTGGTGGCACAAGGGCAAAGCGACCACCGATATGCCATAGACCTTGGATTGCGCAAAACTTTCTTGAACAAACAACTCGCCTTGGCACTGAATTTGCGGGATATATTGAACTCCCGCTCGCGGCGCAACACCACTTGGGGCGACGGGTTTTGGCAGTATCAGGACAAACAGTGGCACTCGCGCACTATCAGCCTGACACTGACCTACAACTTTGGCAACAACCGCCCGAAAGAGAACAAACCCGCTGCTACAGACGCGCAACGCATCAGTTCTTCTTTTGACGAATCAGGCGGAAGCGACGAATAAACAAACGCGTGAAAAGAATACTCCCATACATACTGCTCTCTTTGCTTCTGCTTGGTCGCACGGTTGCGCCTGCTCAAAACAACCCGTATGTAGATGACCGCTTGGTGCATCTGGGTTTCTCTGTGGGGATGAATTTTATGTCTTTTGGCGTGACAGATTCCCAACTGGAGCAAAACGGTGAAATATACCATGCACGGGTGAGCAGCCTTATGCCCGGCTTCTCGGTGAATTTCATTACCGACCTGCGTCTCTCGAGACACTTGAGTCTGCGCTTCACACCCGGAATGCAATTCTCTTCGCGCTCTATCTCTTATGAGAACGAAAGCGGCAATCCTTTTCCAGGAGGCAAAAACAAAAAGACAGAGGTGCTGGCGATACCTATTTCCGTCCCGCTGTATCTGAAATGGTCTGCCGAGCGAGAGGGGAACTACCGCCCCTATCTAATCGGTGGTGGAGGGATAAGTTACAACATCAACCTCGACAAGACAAAGCCTATTCTGCTCAAAGGGTTGGACTATTTTGTAGAAGTCGGTTTTGGCTGCGACATCTATTTCCAGTGGTTTAAATGGTGTCCCGAACTGACCTATCGGGTAGGTTTTGCGGATCAACTCGTACCTGTAGAAAAACGCAACGAACTTGCCAAAGACGACGAGTTCTATACGCGCGCCATTGACAAGTTGCTCAATCGCGCTATCGTTCTGACTTTCAATTTCGAGTAACCCCATGAAACGCCTCTTCCCCCTACTCTGCCTTGGTCTGCTGCTGGTCAGCTGCCGAGAGTCTATAGTCTCTACAGACCCCGCATTGGCACTCTCTTTCTCGAAAGATACGGTACTTTTCGATACCGTTTTCTCAGAGGTTGGCAGTTCGACGCTGCGACTTATGGTGCGCAACCCCAACAAAAATGCGCTGCGAATTAAGAAAATTGCTTTCCGTGAGGGGAAGTATTTCCATGTGAATATAGATGGCGAGAACAGTGCGAACAAACTGAATACCATTGATTTGGACTTGTATGGTGGGGATAGTATCTATGTGTTTGTACGGGTATACATCGACCCGCAAGATGTCAACTCGCCCGTGTTCATAGAAGACGAACTGCTCTTCTCACTATCGAACGAGCGAGTGCAGAAAGTGGTTCTCGAGGCGTATGGGCAAAATGTAGAGAAGATACAAAGCCTTTCGCACCGTACAGATTACCCAGGAGATAAGGAGTTCAAAGCCGACAAGCCCTATCTTATCTACGACACCCTTGTCGTAGGCGGGAAACTCTCCATAGAAGCAGGGGCACAACTCTATTTCCACAGCGGTGCTTCGCTCTGGGCGTTGGGCGATGTGGAGGCAGTAGGCACACTCGAAAGGCCGATTACACTGCGAGGCGACCGCCTCGACCGCTTGTTTGACAGCGTGCCTTACCGCTATGCGGCAGGGCTATGGGAGGGCGTATACCTTGTTCACGACAAGAGCCAAACGCCTGCGACCTATCATTTTGACAATGTGGATATGTCGAGTGCGTCTGTGGGGCTCTACTGCCGAAGCACGCAGACTTCGTCGCTGCCCACCCTGCGACTGACCAACAGTCGTATACACAACGAAGCACTCTATGGGTTGGTGTTACAGCACATCAATGCGGAGGTTGCCAATACGGAGATTAGCAACTGTGCGTCCTACTGCGTCTATCTGTCGGGGGGCGAACAGCGGTTTGTACATACCACTATCGCATCGTATTTCAACTCCACCAATATCAATATCCAATCAACATCGCGGCAAGATGTAGCGGCGGTCTATATTGACAACCTGAGCAAAGAATGCCCCACCACCGCATCGTTCTACAACAGTATCATCACAGGCGTGCGTACCAATCAGTTGGTGGTAGCCACACCGTTCACACAGTACTACGCAGGGGCGTTTGTTGGCAACTACATCAAGACCGACACGCTTGCCATTCCCCACGCACACAACAATGTCTATTGGCAGGAAACGGATTCCATATCTGTTTTCCGCAATACCTACTATAAATACAAGGAATATCGCTACTACGACTTTCGGTTAGATTCTCTTTCGCCCGCTATCGGCATTGCCGACTCGCTGGTGGCACTCTCTTATCCAATAGATAAAACAGGTGCGAAGCGAGTGTCGGAATCGTTACATGATAGTATTCGCCCAGATGCCGGCTGCTATCAGTACGATAAATAGGGGAAAATGTTACTTGCCTTCAATAAAAGACGGCTCGAGGTAGGTCTGCTCAAGCATATCGATAGCAGCTATCTCTTCGGCCGTAAGCATTCGAGAGGACGAACAAAAAGAGGACACAAAATAATCGGACAGGCCGTGAATATCCTGTATGGCTTGTGTGCCCTCCTCCAAAATCGGTTTTAGATTGACCACACGCTGGCGGACAGACTGCACACCATGCTTGGCGAGTTTTTCCCGAGTGGGTGTAATCGCCTGCTGCAATGCCTCAAAATCGACATCATACAGCATCGTACCATGCACAATCGTACCGGTAGGCAACGCATAGCACGCATTGCCCGACACCTTGCGGTCGCCTATCAAGACATCGTTATGCTCTGACTTGGCGGCGGCAAATCCGAGTTGTTTCAAGGCATCTGTCACCCTATCCAAATAGGACTGAAAAACAGATTCGCTATGCGTATTGGGCGTGATATACGACAGCATAAGATTTCCCCCATCGGAATAGACGCAACCTCCCCCACTCTTACGACGGTACATCTGCACCCCATGCGAGCGGCAATACGCCATATTGACCTCGTCCGCCATAACTTGGTGACGGCCAAAGATAACCGTAGGGGGAACCACCCATGTAAAAAAAATACCTCCGTTTTCCGCTGAAGAGGAAATAGCCGAAGCGGCTTGAGACGCATCGGTCGAGACCATAAGGTCGGAAATATGTTGTGCAAGGTATTCCTCCATAGAGAGATACCAAACCAAACGCTTATTGAGTGGGGCAATAATGTGCTGACAAAAATTCATCGTGAGGATAGTATGGATATGTTACTACTGTTGCGATAAGTGCGGAGAAATCATTTTGTCTTTTTGATTCCCTTTTTCTTGCCGCTTGCGGCATAGGAGACCTTTTGTACATAGCGGCTCCTGCTCGCTGCGCTCACACACGAGGCTCCGGTAGACAATGCCCCTGACAGAAACGGTGCGTCAGTTGGCGGTCGTCCCCTAAATAGATATAGCGCTCCAAACGGTGCTGCAAATCGTACGGCTTTGCTCCTGCTACAGCGGGAGTGGCATTCAACTCATGGTCGTCTATCACCAACGCATCGAATGCATAGCCACGCTCAAAGGAGCCGACCTTACCAAAGAACGAGCCACCGGATTTGGTCGCCAAATAGAACACCTCCGACAGGGAGAGGAACGGCTTTTTACCCTCCGAGGCAGCATACTGCAACTTGCTCATTTCGAGCGCATACTGCATGACACGGAACATACTCAGATGGTGTCCTGCTGCCACATCAGTACCCAAAGCAACGGGGATATCATGTTGCAGGAAAGTGCGAACAGGGGCGATACCTGATCCAAGATTGCAGTTGGAAGTAGGACAATGTACCGCCATAACCTTTTGGTGCTGCATAAGTTCTAACTCGGCACCTGCCGTGTAGCAGCAATGCGCCATAAGCGTGGGCGTCTGACCGAATAGGCCATAACGATGATACGCATCGCCATAGCAGGTACTCTCCGGCTCCAACGACTGCACCCATGCTATCTCGGAACGGTTCTCACTCAGGTGAGATTGCACAGATAACCCCGTGCGCTGCGCCAAATCGCCCAAGGCACGAAGCATCTCGGGCGAGCAAGACGGCACGAAACGAGGGGTAATGATAGGCTCAAGCAAAGGTGTATGAGCGAGATGCTTCGAGAGTCGTTCGGTATTTTGCACCACCTCGGTTGGCGTATTGCTCAAGCGGTCAGGGCAATTGCGATCCATTCCGACAAGACCTATCTTGGCTCCCATACCTGCCTCCGCAAACAAATCCGCCAAGAGCATGGTGGAGCGCAAATGGATAGTAGCGTAAACCGATGCGCGCATCGTGCCGTTGAGCCACAAATCGTGCACAAAACAACGGTACATAGCCTCTGCATACACACGGCTACGATAGCGGGATTCTTCGGGGAAAGTATAGGTGTTAAGCCATGGCAAAAGCTCCATATCCATTGCCATTCCCATGTTGCGATACTGGGGGGCATGGACATGTAGGTCGTTCATTGCCGGAATCAATAGCGATTCACCGAAGTCGGTAACGAGTTGGTTCGAGAATGGTTCGGGAAGTGTACGCCCGACATACACAATATACCCCTCGTCGTCAACCACAATATAGCCGTGCCGCAGAATTCGAAAAGCCTGCGGCGTGGGGGTATAGAGGATATTTGCTCGATAGATATTCATTTCGGATTACGGCTGCCTTATACAAACGGACTAACTTAACACATTAACCTAATACAAACGGATGAACCTTATACAAACGGAATTCTACTCTTGTGGGATGTCTTTTTCGGTATCGGGCTCGTCAGCACACTCTTGAGCCACATGCTCCTCGATGACTTCCTCCAGGGTTTTGGTTTCTTTTTTGTGTCTATAGAACGGCACGAGGACAAAATAATTAACCACACCCGCCAACATGATCGCCACAATACCGGACCATTCTTCCGACAGCGTACAAGCGATAAGAATATGCAGAAAGCCCACTTGAATGAGATAAGTTACCAATCGCCCCAACATAAAACCACCCGCATTCTTGACTGTTGGTCGCGTACGGAAGGTATAAAAACTTGTCAGGAAATAATTGACAATCATCTCGATACAAAAACCGAGTGTGAATGCCGTTGTTACACGCAGCGTACTCTCCGCCCACACGACATCGAACAATGCCAGAAATCCATAATAGATAGCGTACTGCAGTGCCGTTCCGAATGTGCCGACACATACGAAACGGACTGCAGAACGATATTTTTCAGGCAAAAGCCGTGTGAGAGTCTTCAAATAATTAGGAATTAGGAATTAGTACCTTTGTGCTCTACAACTATCTTTATAGACCATCATCGTTGAGCAACAAGAGCATAATCCATACTTGCGTAGTACCGATTATTTCAGGGCAGAGAGGAGTTCGTCCAAAGCGGACTGTAGCCCCTCTACATTACGACCGCCAGCGGTAGCCATCCAGGCCTGTCCGCCGCCACCGCCTTGGATGTGCTTAGCGGCAGACTTTATCATCTGACCTGCATTCAGACCTGCATCTACCAACGGTTGCGAGAGGAATACGGAAATCATGGGTTTGCCTTCCCATTCGGTAGCACCTACGACAGCGAAACGCACATCCGTAAACTTACCACGCAGCAATGGCAGCACGCCACGAATCATATCGGGCTGCACTTTCCCCTGCAGACGCACCAACTTCGTGCCATTGAAGTCCTCCGCACGGTCTATCAGACGGTCACGGTACTGCTCCAATTTCTCTGCCATATAGGTCTCAATCTCCTTTCGTAGGCCTGCATTCTCCTGCACGGCTTTTTGCACAGCCGCAGAGAGGTCGGGGGCATTATTGAACAGACCACGCAGGTTGGTCAACATATCTTGCTGTGCAAAATACAACTCGTCGGCTTTGGCTGCCGTAACTGCCTCGATACGGCGTACACCAGCTGCCACACTGGTTTCCAACAAGATACGCACGGAGCCTATGCAACCCAAAGCAGGCACATGGCAACCACCGCACAACTCGATGGAAGGACCATACTTAATGACACGCACATCGTCGCCGTACTTCTCACCAAACAAGGCCATGGCACCCATCTCTTTGGCTTTGGCAATCGGGGTATGACGACTCTCCTCCAGCGGATAATTGCGTCGGATAAGTTCATTCGCCAACTGCTCTACCTTGCGGAGTTCTTCGGGAGTAACCTTCTGATAGTGCGAGAAATCGAAACGCAGAGAATCGGGCGTGACCAAACTACCCTTCTGCTCGACATGGGCACCCAAGACGGTACGCAGTGCATAGTGCAGAATATGGGTACAAGAGTGGTTGCAAGCGATAGCCTGACGGCGTACTTCATCGACATGCGCAATCAGTTTGCCATCGATATGCTCCGGCAACTCGGTGCAGATATGTACAGGCAAGTTGTTCTCTCGCTTGGTATCAATGATATGTGCCGTACCGAGCATACCGGTATCGCCTACCTCGCCACCCATCTCTGCATAGAATGGTGTCTTAGAAAGCACAATTTGATAGAACTCTTTCCCCTTCTGGCTCACCTTACGGTAGCGAAGCACTTCTGTCTCAACCTCTAACGAATCGTAACCGACAAACTCGGTATCACCCTCACGCAAGACAACCCAGTCGCCAAGGTCTTGCTTATTGGCACTACGCCCCATCTCTTTCTGATGCTCCAATGCCTTCTGGTACTCTTCCTCGTTGGTGGTATAACCGTTCTCGCGAAGAATAAGTTCGGTCAAGTCGAGCGGGAAACCGTAGGTGTCTTTCAGTGTGAATACATCCACGCCGGAAATCTCTTTACCCTTCGCCTCTTTCATGAGTTTATCCAGCAAGGTAATACCCTTGTCCAGCGTACGAAGGAAAGCCTCCTCCTCGCTCTTGATAACAGGGATAATCTGCTGCTCTTGCTTCTTAAGTTCGGGGTAGGCATCGCCCATATCCTCGATGAGTTGCGGCACTAACTGGTACATAAATGCCTCACGCTGCCCCAAGAAAGTATAGCCATAGCGTACTGCACGGCGCAGAATACGACGAATGACATAGCCCGCCTTCTCGTTGCTTGGCAGTTGTCCGTCGGTAATAGCAAAGGCGATGGTTCGGATATGGTCGGCAATGACACGCATAGCGATGTCGGTTTTCTCCTCCTTGCCATACTCTGTGCCGCAAATCTCACCAATCTTGTGCAGCATGGGTTGGAACACATCGGTATCGTAGTTGGACTGCTTGCCCTGCAGGGTACGCAGCAAACGCTCGAATCCCATACCCGTATCAATGACACGCTTGGGAAGCCCCTCGAGGGAACCGTCTGCCTTGCGGTTGTACTGCATAAAGACAAGATTCCAAATCTCGATAACCTGTGGGTGGTCTTTGTTGACCAACTCACGACCCGGCAGAGCCGCTTTCTCCTCCTCGGAACGACTGTCCACATGGATCTCGGAGCAAGGGCCGCAAGGTCCTGTATCGCCCATTTCCCAGAAATTGTCGTGCTTGTTGCCGTTCAGAATATGGTCTGCAGGCAAGTGCTTTGCCCAGATAGCGGCAGCCTCCTCGTCACGAGCCAATCCCTCTTCGGGCGCTCCCTCGAAAACGGTTGCATAGAGGTTCTTCGGGTCAATATGCAGGACATCCACGATATACTCCCACGCAAAGTCAATGGCTCCCTCCTTAAAATAGTCGCCAAACGACCAGTTGCCGAGCATCTCAAACATGGTGTGGTGGTAGGTATCATGCCCTACCTCCTCCAAGTCGTTGTGCTTGCCACTGACACGCAGACACTTCTGCGAATCCGCCACACGGGGGTACTTAATCGGGTCGTTGCCGAGAATGATACCCTTCCAAGGGTTCATGCCCGCATTGGTAAACATCAGCGTAGGGTCATCTTTGATAACCATCGGTGCAGAGGGTACGATATGGTGTCCTTTGCTCTCCATAAAGTCCAAGAAGGACTGTCGGATTTCTTTACTTGTCATATTGTGTTCTATAAATTTTACTCGTATCTATATGGGCGGCAGGCGCTTACCCTACCACATGGCGTTACCCTACTTGGCGTCCGTCTTGGGCTGCGCGGGGGCGTTAGTAGTCTTAAAATCGACAAACTCACGACGAGGACGACGGTCTTCGTGCTCCTCGTGCGGCTCGAAAGGCAGCGGATTTTTCTTGAGTTCCTTGTTCTGCGCACGGGTATGGAGAATATCTATAGCCATATAAAGCGCATGCGAGAAACTATACGCCTTTGCCTCGTTCTTGCCTGCCAAATCGTACGCTGTGCCATGGTCAGGCGAAGTGCGCACGATAGACAAACCGGCAGTGTAGTTGACGCCATTCATATCGAGCGTCTTGAACGGGATTAACCCTTGGTCGTGGTACATTGCCAGCACCGCATCGAAATGCGTAAAATGCCCACTTCCAAAGAATCCGTCAGCGGAATAAGGTCCAAACGCCCATATTCCCTGCTCATTCGCTTTTTCGATAGCAGGCTTGATAATATCCTGCTCTTCTTTGCCTATCAAGCCGTTATCGCCTGCGTGCGGGTTGAGTGCCAGCACAGCGATACGGGGCTTCTCGATAGTAAAATCGTCCTGCAGGGTTTGGTTAAGCACTGCCAACTTGGCGAGAATACGCTCCTCCGTAATCATTTGCGGCACACGGGCGAGAGGAACATGGTTGCAGACCAATGCCACACGCATCATGTCGTTCACCATCATCATAAGGCTTTCCTTGCCCTCACCAAAAGTAGAGGTAAGGTACTCTGTATGTCCCGAGAAATGGAATAAATCGGACTGAATATTCTCCTTATTGATAGGTGCCGTCACCAGCGCATCCACCACACCTGCCTTAAGGTCTGCACACGCCCGCTCCAATGCTGCAAACGAAGCCTTGCCTGCCTCTGGGGTCGAAACACCCAACTGCACAGGGGTGTCGTCGGGGTAGCACGAGATGAGGTTAAGGCGTCCGTCTTTGGTCTGTCGGGGCGAATCGATGCTATTGAATTGCAATTTGGTATACTCCTCCCCCAGTGTCTGGGCATGTAAGTGGGCAATTTTGGCGTTGCCGTACAGAATGGGACGACATATCTCACAAATATGCGGGTCGGCAATGGCTTTGAGGATAATCTCGTAGCCTACACCGTTGATATCTCCTGCCGTAATGGCGATGGTTGGTTTCATGTTAATTATGAATTATGAATTTAATGTTCGGCTATGCCGTATTTTCGCT
>CAVFHY010000034.1:0-22564 GCA_963622445.1 Bacteroidaceae bacterium
GATATTCATGCTCCAAGCGATACTGTATCACCTCAAACTGCAGTTGCCCGACCGTACCGATTATCTTGCGCCCGTTCATTTGGCTGACAAAGAGTTGCGCCACGCCCTCGTCCATCAGTTGGCTCACGCCTTTGTCGAGTTGCTTTTGCTTCATCGGGTCAGCGTTCTCGATATACTTAAACATCTCTGGCGAGAAAGACGGCAACCCCTTAAAGTGCAGATTCTCGCCCGCCGTCAGCGTGTCGCCGATTTTGAAGTTGCCGGTATCGGGCAGACCGACAATATCGCCTGCGTATGCCTCATCCACCGTCTCTTTACGCTGTGCCATAAAGCAGGTCGGCGAAGAGAAGCGCATTTGCTGATTTTTGCGTACATGCTTATAGTACACATTGCGCTCAAATTTGCCGGAGCATATCTTGAAGAACGCAATACACGAGCGGTGATTCGGGTCCATATTGGCGTGAATCTTAAAGCAGAAGCCCGTAAACTTGTCCTCCATGGGTTCCACCGTACGCTCTTCTGCCTGCACGGGGCGTGGCGACGGTGCAATGCGCACAAAGCACTCAAGCAGTTCTTTCACACCGAAGGTATTCAGTGCCGAGCCGAAGAACACGGGAGCCAATTCGCCCGCAAGATAATCCTCCTGCGAGAAGGGATTATATACCCCCGCTATCATCTCTATATCTTCTCGCAGTTTCTCCGCATCTTTATCGCCCACCAGCGCCGTGATTTGCGGATCGTTGATATCGTCGAACCGAAGCGACTCCGTCACATGCGTCTTGTCGGGCTGATATAGGTCGAGGGTCGACTGATAGAGGTTGTACACCCCTTTGAACCGTTGGCCGCTATTGATAGGCCACGATAGCGGGCGCACATGAATGCCAAGTTCCGATTCTATCTCGTCCAGCAAATCAAACGGGTCCTTGCCTTCTCTGTCCATTTTGTTGACAAACACCATCACGGGCGTCTTGCGCATACGGCACACCTGCATCAGGCGGCGTGTCTGCGTCTCCACACCTTTGGCGGCATCTATCACGATAATGACCGAATCCACAGCGGTCAATGTACGGAAAGTATCTTCCGCAAAATCTTGGTGCCCCGGTGTGTCCAAAATGTTGATATGGTAGCGAACTACCCCGGATTCCCCCTGCCCCCTCATAGAGGGAGATTCGGAAGAGGTTTCATAATCGAAACCCATGACCGAGGTAGCCACCGAGATACCACGCTGTTTCTCTATCTCCATCCAGTCCGAGGTAGCCGTCTTGCGTATTTTGTTCGATTTCACGGCACCTGCCACATGGATAGCACCTCCATAGAGCAATAGTTTCTCTGTCAGGGTCGTTTTACCAGCATCAGGATGGGAAATAATCGCAAAAGTGCGACGACGAAGTATCTCTTGTTGTTCTGCGTTCGAGAGCATAAGTAATATATTTCTATTCATTTAAAGTGCACAAAGGTACGACTTTTTTCTCTAATCCGCAAATTAAAATACACAGGATAGACAGAAAGGTCTTTTTCATATATTTGAACAGTATAGACATAGTGCATCCCTTCGGTAAGGGTTCGAAGATAGCAGTATATTAAACCGAAAGATTATTAACATTCAGAAATAGCGAACGGGAGCCAGAGAGAAAGAAATGCCACACAGGACGGGAGTCGGGTGCGGCATTTCGGTCGTAAAAACAGAAACGTTATTAGGGCGCTACACGGTTGATGTCACGCGGAAACATGGAACATTCCTTTACATTGGCAATACCCAAGAAACAAGCCGTAATACGCTCCAAACCGATAGCGAAACCTCCGTGAGGCGGCATACCATTCTTGAAAGTATCCAAATAGAAGCGGAAATTATCCGGGTTCATGCCACGACGCTGCATCTTCTCACGATAGTCGGCCTCCTTGTGAATACGCTGACCGCCGGATGTGATCTCCAAACCACGCATAAGCAGGTCGAAACTCAGCGTCAAATCGGGATCTTCTGGGTCGTCCATCGCATAGAACGCACGGTGCTGGCTGGGGAAATGGGTAACGAAAACAAAGTCAGAGCCATACTTCTCCAACGCATACTTGCAGATAGCACGCTCCTCTTCGGGTGCCAAATCGTCCTCACCACGGTGGTCCTCCTCCGTCAAATGATTCTCGAACAGAATCTCGTGCACCTCGCTCAACTTCCAAGCAGGTACATTGGTCGGCAACTGCGGAATAGTGGCACCCAGAAGATTCAACTCGTGGGCACAATCGGTCGCCACACGATTGATAATATAGTGCAACAAAGCAGCCTCCAAGGTCATCACATCCTCCTGCCCTTTGATGAATCCCATCTCAACATCCAGAGAGATATACTCGTTCAAGTGGCGCGAAGTATTGTGTTTCTCTGCACGATATGCCGGCGCTATCTCGAAAACACGCTCGTAAACGCCGACACCTATCTGCTTGTAGAATTGAGGCGATTGTGCCAGATAGACCTGCTTGCCAAAATAGTCCATCTTGAAGACATTGGCACCGCCCTCTGCTCCCTCAGAAACAATTTTCGGTGTATAAATCTGGGTAAAACCATTCTCCGTCAAGAAATCGGCAAATGCCTTAGCGATAGTGGATTGCACCTTCAAAATAGACATATCACGCGGGTTACGAAGCGTAACCTGTCGGTTGTCGAACTTGAAACGAAGGAGCGCCTCGTCGTCGCCAAATTTCAGAGCATTGATGTCTACCACCTCGTGGGTGGAAGGACGGGAAAGCACATGCACTGCACTAACGGCAATCTCAATGGTATTATAGAAAGCAGCCGGGTCTTTGATTTTTGCCTCTCCGACCGTCCCCTCGATAGACACAGCCATCTCGCGGCAAAGGTCGCTCAATGCAATCTCATTCCCCGCCTCATCAAAGAAATGGGATGTCTCATTTTGGACAACTGCCTGGAGCAAACCACGCGACTTACGCAGAATGATAAAACCACCCCACTTCGTGATACGGACATTGTGTATCATACCGCTCACGGTAAGCGTATCGCCCGGCTTACAATTATCAATTGTCACGCCCGACGCCTTATGTTGCGTTAAATCTAATAACATAGTATTCAAGTAATTATAAGTCTATAATATTCGAGAATAGGAACTTGTCCTACTAAAAAGCAAAAGAGCAAGGAGCAAAGACCATACCATGTCTTTATTCCCTGTTCTTTTGGTTGATTGCCTCAAGATAGATTACTCTGCCTTAGGTGCTTCTGCTGCAGGCTCAGCAGCCTCTTCAACAGCCTCTTTCACTGCCTTTTTGCCGGCACGACGGGTTGCTTTCTTAGTTGTTTTCTTAGCCTCTTTGAGCATATTGTCGTTGTAATCAACGAGCTCGATGATACACATCTCGGCAGCGTCACCCAAACGGAAACCGGTACGAAGAATACGAGTGTAGCCACCCGGGCGGTTAGCGATCTTCTCACCAACATTTTGGAACAATTCGGTAACCACTTCTTTCTGCTTCAGCTGGCTGAAAGCAAGACGACGGTTAGCCATATTATCCTCTTTAGCACGGGTCAGGATAGGCTCAACATACATACGGAGTGCCTTTGCCTTAGCCAAAGTAGTGGAAATACGCTTGTGCATGATGAGCGAGCAAGCCATATTGGACATCAAAGCAGCACGGTGATTCGCTTTGCGGCTAAGATGATTGAATTTCTTATTGTGTCTCATAAGATTGTTTTTGAATTAAAGAGTTAGGGAAAACCTGAGTTACTCTATTGAACGATAACGCGAAATGTCCATACCAAATGCCAAACCATTGCGCTCCAACAGTTCATCCAACTCAGTAAGCGATTTCTTACCGAAATTGCGGAACTTAAGCAGGTCCGAACGATGATATTTAACCAATTCTCCAAGCGTCTCCACCTCAGCTGCCTTCAAGCAGTTGAGCGCACGAACGCTGAGATCCATATCTTGCAACTTCTGGTTGAGAAGTTGGCGCATACGGAGATTCTCCTCATCCATTGCGGTGTTGTTCGTCTTATTTTCTTCCTCTATCACGATACGCTCATCGGAGAAAAGCATAAAATGATAAATCAAGATTTTAGCCGCTTCTGTCAGAGCATTTTGCGGAGTGATAGAACCATCTGTAGTAATCTCAATGGTCAGTTTCTCGTAGTCGGTACGCTGCTCCACACGGAATTGATCTACAGAAATCATCACATTACGAACAGGAGTGTAGATAGAGTCGATTGCAAGAACACCAATAGGATCATCAGCATGACGATTCTCGTCACCGGGAACATAGCCACGACCCTTGTTGATAGTTATCTCTATCTCAAAATCTGCCGTCTCGTCCATCTCTGCCAATTGCAGTTCTGGGTTCAAGACCTCAAAGTTTTGAAGAACATTGTTCAGCTCGCCTGCCAAGAAAACCTTAGATTTCAAGACATGGAGTTTTACAGTCTCTCCGTTCGCCTCAAGTCCTTCCTTACGGATAAAACGAACTTGTTTGAGATTGAGAATCAAATTGGTTACATCAGTGATGACACCGGGGATAGTAGCAAATTCATGATCAATACCACTGATTCGAATAGCGCAGATAGCATATCCCTCCAACGAGCCAAGCAGCACGCGACGGATAGCATTGCCTATCGTAATTCCGTACCCCGGTTCAAGCGGACGAAACTCGAAAGTACCTTTCGTCGCACTTGAATCCAACATTACCACCTTATCAGGTTTGATAAAATTTAATATTGCCATGAATTTATTTGTTATTTAGAGTACAACTCGACGATTAACTGCTCCTTGATGTTCTCCGGAATCTCTTCACGCTGAGGAACATTGAGATACTTACCGGCCTTATCAGCTTCGTTCCACTCGAGCCAGCTATACTTGCTGTGATTGAAACCTTCAAGCGAAGCAGAAATTACCTCAAGCGATTTTGCCTTCTCGCGGACAGCTACTACCTGACCCGGCTTAACCGAGTAAGAAGGGATGTTCACTACCTTGCCATCAACTGTGATATGACGGTGGCTGACCAACTGACGAGCAGCAGCACGAGTAGGAGCGATACCCAAACGGTATACGATATTGTCGAGACGGCTCTCGAGAAGTTGGAGCAGGATCTCACCAGTAATACCCTTGGAGCGAGATGCTTGCGCAAACAAAAGACGGAACTGGCGCTCCAATACACCATAGGTATATTTAGCCTTTTGTTTCTCTGCCAACTGAGTACCATACTCAGAGTTTTTCTTGCGGCGGTTAACACCATGTTGTCCCGGAGCGTAATTACGCTTGTCCAGCACTTTGTCCGGACCAAAGATAGGCTCACCGAAACGGCGTGCAATACGGGATTTAGGACCTATATATCTTGCCATAGTAATCTAAATGTAAAAAGGGTTCTTGTCTTGTGCTACGAAACAAATCACAAAATATCGTTCGTAAATAACCTATGTAAGAGGTAAAGGTAAATTCGTTCGTAACGACAAAACGATTTTATAAATAATTATACGCGACGACGCTTAGGAGGACGGCAGCCATTGTGTGGCATAGGAGTAACATCGACAATCTCAGTAACCTCGATACCTGCGGCTACGCAAGCACGGATAGCCGATTCACGACCTTGTCCAGGACCCTTAACATACGCTTTTACTTTACGCAGACCAAGATCGAAAGCGACCTTGCCGCAATCTTGTGCAGCCATCTGAGCTGCATAAGGAGTATTCTTTTTAGAGCCACGGAAGCCCATCTTGCCTGCCGAAGACCAAGAAATTACTTGTCCATCAGCATTAGCAATAGTAACGATAACATTGTTGAAAGAAGACATAACGTGCAGTTGACCAACACCGTCAATCTTTACAACGCGCTTCTTAGCTGCAATTGCTTTCTTTGCCATAATTTGATAGATATTATGAGTTGATTTAACTTGCTAACCGAAGATTACTTCGTAGCCTTCTTCTTATTAGCAACAGTTTTCTTTTTACCTTTGCGCGTACGAGCGTTGTTCTTCGTAGACTGACCGCGAACAGGCAAGCCGATACGATGGCGAACACCACGGTAACAACCGATATCCATCAAACGTTTGATGTTGAGTTGAATCTCCGAACGAAGATCACCTTCCACTTTGTACTGTGCTCCGATGATCTCACGGATTTTAGCTGCTTGGTCATCCGTCCAATCCTGAACCTTGATGCTTGGGTCTACGCCTGCCTCTGCCAGAATTTTCTTTGCGCTTGAACGACCTATTCCGTAGATGTAAGTCAAACCGACTTCACCGCATTTGTTCTGCGGCAGATCTACACCGACAATTCTTATAGCCATAATTTAATACTAAAGGATAAATTTGTTTTTAATAGTTTTCTGTTAAAATGAGAACTCTCGTTCTTGACACGAATAAAAGATTGCGCTTATCCTTGACGCATCTTCATCTTCGGGTCTTTCTTGTTAATTACATACAAGTGCCCTTTGCGGCGAACAATTTTGCAATCCGCATTGCGCTTCTTGATAGATGCTCTAACTTTCATTGTTGTAGAGTGAATTATAAGGATTATTTATAACGGAACGATATACGACCTTTGGTTAAATCATACGGACTCATTTCCACCTTGACACGATCACCGGCTAAAATCTTGATATAATGCATGCGCATCTTACCGGATATATGTGCCGTGATGAGCGGGCCATTCTCTATCTGAACACGAAACATCGCATTCGAGAGAGCCTCCGTAATGACGCCATCAACTTCGATTGAATCTTGTTTTGCCATAAAAATCAGGTTTGTATAGGTAATAAATTAGATGAAACGCTCCCCAAGAACTTCCTTTATGTAGTCGAAAGTAGAGAGTATGTCTGCCTTCCCGTTTCGCACGCACACGCTCAACTCATAGTGAGCAGCTGGCTTGCGGTCTGCCGTACGAGCAGTCCAACCATCTTCTTCCATAATAAGATTGCGACGACCCAAGCAAATCATCGGCTCAATAGCCAATGTCATACCCGATTTCAGCACAATACCATTACCGCGACGACCATAGTTGCATACCTCAGGCTCCTCATGCATCTCACGACCGATTCCGTGTCCGACAAACTCGCGAACCACGGAATAGCCGGCTTTCTCGCAATGTTCCTGAATTGCCGCACCGATGTCGCCAAGACGCTTACCGGTAACCGCTTGCTCAATTCCCAAATAGAGAGACTCCTTGGTGGTACGCATCAGTTGCAGTGTCTCCTGAGCGACTTCCCCTACAGGGAAAGTGTATGCACTATCAGAACAATAGCCATTCAAGAGAATGCACGAATCGACAGAAACGATATCGCCATCTTTGAGCACTTGCTTCTCCGACGGAATACCGTGTACCACTTGCTCATTGACGGATGTACAGAGTGTAGCCGGATACCCCTCGTAACCAAGACAAGCGGGAATCCCCCCATTGTCCTTGATAAATTCATAAGCAATCTTGTCCAATCGTGCTGTTGTAAC
Source organism: Bacteroidaceae bacterium (assembly GCA_963622445.1). Taxonomy (GTDB): domain Bacteria; phylum Bacteroidota; class Bacteroidia; order Bacteroidales; family Paludibacteraceae; genus Colicola. The sequence continues at coordinate 7,435 of CAVFHY010000034.1, forward strand.
ACCGGGCTTAACCGCTTTGGCTACCTCTGCATAAGTCCGCCCGAGCAAGTCGTTACTGGCACGCAGGAGTTCAACCTCTTCGTCAGTCTTGAGGAAAATCATCGTTGATTACCTATTCCAAATTAATATGCCATTGCACCCGAACGCCCCTTGATACGCATACCGGAATCAAAGAAACCGTCATAGTGACGCATCAACAAGTGGCTTTCAATTTGCTGAAGGGTATCCAAGATAACACCCACCATAATGAGCAACGAAGTACCACCGAAGAATTGTGCAAATCCCATACTTACACCGAACAAACGAGCGAAAGCCGGCAAGATAGCGATCAATGCAAGCAGGATAGACCCCGGCAAAGTAATGCGTGACATGATCGTGTCGATGTACTCTGCCGTCTTCTTACCCGGCTTAACACCCGGAATAAAGCCGTTGTTCAGTTTCAAGTTCTCTGCCATCTGCACAGGATTGATAATGATTGCTGTATAGAAATAGGTAAATGCAATAATCAAGATAGCAAATACCAAGTTGTACCAGAAACCATTGTTATCCATGAATGCACGCACAAACGCATTGCTGCCGTCTGCGCGGAAACCAACGATAGCGATAGGGATAAACATAATCGCCTGAGCGAAGATGATAGGCATCACATTGGCCGCATTCACCTTCAGAGGGATATACTGACGGACACCACCGTATTGCTTGTTTCCCTGTATGCGCTTTGCATATTGTACAGGAATCTTACGAGTACCTTGTACCAAAAGGATAGCAAACGCGAACACGAACAGCAGGATAACTACCTCGAGCAGGAACACAATCAAACCACCACCGGCATCGTTCAAACGGCTGGAGAACTCTTGAATCAATGCGCCTGGGAAACGGGCAATAATACCGATCAAGATGATAAAGGAAATACCATTGCCGATACCGCGATCCGTAATACGCTCACCCAACCACATAACAAACATAGAGCCAGCGCAGAGCAGAATAGTGGACGAGATAGTAAACCAGTTAAATCCGATTGCCAAAGGTTGACCTGCTTGTGCCATCTGCACCGAAAGGTTCACCAAATAACTCGGACCTTGGAACAGGAGGATGGCTACCGTGAGGTAACGCGTAATCTGGTTCATTTTTTGACGCCCGGACTCACCCTCTTTCTGCATCTTTTGAAAGTAAGGCACTGCAATGGTAAGCAGTTGGATTACGATGGATGCAGAGATATAAGGCATAATACCCAGCGCAAAGATAGACGCATTCGAGAACGCACCACCAGAAAACATATCCAACAATGCCATCAAACCACCTGCCGTCTGGTTGTGCAGAGCAGAAAGCGCCGAGGGATCAATACCAGGAAGGACAATAAAAGATCCGAAACGATAAATGAGGACGAACAAAAGCGTTATCCCCAACCGATTTCGAAGATCTTCAATCTTCCAGATATTTTTACATGTTTCAATAAATTTCATACTTTGCGTTTTTAACTGAAACATTGGTACAAGCGGTTTTCACCCGCTCATACCAATACTCCTCGGTTAACTTAAATCTTTTCAATAGAGCCACCTGCAGCGGTAATAGCCTCTTCTGCAGATTTACTGAAAGCGTGTGCCTTGACAGCGAGTTTTGCAGTCAGTGTACCATTGCCAAGAATCTTGACAAGGGCATTCTTGCTAACAAAACCAGCCTCATGCAATTCTACAACGCCTATTTCAGTCAGGTTCTTAGCCTCTGCCAACGCCTGGAGAGCCGAAAGGTTGATCGCCTTGTACTCCACACGATTGATATTCTTGAAGCCGAACTTAGGCAAACGACGCTGCATAGGCATCTGACCACCTTCGAAACCGATCTTCTTCGAATAGCCGGAACGCGACTTTGCACCCTTATGACCACGGGTAGAGGTTCCACCGAGCCCCGAACCGGCACCACGACCGATACGCTTTGCGGTTTTGACCGAACCTGCGGCAGGAGTTAAATTATGAAGTTCCATAATGCTTTACTTAATTAATCAATAACTTTAACCAAATGTTTTACCTTCTCTACCATTCCGAGAATAGCAGGGTTAGCCTCGTGCTCCACGATGGCATTGATCTTGCGCAAACCAAGAGCCTGCATGGTCTCTTTCTGCACTTTCGGGCAGCGGATGATGCTGCGAACTTGTTGAATCTTAATTGTTGCCATAGTAACATTCACGAATTAGCCATTAAACACTGTCGAAAGGCTCACACCACGATTCTGAGCAACGGTACGCGCATCACGCAACTCTGCGAGAGCGGCAACGGTAGCCTTAACGAGGTTGTGAGGATTTGACGAACCTTTTGCTTTAGCAAGGACATCCATAACACCTACGGACTCCAAAACGGCACGCATGGCACCACCTGCTTTAACACCGGTACCGGTAGTAGCGGGCTGAATATAAACGCGTGCGCCGCCAAACTTAGCATATTGCTCGTGTGGAATAGTACCCTTCAAAACCGGCACCTGAATAAGGTTCTTCTTGGCTGCCTCTGTTGCCTTAGAGATCGCGGCAGTAACTTCGCCTGCCTTACCCAAACCATACCCGACAATTCCATTTCCGTTACCTACTACAACGATAGCAGCGAAAGTAAAGGTACGACCACCTTTCGTAACTTTGGTTACGCGGTTAACTGCGACAAGGCGCTCCTTGAGCTCCAAGTCCTGTGTTGATTTAACTCGATTCATCTTCGTCTCGTTGTATTAGAATTTGAGACCTGCTTCACGAGCAGCATCTGCCAATGATTGAACACGACCATGATAGAGGTAGCCGTTACGATCGAAAACAACTTCCTCAACACCTGCTTTCTTAGCGGCTTCGGCAATTGCTTTTCCTACCAACGCAGCCTTCTCGCTCTTGGTGATTTTATCTTTGATTCCAAGCGACGATGCGCTAGCCAATGTAACGCCTTTCAGGTCATCAATAACTTGTGCGTAGATCTGGCTATTGCTACGGAATACGGTCAGGCGAGGACGCTCAGCAGTACCCGATACCTTCGAACGGATCGAGGCTTTAATCTTAAGTCTTCTTGCAATTTTCTGAATCATAATACTTCCTTTCTATTATTTACCAGCCGACTTACCTGCCTTACGACGAACGACTTCACCTTGGAAGCGGACTCCCTTACCTTTGTAAGGCTCTGGACGACGGAATGAACGAATCTTGGCGCATACTTGACCGAGGAGTTGCTTATCAGCAGACTCAAGGATAACAAGCGGGTTCTGGTTACGCTCCGACTTGGTCTCTACCTTAATTTCCTTAGGCAAGCCCAAGTAGATAGGGTGTGTATAACCCAAAGCGAAGTTCAACACCTGGGGTTGTGCCAATTCCACACGGAAACCGACACCGACCAACTCAAGCACTTTCTTGTAGCCGTCGTGAACGCCAACAACCATATTATGAATCAAAGCACGATACAGACCGTGTTTTGCACGACTTTCTTTTTCATCATTCGGACGAGTAACATGGCATACACCATCCTCTACGGTAACCGTAATCAGAGGATCAATAGCCTGAGCAAGTTCGCCCTTTGGACCTTTAACCGTTACAACATTTTCGGGGCTGACAGTTACGGTTACACCTGCAGGGATAGCGATAGGTAATTTACCAATTCTTGACATAGTCTTTTCCTCCTTACATTAGTAAACATAACAAATTACCTCACCACCGAGTTGTTGACCAAGGGCTTCCTTGTTAGTCATCACACCCTTAGAGGTAGAGAGGATTGCGATACCCAAGCCATTCAGCACGCGAGGCATCTCACGATAGCCCACATACTTACGAAGACCAGGGGTCGAAACGCGTTGTAAACTCTTGATGGCGTTAACTTTGTTAACCGGATCATACTTCAAGGCAATTTTAATAGTACCTTGAGGCCCATCTTCCACGAACTTGTACGAAAGGATATAACCTTTCTCAAACAAGATACGGGTGATCTCTTTCTTCAGATTCGAAGCAGGCACCTCAACTACGCGGTGACCGGCCTTGATTGCATTTCTGAGACGAGTCAGATAATCTGCGATAGGATCTGTCATAAATGTTTGTTGTTAAATTAATCCCGCCTTCCGGGACAATATTTAATAATAAGTATTTTATCGGCACATTCAAAAGGACATGCACAACCTATTCACATCTACAAAAATCGTGCCATATAGTATCGTAAAAGTAACTAACACAAAACACACGCAACAAAAAAAAGAAATCCAATTCTCCTTGTATCCTCATTGCGTCCTCCTTAGTATCAGAGCAAGAAAGCTTACCCTTACACAGCAAGAAAACAAAGAACAGTGTTTCGGTCTATTATGCTTTACCACGCTGGAATATGGTCACACCTTTGCGGAGCAAACGGATAGTTTCAAAGCCAAAATACAAAAAAACTATATGATAGTCCCGGAGAAGCCCAAAACTCCTCCGGGGCATATCGTATTTTACCAACTTGCTTTCTTCACTCCCGGGATAAGGCCCTTGGAAGCCATTTCACGGAACTGAATACGACTCAAGCCGAATGCACGCATATAGCCTTTCGGACGCCCCGTAATCTTGCAACGGTTGTGCAAGCGTACAGGGCTAGCGTTCTTAGGCAGCGATTGGAGACCGATATAGTCACCATCCTTGAGGAGTTGCGCACGCTTTGCAGCATACTTAGCCACCAGCGCAGCACGCTTTACCTCACGGGCTTTCATTGATTCTTTTGCCATAGCGATTACTTTTTGAATGGTAAGCCAAACTCACGCAACAGAGCAAAACCCTCTTCGTCGGTCTGCGCCGTGGTAACGAATGTGATATTCATACCCAGCAGTTTGGTGATGTTATCGATGTTAATTTCTGGGAAGATAATCTGCTCCTGGATACCGAGCGTGTAGTTGCCACGGCCGTCCATCTTGTTCTCGATACCTTTGAAGTCACGGATACGGGGCAGAGCCACGCGTACCAAACGCTCCAAGAACTCGTACATACGCTCCCCACGGAGAGTAACGCGTACGCCGATCGGCATCTTCTTACGAACCTTGAAGTTAGCGATATCTTTCTTGGAAGTGGTAGCGACAGCCTTCTGACCTGCGATAGCAGTCATCTCTGCCTGTGCGACATCGATGATTTTCTTGTCGGCTACAGCCTCGCCCAAGCCCTGATTGAGGACAATTTTCGTGAGTTTCGGGCACTGCATTACTGTAGTGTAGTTGAACTCTTTCATCAAGATAGGAACGATACGCTCCTGATAATCTTGTTTTAGACTTGCTGTATTCATCACTATAGTTCCTTTCCGGATTTTTTAGATACACGGACCAACTTGCCATCTTTCTCGATGCGGCCTACACGAACCGGTTTGCCGTTCTCAACGGGGTTGAGGTTCGAGATATGGATAGAAGCCTCCTGTTTAACAATACCACCTTGTGGGTTCTTTGCATTAGGTTTGGTACTCTTCGATACCATATTCAAACCCTCTACGATAGCACGCTGCTTATCTACAAGCACCTCCAGCACACGGCCGGTTTTGCCTTTGTCAGCACCCGCATTTACATAGACGGTATCACCTTTCTTAATATGTAATTTTGCCATTACGGTAATAATTTAGATGATTAAAGCACTTCAGGTGCCAATGAGATAATTTTCATGTTTGTTTGACGGAGCTCACGAGCCACGGGACCGAAGATACGCGAGCCGCGGAGTTCACCTGCGTTCGAGATAAGCACGCATGCGTTATCATCGAAGCGGATATAACTGCCATCAGCACGACGAACCTCTTTCTTCACGCGAACAACAATTGCACGGCTCACCGTACCATCCTTGATGTCCGACGAAGGAATAACGCCCTTAACTGCTACCACGATGGTGTCTCCAAGGGTGGCGTAACGCTTCTTGGTTCCGCCCAGTACACGGATACACAATGCCTCTTTAGCACCCGAGTTATCCGCAACCGTAAGTCTTGATTCTTGCTGTATCATAATTACTTAGCCCTTTCGATAATTTGAGTTAGACGCCAACGAACAGTTTTGCTCAAAGGACGAGTCTCCATAATACGAACGGTATCGCCGATACCACACTCGTTCTTCTCGTCATGAACATGGAACTTGCGAGTTTTATTGACAAACTTGCCATAGATGGGGTGTTTCTCTTTCCACTTAACGGCTACGACAATAGTCTTATCCATCTTGTTGGAAACGACAACGCCCACACGCTCTTTTCTTAAATTTCTTGTTTCCATTTCACTCTCGTTTTTACTTGGTTAATTCTCTTGCACGAAGTTCTGTTGCAAGACGCGCGATTGTCTTACGAGCAACCTTAATCTGCAACGGATTGTCAAGCGGAGAAATGCTGTGATTCAGTTTCAAGCGAACGAGTGCATCTTTCTCTGCAGCCAAACGCTCTTGGATCTCAGCGGTGGTTAATTCTTTAATTTCTGCTGTTTTCATATCCTAATTAAACATTTTGGGTTGGGTCGTAATCGCGTCTTACGACAAATTTGGTAGTGATAGGAAGTTTCTGTGCTGCCAAACGGAGAGCCTCTTTGGCTACTTCGTAGGAAACGCCGTCCACCTCGAAGATAATGCGCCCGGGAGCCAATGGAACAACGAATCCTTCCGGAGCACCCTTACCTTTACCCATACGGACATCCAAAGGTTTCTTAGTGATAGGTTTATCCGGGAAAACACGAATCCATACTTGACCTTGACGCTGCATGTAACGAGTTACTGCAACACGGGCTGCTTCGATTTGACGACCAGTCAACCAGATAGTACCAAGCGACTTGATACCGAACGAGCCGAAAGCCAACTCGTTACCGCGCTGCGCAATACCCTTGATACGGCCTTTTTGCGAACGACGGAATTTTGTCTTTTTAGGTTGTAACATAACTGTTGTAATCTACAAATCGGTTAAACTTATTGTTTTTTGTTTCTGCGGAAACCGCCCTTGCGTTCCCCATCACGACGGTCTTGACGACGATCACCGCCACGACCCTCTTGTTTCTGGGTGAAGTTAGGAGCGAGGTCCTTCTTGCCATAGACTTCGCCACGGCAGATCCAAACCTTAACACCGATAACGCCTACCTTGGTATGAGCACCAATTTGGCAGTAGTCGATGTCAGCACGCAGTGTGTGGAGAGGAGTACGCCCCTCTTTGTACATCTCTTTGCGAGCCATCTCGGCACCATTCAGACGACCGCTGACCTGTACCTTGATACCCTCTGCTCCCATACGCATAGTAGAAGCAATGGCCATCTTAACGGCACGACGGTACGCGATTTTGCCCTCTAATTGACGAGCAATCTTGGTAGCCACGATAGTAGCATCGAGTTCTGGGCGTTTAACCTCGAAGATGTTGATCTGAACATCTTGTTTGGTGATTTTTTTCAGTTCCTCCTTCAATTTGTCAACCTCTTGTCCACCCTTACCGATAATGAAACCGGGGCGAGCGGTGCAGACTGTAACAGTTACAAGTTTCAGAGTTCTTTCGATAACGATACGAGAAATACCTGCTTCAGCAAGACGGACATTGAGGTACTCACGAATTTTGGTATCCTCTACAATGGTATCCCCGTAATTCTTACCGCCAAACCAGTTGGAATCCCAACCGCGGACGATGCCGAGGCGGTTTGCTATAGGATTAATTTTCTGTCCCATTTTGTTGATTACTTTTCAGCGTTAGTATTTTTTGTATCTACGAATACAGTAATATGGTTGGAGCGTTTGCGCACACGGTAGCCGCGACCTTGAGGAGCGGTCAGAAGACGCTTGAGCATCATACCACCGTCAACCGTAATATTACTTACATATAGCGTTTCCTGGTCAGCCTTCTTGCCGGTCTTGGTCTCCCAGTTGGCAATAGCCGATTTCAGAACTTTTTCCATAGCGCGCGATGCCTCCCGGGTAGAGAAATGCAACGCACCCAGTGCACGGTTCACTTCCATACCACGAATCATGTCAGCAACAAGGCGCATCTTGCGTGGAGAGGTAGGAACGTTATTGAGCTTGGCAAAGTATTGACTCTTGCGAGCCTCTTTCATTGCTTCTGCTGTATTATGTTTTCTAGCACCCATTTTGAATTCTAAAATTTAATTTGTTGTTTTAATGATTCAATGGATTACTTCTTGTTATTGCCGGAGTGTCCACGGAAAGTACGCGTAGGAGCGAATTCGCCCAACTTGTGACCTACCATGTTTTCGGTAACATAAACAGGAATGAATTTGTTTCCATTGTGAACTGCAATCGTATGACCTACAAAATCCGGAGAAATCATCGATGCGCGGCTCCAAGTCTTGACAACCTCTTTCTTGCCCGACTCATTCATAGCCAACACCTTATCCTCCAACTTGACATTGATAAACGGTCCTTTTTTCAATGAACGACTCATAAATGTTGTGATTTTAATAGGTTATTTCTTTCTTCTCTCGATTATGAACTGATTGCTCTGGTTCTTCGGGTGACGCGTCTTGTAACCCTTGGCGAGCAATCCCTTGCGTGAACGCGGGTGTCCACCGGATGCACGACCTTCACCACCACCCATCGGGTGATCTACAGGGTTCATAACCACACCACGGTTGCGCGGGCGGCGACCGAGCCAGCGGCTACGACCTGCCTTACCACTCTTCTCCAGTGCGTGGTCGCTGTTGCCGACCACACCAACGGTAGCCTTGCATGCTGCCAGCACCTTGCGCAATTCGCCTGAAGGCAACTTGATGATTGCATACTTGTCTTCACGCGAAGACAGTTGTGCAAACACACCTGCCGAACGAACCATACAAGCACCCTGACCCGGACGCAACTCAATGTTGTGGATGAGCGTACCGAGAGGAATGTTTGCCATCGGAAGGGCGTTACCTACTTCAGGAGCAGCCTCTGCTCCCGACATAACCGTTTGACCTACTTGCAGTCCGTTAGGTGCAAGAATATAACGCTTCTCGCCATCAGCATAGAACAAGAGTGCGATACGAGCCGAGCGGTTAGGATCATACTCTATCGTCTTTACTGTTGCGGGTACACCGTCCTTGTTGCGTTTGAAGTCAATTACACGATATTTCTGCTTGTGTCCGCCGCCGATATAACGCATGGTCATCTTACCAACATGGTTGCGACCACCCGTTTTGCGCTTACCAAACACAAGAGATTTCTCCGGTGCACTTGCGGTAATTGTCTCAAATGCGCCGATAATTTTGTGTCGTTGCCCCGGTGTAGTGGGCTTAAATTTACGTACAGCCATCTTTAGATATTGCTATAAAAATCGATTGTTTCACCTTCTTTCAATGTCACGATAGCCTTTTTGTAAGCCTGTTGTGCACCACGCAGCAAACCGCTCTTGGTATAGCGTTGTTTGAGTTTAGGAGCCACAATCAGGGTGTTTACATCCACTACCTGAACATTGTACATTTCTTCTACTGCCTTCTTGATTTCTACCTTATTGGCAGTACGCTCTACGCGAAAACCATAACGATTCAACTTTTCGCCTGCAGCGGTCATTTTCTCCGTGACGATCGGTTTGATAATAATTGCCATAGTGAACCTCCTTAAGCGTTAAAAGTTGCCTCAATAGCAGCCGCCGAAGCCTCGGTCAGAACTACTACATTCGCGTTCATGATTGTATAGGTATTCAGCTCGTTTACAGAAATGATACTGGTCTTCTGCAAGTTAGCAGCCGACTTGCAAGCGTTCTCGTTCGCACCGTCCAGCACGAAGAGTACTTTCTTGCCGGCAACCTTCAAGTTGTTCAAAACCTCAATCATTGCCTTGGTCTTAGGCGCCTCAAAAGAGAGTGCATCCAATACAATGAGTTGGTCTTGTTTTGCACGAAGGCTGAGAGCCGACTTACGAGCCAATTGTTTTACTTTGCGGTTGAGTTTGAACTCATAACTGCGGGGGACGGGACCAAAGATGGTACCACCACCCACACGAACCGGAGATTTCATATCGCCCGGACGAGCACCGCCGCCGCCCTTCTGACGACCCAACTTACGAGTAGAGTGAGCATTTTCGCTACGCTGTTTAGCCTTGGCTGTACCCTGACGGTTGTTAGCCAGATATTGCTTAACATCCAAGTAGATAGCGTGGTCGTTAGGCTCGATAGCGAAGATAGTGTCGTTGAGGACAATCTTCTTGCCGGTTTCTTTGCCGGCCTGATTCAAAATACTAAGTTCCATAACACTAATTACTTGTTGATAACGACGATAGAATTTTTAGCCCCCGGAATACTACCCTTGACCATAATCAAGTTGTACTCAGGGATCACTTTAAGAACAACAAGGTTCTGAACCGTAACACGGTCCTGCCCCATGTGACCACCCATACGGGTACCGGGGAACACACGGCTAGGATATGCACACGCACCAACAGAACCCGGTGCACGCAGACGGTCGTCCTGACCGTGTGTAGACTGACCTACACCACCGAAACCGTGGCGTTTTACAACACCCTGGAAACCTTTACCCTTCGATGTACCGATCACATCCACATACTGGTTCTCTTCGAATACATCAGCAACGGTGATGGTATCACCCAATTTGAGTTCTTTGCCGAACTCATCAAATTCAGCGAGGTGACGCATCGGTTGTACCCCTGCGGCCTTGAAATGACCTGCTTCAGCCTTGTTGGTATGCTTCTCGCTCTTCTGCATGAAGCCTACCTGAACAGCCTGGTAGCCGTCTTTTTCTACGGTTTTCAGTTGGGTAACAACGCAAGGACCTGCCTCGATGACGGTGCATGGGATATTCTTGCCATCAGCACCGAATACGGAAGTCATTCCGATTTTCTTTCCTAATAATCCTGGCATTTTTGCTAAGTTGTTAGTTTTATAAAATTATTTTCCGCTCTCGCCCACGGACAGGACACCTTCACCCGAAGATTACTTGGTCGAGTAGCCGAGGGAAGCGGTTTGTTAAGATAATTGACAATTGTGTAACGGACAATGCAATTACATAAGAGAACGGGACAAAATAGAGGAACTCCCAATCACTTATGCCTTATCTCCCTTACGCCTTGATCTCTACTTCCACACCGCTTGCCAACTCGAGTTTCATCAAAGCCTCGATGGTCTTGGGGTTGGCATTGTAGATGTCGATAAGACGCTTGTACGAAGAGAGTTCGAATTGCTCACGGCTCTTCTTGTTTACGAAAGTCGAACGGTTTACCGTAAAGATACGCTTGTGGGTAGGCAATGGAATAGGGCCACTGATAACTGCCCCCGTAGCCTTCACGGTTTTAACGATTTTCTCAGCCGACTTATCAACCAGATTGTGGTCGAAAGATTTCAGTTTGATACGAATTTTTTGACTCATGTCAGTAATAAATGTTTATTTAATTTGTATATTCACAGGCAGAGTGCGAAGAGCCTAAAGAGTCATTTGCTTAGAACAACTCGCTCTCCACCCCGAAGCGTTTTTCTTTTTAGAAACGCTCATTTCTCGAAAGAGTGCCGAAGGAAATTCCTAAAAGAATCCATAGAACACTCAATCAAACATAGCAAGGGTATGCGTGCAGCAACCCAAAGCACTGCACGCATACTCTACAAAAATTATACCAAATCGGCACGACCACCGCATTCTGTAAGTACTGCTTTGGCAATTGCGCTCGAAACAGCCTCATAATGCGAGAATTCCATACTCGAAGTTGCACGACCCGAAGTGATGGTACGAAGGGCGGTCACATAACCGAACATCTCGCTCAAAGGCACTTTCGCCTTTACGATACGGGCACCGGTACGTGCGGTATCCATTCCTTCTACCTGTCCACGACGCTTGGTCAAGTCACCGATGACATCACCCATATTCTCCTCCGGTGTTACCACCTCAACCTTCATAATAGGCTCCATAAGGACGGGTTTTGCTTTTACGCAGGCGTTCTTGAATGCCATCTGTGCGCAGACCTCAAACGACAACTGGTCGGAGTCAACGGGGTGGAAACTACCATCGATAACCGTTACCTTCAGTTGGTCAACCGGATAGCCAGCGAGTACACCGTTCTTCATAGCGGCTTGGAAGCCCTTCTCGATAGACGGAATATACTCCTTGGGAATGTTACCACCCTTCACCTCGTTGATAAACTGGAGACTACCCTCGAATTCAGGATCTGCAGGCTCAACGCGAACAATCATATCGGCGAACTTACCACGACCACCAGACTGCTTCTTATAGGTCTCGCGGAGTTCAACAGGCATTGAGATAGCCTCGCGGTATGCTACCTGCGGACGACCTTGGTTACACTCTACCTTGAACTCACGCTTCAGACGGTCAATAATAATCTCGAGGTGCAACTCACCCATACCCGAGATAACGGTTTGACCCGTTTGTTCGTCGGTCTTAACGGTGAAAGTCGGATCCTCTTCCGCCAACTTCTGCAGACCTACGCCGAGTTTGTCGAGGTCGGCTTGGCTCTTCGGCTCAACCGATACACCGATCACAGGTGCGGGGAACTCGATAGACTCCAATACGATAGGCTTCTCCTCGTCGCAGAGGGTATCACCGGTACGGATGTCCTTGAAGCCTACGCCTGCTCCGATATCACCGGCAGCGATGAAATCAACCGGGTTCTGGTGGTTGGAGTGCATCTGAAAAATACGCGAGATACGCTCTTTCTTGCCCGAACGGGGGTTGTATACATACGAACCTGCCTCCAACTTACCCGAATAAACACGGAAATAGCAGAGACGACCTACATACGGGTCGGTAGCGATCTTGAATGCGAGTGCGCAAAGCGGCTCGTCATCGTCCGGTTTACGGCTCAGTTTCTCGTCGGTGCGAGGATCGGTACCGTCAATCTCCGGGGTGTCCAGCGGGCTGGGCAAGTATGCACATACGGCATCCAACATTGTCTGCACACCCTTGTTCTTGAACGAAGAACCGCAGATAACGGGGAAGATATGCATAGCGATAGTACCCTTGCGTATAGCAGCACGAATCTCGTCCTCGGTGATAGTCGAAGGATCGGAGAAATACTTCTCCATCAATACATCATCGAACTCAGCGCAAGTCTCGAGCATCTTATCACGCCACTCCTCTGCCTCAGCTTGGAGCTCTGCGGGAATATCATCTATTTCGTATTCAGCACCCATGGTCTCATCGTGCCATAGGATAGCCTTCATTTTGATAAGATCCACTACACCCTTGAAAGTCTCCTCGTTCCCGACAGGGATCTGGATAGGGCAAGGAGTAGCACCAAGAACCTCCTTGATCTGGCGAACCACATCGAAGAAATTGGCACCCGAACGGTCCATCTTGTTGATATAGCAGATACGGGGTACATTGTACTTATCCGCCTGACGCCATACGGTCTCCGACTGCGGTTGTACACCACCCACAGCGCACAAAGTCATTACGGCACCGTCCAAGATACGCAGCGAACGCTCTACCTCTACGGTGAAGTCCACGTGCCCCGGAGTGTCTATCAAGTTGATTTTGTACTTGTCGCCATTATACGGCCAGTAGGTAGTGGTAGCAGCAGAGGTAATCGTAATACCACGCTCCTGCTCCTGAACCATCCAGTCCATCGTTGCGGCACCATCGTGTACCTCACCAATCTTGTGCGTAAGACCCGTATAGTACAGGATACGCTCCGAAGTGGTGGTCTTACCGGCATCGATGTGCGCCATGATACCGATGTTTCTGTTTAATTTTAGATCGTGTTTAGCCATTTGTGTAAACCTTAGTGTCTAAATTAGAAGCGGAAATGTGCGAACGCACGGTTAGCCTCAGCCATACGGTGCATATCCTCTTTGCGTTTGAAGGCACCACCCTGGTTGTTGTAGGCATCCATGATCTCGGCTGCGAGTTTTTCTGCCATCGAATGACCGCCACGCTTGCGCGCAAACGCGATCATATTCTTCATAGCAATCGAACCCTTGCGGTCCGCACGAATTTCAGTAGGCACCTGGAAGGTAGCACCACCGATACGCTTGGATTTTACCTCTACCAAAGGAGTGATGTTGTCGAGGGCTTGTTTCCAGATATCCAAAGCGGTTTTGTCTTCCGACTTCGCTTTCTGTTCTACCAAACCCAGCGCGGTATAGAATACGCCATAGGAGGTATTCTTCTTACCATCGAGCATAAGGTGGTTGACAAACTTAGCCACCATAACCTCTCCATAAACGGGATCCGGAAGGATAACGCGTTTTGTTGGTTTTGCTTTTCTCATTGTTGTTAATTTGTTTGTGTGGTTGTAATCGCTTCAGCCAATTTACTCCTTTGTCGCCGGTTCTGTCTACCTCTCACCGGTACAAATTCTTCATCTTTGACTTACTCAACCGAATCAACCCTTGTTAATCGTCCCAAGTATGGGAACTCTTAGTTAGTTAATTTGTTCAGAAACTATCGTTGCGAAGAATTACTTCTTTGCTTTCGGGCGCTTAGCACCGTACTTGCTACGACGCTGCAGGCGGTTAGCCACACCTGCTGTATCCAGTGTACCGCGAACAATGTGGTAGCGAACACCCGGAAGGTCCTTAACACGACCACCACGCACCATTACGATGCTGTGCTCCTGCAAGTTGTGACCCTCACCCGGAATGTAAGCATTCACTTCCTTCTGGTTCGTCAGACGAACACGAGCCACCTTCCGCATTGCAGAGTTAGGCTTCTTAGGAGTGGTAGTGTACACACGCACACAAACACCACGACGCTGCGGGCAACTGTCCAATGCAGGGCTCTTGCTCTTGTCGATAAGTTCTGCTCTTCCTTTTCTAACTAATTGTTGAATTGTAGGCATTGTAACTTGTTTTTGTTATTACTATTAGTTTATCTCCGCCATTCCTGCGTTTTTTTTCATCGCTCTCCTCACACCGAAGACACCAACAAGACACCTAATCGGTACGACAAAAACGGACATAATCCGCAGAAAAAGCGTGCAAAGGTACGACTTTTTTCTGATATATGCAAATTATTTCGTAAGAAAAATGCAGTTTTTTTTGTTTACTGTCTGTTTGTTGTACTGTCCAATAACAAATGCCATTTTTCAGTACGCATAAATCAATCTCCTTGTGAAGGATACTGGAACAGGGGAGGAGAAAGAGGGCTTCCAAGGAAAAATGCAACACAAAAAAATGGAAGGGAATGCGAATGTTCCTCCGCTCAAAGTATGCGAACAGAAAATGGAACCTATTTGGTGGGAATATGGGTGCTTCAAGAGTGCTATAAAACCCTTATAA
>CAVFHY010000035.1:0-22051 GCA_963622445.1 Bacteroidaceae bacterium
TGAATAAAGAGTGAACGCAAAATACATGGTGGATAAACACGAGTGTGATAGCCGACACCTACGAGAGACCTACGACTCACCTACGAGACAGAAAGTTAAAAAGTAATGAGGATACAATGAGGATAAATGGATTATGAATGTAAGAGGGATATGAAAGGGATGTAAAAGGGATAGGCTTCTCTGAATAGGTATAAAAAAGTAAAAAAAGAACAGAATTACATACGATATATACGAAATTATACAGCGATAATGGAAGAAGATTTTACACTAAATAATGGTTCGTGTCGTTTTCGGGTAAATGGTTGTTGCCGCAACTCTGCACACATGCTACCCGTGACAGATTGGCTCTGCGACCTGCCTGAGAGCGTGGCGGAGACCGACCTTGTGGAAATACAATTCAAAAACACCCGTAAGGGCTACTATCACAATAGTGCCCACCTGCCTTTGGAGAAAGGGGCAGTAGTCGTAGTGGCGGCGAACCCAGGGACAGATCTTGGCGAAGTGGTATTGACAGGGAAACTGGTACACCTCCAGATGCAGAAAAACCGCATCGATACTACACGCTACGAGATACGCGATGTGTTGCGTTTTGCTACTGAGCAGGACCTCGAGCGGGCAGAACAGGCGCACGCCCGTGAACAAGAGACGATGATTAAGGCACGCCAACTAGCAAAATCGCTTGGGCTCGAGATGAAAATAGGCGATGTGGAATATCAAGGCGACGGCTCAAAAGCCATATTTTATTATATTGCCGATGGACGCGTGGACTTCCGCCAATTAATAAAACTCTATGCCGAATCGTTCCGTATTCGTGTGGAAATGAAGCAGATAGGTGCCCGTCAAGAGGCGGGGCGCATAGGTGGAACGGGTCCTTGCGGTCGCGAACTCTGTTGCTCTACTTGGATGTCAAATTTTTCGTCGGTTGGTACGGGTGCCGCACGCCTGCAGAATATATCGCCTAACCCGCAGAAATTGGCGGGTATGTGTGCGAAACTGAAGTGTTGTTTGAACTACGAAGTGCCTGTATATGAGGATGCTATGCGCCAGATTCCGTCGCGCCAGATTCCACTTGAGACAAAAGATGGTACCTACTATCAGTTCTCTACTGATCCACTCAAAGGGGAAATTACCTACTCTACTGACCAACGAATACCTGCCAACTTGCAGGTGCTGACACCTGCTCGTGCAAAAGAAATCATAGAGATGAATAAGCGTGGCGACAAGCCTGATACACTGGGCGGTAAGAGTACATCGGCGGTCGAAGTACCCGAGATTGGCTATCAGAATGTGGTGGGGCAGGACGATTTGACGCGTTTCGATAAGAAGAAACGGGGCAACGGAAGACCCAATCGCAACAATGGCAATCGCAAGGACGCTGATAGATCCAATAATGGGCAGCGTTGTGAGGGGGATAGACCATACAATGCTCCGCGCAGAGACAACGACCGACAGAGAAACAATCGACCTAATGCACAGAGAAACAATGAAGAGAGGAACAATAGGAATAATCGTCCTAAGTAGTTTGCTTCTGACGCTTGCGGGTTGTGACCAGAGGACGGTGTACTCGGAGTTTTGCTCCGTGCCACTTCGTGAATGGTATGCTGATTCGGTACTAACTTTTCGGTTCAATATTGCGGACACACTCTCAACCTACGAAGTGCTAATTTATGTACGCCATACGCAGCAATATCCTTACCAAAATATGTGGTTGTTTGTCGATTGGGATGAGGCGGAACAGAAAATGGTTACAGCAGCGGATAGTGCTGATATTTTGTTGAATAGCGTATATATTGATGTGTCGGATACGAAACGGGATACAATAGAGTTTTATTTAGCCAACGATCGGGGCGAATGGCTCGGCAATGGGAAAAACGGACTGACGGAAATGCCTGTATTGTACGAGGAAAAATACCGCTTTTCGCATAGTGGCGAACAGGTGATACATATAGCACACGGTATGCGTGAAGAGCCGCTGCGGGGCATATCGGATGTAGGTGTAGTAATCAAACGCAACGAATAGACCAAATAGGGTATAATAATAGACTAAACAGGGTCTGTTTAGCCGTTGAATTCGATGATAATTGCCTATAATAGCAGTAAGTATAGTATAGTCTATAGAACACTGGAATAACACCTTATGGGAAAAAATAAACTGAAGAAATTTGCCGAAATGGAGACTTTTCATAATGTCTTCCAGTGTGGTGCACGCGAGTTGTTGCCCAGCAACGATGTGCCTAAAATGGCAGGTCGTTGGCGGGAGGAGTACTTTAAGAACACCCATCCTATTGTACTCGAACTCGGCTGTGGACACGGTGAATACACCGTTGGATTGGCACAGAAATACCCAGAGAAGAATTTTATAGGTATAGACATTAAGGGCGCACGTATGTGGGTGGGTGCCAAGCAGGCAGAAGAGGCAGGTATGCCTAATGTAGCCTTTTTGCGTACAAACATAGAGATGTTGACTAGTTTCTTCTATGCCGATGAAATCGATGAAATTTGGATCACTTTCCCTGACCCGCAGATGAAGAAGGCGACCAAACGACTGACTTCGACCTACTTTCTGCAACGATACCAACAGATAGTGAGGGCAGGCGGACGGATACACCTAAAGACAGACAGCCCGTTTCTCTATACTTACACGCGTGAAATGTTGCGCTTGAATGCCTATCCCGTGCTTGCTGATACGGCAGATCTATACGCAGAAAAATCCGTTGAAACGGGCAATACAGATATAGAAGAGGCGCGGATGCTGCAGACCCACTACGAGAAACAGTGGCTCGATCGTGGACTGACTATCAAGTATTTATGTTGGTCGCTTGCGCCGCGTAACACTTTCGAAGAGCCGCAGATAGAGATAGAAAAAGATACCTATCGTTCGTACGGGCGAAACTATGCGCCACAGAATAAAAAGTAATTTTCGCTGCATAGGGCAGTTCTTTCACGGGTGTTCGGCAGGCATTCGGAAAAAGTAGTGCAAATGCGACTATGGAATAAACTGAAGAATAAAATAAATACAAGAAGAAAAAAGTAAACACTGGAATAAAGTAAACACAATCTATACAATGAACGATTTTTTGAAATACGCTACTGCAAAGGGGCTTAACTCCATGCATGTAGAGAAGACCATGCACATGGCTGCCGAAGCCAGTTACATATCGCCGTCTATCCTTGAGGAACGGCAACTGAATGTGACTCAAATGGATGTATTCTCTCGACTGATGATGGACAGAATTATATTCCTCGGCACAGAGGTTAATGACTATACCGCCAATGTTATTCAGGCGCAATTGCTCTATTTAGACTCGGTGGATTCGGAAAAAGATATACATATCTACCTCAATACACCGGGCGGTTCGGTTTATGCCGGACTGGGTATCTACGATACTATGCAGTTCGTTAAGAGCAAAGTGGGTACAATATGTACTGGTATGGCAGCATCGATGGGTGCTGTGCTGCTCGTAGCAGGTGAGAAAGGTATGCGTGCCGCTCTGCCACACTCACGCGTGATGATTCATCAACCGATGGGTGGTATTCAGGGGCAAGCGTCTGACATTGAGATTACTGCCAAAGAAATACTCAAACTCAAGGACGAACTCTATCAAATAATCTCTGACCACTCGGGTCAGAGTATGGAAAAAATCCGTCAAGATGCGGACCGCGACTACTGGATGACCGCTGAAGAAGCACTCAACTATGGTATGATAGACAAGGTATATTCGAAAAAATAATGGGAAAGAGATTAACAAAAGGGGTGTGCAGTTTTTGCGGACGCCAAATGCCGAATATGTTCAGCGGCGATGACGGCTGCATGATATGCAACGAATGCATCGAAATGGCACACGAACTGCTGCAGCGATACGCGAAACAGACTCCTGTAGCCGATGTTCCTATTGAGGGACTCGAATTGCAGAAATTACCCAAACCGGCTGAAATTAAGTCTTTTTTGGACGAGTATGTCATCGGGCAGGAGGAAGCAAAAAAGTACCTTTCCGTGGCGGTTTATAACCACTATAAGCGTGTGCTGCAACCCTCTGACGAAGACGGTGTGGAGATAGAGAAAAGCAATATCCTGCTCGTTGGTTCGACGGGTACGGGAAAGACACTGCTTGCACGCACGATTGCCAAGTTACTAAAAGTACCGTTTGCCATTGTGGACGCGACGGCATTGACCGAGGCGGGCTATGTAGGCGAGGATGTGGAGTCGCTGCTTGTGCGACTGTTGCAAGATGCGGATTATAACCTATCGAAAGCACAGAAAGGTATTGTTTTTATTGATGAAATCGACAAAATTGCCCGCAAAAGTGAGAACCCGAGTATCACGCGCGATGTGTCGGGCGAAGGCGTGCAACAAGGTCTATTGAAACTGCTTGAAGGGTCGATAGTGAATGTGCCGCCACAAGGTGGACGCAAACATCCCGAGCAGGAGTTTATCCATGTGGATACACGCAATATACTCTTCATCTGCGGTGGTGCATTCGATGGAATTGAACGCAAAATAGCGCAACGAATGAATACGCAGGTAGTCGGTTTTGATGCTCAACAGAAGTCACAAAGAGTCGATAAAAACGACCTTTTACAGTATATTGCTCCGCAAGACTTGAAATCGTTTGGTTTGATACCTGAGATAATAGGGCGCTTGCCTATTTTGACTTACCTCAAACCGCTTGACCGTGTAGCACTGCGCAGTATTCTTACAGAGCCAAAAAATGCGCTTACCAAACAATATCAGAAACTGTTGGCGATGGACGGAATTACGCTGCGTTTTACTCCCGATATGCTTGATTACATTGTGGACAAAGCATTGGAGTACCGTCTGGGAGCGCGTGGATTGCGTGGGTTGATGGAGACGGTAATGATGGATGTCATGTACGACCTGCCATCGAAGAAAAAAGTGGGTGGCAAGGAACAGGTATTCGAGGTTACACGCGAGTATGCGCAACAGAAGATAGAGAAAGCAGACTTGTATCGTTTGCAGAACGCACTATAAATCAGTAAAATGAGTGCTATACTGTTTGTTTGTCACGGGAATATATGCCGAAGCGTAATGGCGGAAATGATACTCAGGGAAATACTATCCGACCGAGAGGATATTGTGATAGATTCGTGTGCCACCTCGGCCGAAGAGATAGGGAATGGAATCTACCCTTCGGCACGACTCTGCCTGCAGGCGCACGGAGTACCTGTACTACCTCATAGCGCACGACAGATTACCCACGATGACTACGAGCGTTTTGATTCTATCATTTGTATGGAGGACTACAACATACGCAACTTACGGCGCATATTTGGTGAAGAGATTTGGCAGCGTGACCAATCATTGCAAGAGCCTAAAATACGCCGACTGCTTGATAGAAATGTAGCAGACCCATGGTACACAGGCGATTTTGAAACTGCGTATAGGGATATAGCAGATGGGTGTAGAAAACTCGCAGCGACTTGCTGACAACAGGGTAACATTAAGGAACGAACAGAAAAAAGCACATGCTATGGCGGAACACAACAACATAGGCAAGTTAGGTGAGGACGAGGCAGCAAAAATGTTGTGTTCGAAAGGCTATAGTATTGTCGAACGCAACTGGACACTCGGACACCTCGAGGTGGATATCATCGCCGAAAACCGAAAAGAAATTGTGTTCGTTGAGGTGAAAACACGCACATCAACTTTTGGCGATATACGCCCGGAACAGTATGTGAACAGCCCAAAACGCAGGCGTATAACTGCAGCAGCAAATGCCTATATCCAACAACACGAAACGGAAAAACTGCCGCGTTTTGATATTGTTGGCATACTGATAGACCGAGATACGCACGAAATAAAGGAACTGACGCACTTGGAAAACGCTTTTTCACCGCGTTGCAAGACCATAGGAAGCAATAGTTTCAGTGGTGTATGGAAATGGCACCATAGACATAAAACAATCCGATGAAATCGAACGAATTTGAATATGACATCATTGTTGTAGGTGCAGGACACGCAGGCTCAGAAGCAGCAAGTGCGGCAGCGAGGTTGGGCAGCAAGACTCTGCTCATCACGATGGATATGAACAAAATCGGGCAGATGAGTTGTAATCCTGCGGTTGGAGGAATTGCTAAAGGACAGATTGTCAAAGAAATAGATGCACTTGGAGGACAAATGGGAATTATTACGGACAGGAGTGCCATTCAGTTCCGTATGCTCAATCGGAGCAAAGGTCCTGCGATGTGGAGTCCCCGTAGCCAGAGCGACCGCAAACGCTTTATCGAAGAGTGGGTGCGGACACTATCGGAGACGGATAACCTACGGATTTGGCAGGATGTGGTGGTGGAATTAGTGGTGGAAAACGGGGCAGTAACAGGGGTAAAAACGCTGCTTGGAATTACGATGAAAGCCCGTGCCGTGGTGCTGACAAATGGCACTTTCTTAAATGGTCTGTTGCATTTTGGGAGGGCACAAATAGAGGGAGGACGCATAGCAGAGCCTGCCTCGTATGGGCTGACAGAGCAATTGCGTGGTTTGGGATTCACGACTGCTCGTATGAAGACAGGCACACCGGCGCGTATAGATAAGCGGAGTATTCATTTTGAGGAGTTGACAGAGCAGCCGGGTGACGACGATTGGCATAAGTTCTCATACCTCGATACCGTGCAGCGACATCTCAAACAAATGCCGTGTTGGATTACCTATACCAATCCGCACACACACGAGGAGTTGCGCAAAGGATTTCCCGATTCACCCCTATACAACGGGCAGATAAAGAGTATAGGACCTCGTTACTGTCCGAGTATTGAGACAAAAATTGTTACCTTTGCAGACAAGGAAGCTCACCAAATTTTCCTTGAGCCGGAGGGTGTGGACAGCAATGAATACTATGTAAACGGATTCTCTTCGTCGCTGCCCTGGCAGGTGCAATTAGCAGGACTGCGAACGATAAAAGGGCTCGAAGAGGTAGTGATGTATCGTCCGGGATATGCCATTGAGTACGATTTTTTTGACCCTACGCAACTAGTACACACCCTAGAAACAAAACGGATAAAGAACCTCTTTTTTGCGGGGCAGATAAACGGAACAACAGGATACGAAGAGGCGGCTGGACAGGGAATAGTGGCAGGTATCAATGCACACCGGAACTGTATAGGTGGTGCACCATTCCAAATGGGGCGTGATGAGAGTTACATTGGTGTGCTGATTGATGATTTGGTAACAAAAGGTGTGGACGAGCCGTACCGTATGTTTACCTCTCGTGCAGAACACCGTATTTTACTCCGTCAAGACAATGCCGACGAACGACTGACGGCAAAGAGCCACGCCATTGGACTGGCAGATAACTATCGATACAAACTCTTGGTGCAAAAACAAAATGCGATTCAAAAACTAACAAATTATCTACAGAACACAAGTGTTAAGCCCACTCAAGTGAACGGATATTTAGAGCAGGTAGGAAGTAGTTTGCTTGCACAAACAACCAAATTGGCAGATATTGTTACCCGTCCGCAAGTAAGTATCAACGGGCTTGGCAAGGTACTACCCGAATTGTGTGCGCAGATTAAGGATTGCGGTAATGAGGAAATAGTAGAAAGTACGGAAATTAATATCAAATACGAAGGGTATATTCACCGTGAACAATTGTCGGCCGATAAATTGCAACGCTTAGACCGAATTGCTATACCTGGCGGATTTGATTATGAGAGCCTGCAATCTCTCTCTACAGAGGCACGACAGAAACTGGGTCGGATACAACCTAAAACCATAGGCGAAGCAAACAGAATACCAGGGGTAAGTCCAAACGACATCAGTGTGCTGCTTATTTTTATGGGAAGATAGAGAAAAAAATGAGTAAGAAAAACAACCTTAAAATACCTATATTTGAAAAATGTTCCACGTGAAACAAAATAGAAAAATAAATATGACTGCTGAACAAGTAAAAAATCAAATTCGTAATATTCCTGATTTTCCTGTACAGGGTATCCAGTTTAAGGATATTACGACTGCATTGTGCCAAACCGAGTGCTTACGCTGGATGAAAGACAAAATGGTTACTCTCTATAAAAATAAGGGTATAACCAAAGTAGTAGGTATCGAGTCGCGAGGTTTTATTATAGCACCGGCAGTAGCAATGGAGTTGGGTGTAGGATTTGTTCCTATTCGTAAGCCAGGCAAACTGCCTGCAGAAACAGTAGAGATAAATTATCAAAAGGAGTACGGAGTAGATACTATACAGATACACAAAGATGCTATAGAACCGGATGATGTTGTACTGATACACGACGACCTGTTGGCTACGGGCGGCACGATGGCGGCTGCAGTTGAACTCGTGAAGAAGTTTGGTGTCAAAAAAGTGTATGTGAACTTTATTATTGAGTTGGATGACTTGAATGGGCGTAGTGTGCTGACGGAGGCAACGAGTGTGGACACACTTATTCATATGTAAGTATGTTATTTTCTGGTAAGTATCATTCCATGTAAATAGATTTCTTGTAAGTCTATCCTCCTTGTATCCTCTTTGCGTTTTGTTCTCGTTTTTTAGAAAATCGTATATTTTTGCGCACTATGCACAACAGAGACGACGAAAATGCTGTACCTTTGCAGCGTCTAAGAGAAGATGAGTAGTCAATCGGAATATATCACTACCCTACTCCAGCGAATCCCGCACAGCCCAGGTGTATATCAACACTTGGATAAGGATGGAAATATCATCTATGTAGGCAAGGCAAAAGACCTGCATAGGCGGGTGAACAGTTACTTCCAAAAAGACCATCCGAGTACAAAAAACCGCCAGTTGGTGGCACATATTGCGGATATACGCTATGTGGTGGTAGAGTCGGAACAAGATGCATTCTTGCTGGAGAATAACTTGATTAAAAAATATCAGCCGCACTATAATATCCTGCTCAAGGACGGGAAATCGTACCCGAGTATCTGTATTACGAAAGAGCCCTACCCGCGTATCTTCAAAACACGCATTATTGACAAACGACACGGCGAATACTATGGACCCTATAGTTTTGGTAATACAGTCGATTTGGTGCTCGATCTGGTGCATAAGTTGTACCCTGTCCGTACTTGCAATATGCTGTTGCTTGACGATCAAATACGGGATGGAAAATACAAGGTGTGCCTCAAATACCATTTGCATAACTGCTGCGGCATCTGTGAACAGAAACCCGAGAGTGCGCAGTATGCCGCATGGATAGAGCAGGCACGCAAGATAATTCGAGGCGATGCACACGATATTGTGCGCCAATTGAATACCGAAATGGCGGAACTCTCGGCGAAAATGAAGTACGAGGAAGCAGGGGAGGTAAAACGGAAATTGGAATTGGTTCAGCAGTTCTGTAGCAAGACGATTATCACCAATTCAACGGCAGGAGAGGTCGATGTGTTCGGCTACGACGAGCAGGACGACAATGTCTTTATTGCTATGCTGCATGTGCATAGCGGCAGTATCGTACAGGGACAGACTATTGAGTACAAAAAGAAAGTAGAAGAAGAACGGGATGACATATTGGCAATGGGTATGCTCGAACTGCGGGAGCGATTGGGCAGTACGACCAAAGAGGTAATCGTGCCGTTCATTCCGGCTGTTTACGACGAAAATATGCATATCTATATAGCCAATGCGGGTGACAAGAAGCGTTTGCTCGAACTGGCGATGCAGAATGTGCGGCAGTACAAGCAAGACCGACTGAAACAATTGGACAAACTCAATCCGGAGCAACGAGCAGTGCGCATACTCGGCGAACTGCAGTCTATGCTTGGGCTGCCTACCCTACCCGCTTGGATCGACAGTTTTGACAACTCAAACATACAAGGGACAAATGCGGTGGCGGGGTGTGTCGTCTATAAGATGGGTAAACCGAGCAAACAGGACTATAAATGGTTCGAGATTAAGACCGTGGAGGGAGCGGACGATTATGCTAGTATGCGCGAGGTGGTCAGACGGCGTTATCAGCACCTCAAAGACGAGGGCGGAAAAATGCCCGACCTGATAATTGCCGATGGGGGTATCGGGCAAATGCATGCCATTCGTGAGGCAGTGGAGGAGCAACTGGGGTTGCATATCCCTATTGCGGGACTGAAGAAAAACGACAAGCACCGCACACAAACTTTGCTCTATGGCTTTCCCCCGCAGGAAGTGGGTATGCCCGTTACGAGCGAAGTGTTCCGACTGATGACGCAGATACAAGACGAGGTGCACCGATTTGCCATTTCGTACCACAAACTGAAGCGAAGTAAGGCACAAACAGCAAGTCAACTCGATGATATTCATGGAGTAGGAAAGGCTACAAAGCAAAAAATATTGTGTCATTTCGGGTCACTGAAGCGTGCCGGTTCGGCTACGGAAACGGAGTGGAAAGAATTGCTCGGAAAACGCAGAGGTTCAGCTATTTATGAACAGATTAAGGGTAAAATATCGCACTGAGAATCGCATATTTGAAAAATCATGAGTACTTATACAATAAAAAAGGACGAAAAAGGAGTTTTTTTTCTGCTCAACGAGCAAGGAGAGCAGGTGTCGGCAATCGATATGTTGCAAAAGACGATACCGCACCGGGTATATGCTTTCTACGGGAAGATGGGTGCGGGCAAGACGACCTTCATCAAACAACTCTGCGAGGAGATGGGAACAGCCGATGTGGTGAACAGCCCGACTTTTGCTATCGTCAATGTGTACGATGTGGAAACGCCCTATCGGGGCGAGGTGTATCACTTCGACTGCTATCGGCTGAAAGATATTCGGGAGGCGGTTGATTTTGGTGCAGAGGAGTACCTTTATTCGGGCAACTACTGTTTTATCGAGTGGCCGGAGATGATAGACCGGCTGCTGCCCGAAGATACGGTCGAGGTGCATATCGAAGTGCAGGAGAACGGCGACAGACTGTTGCAAATTGGTGAATGAAAAGAAACGCTGCATACATAGTACGGATGGCGTTGTGCGTGTGGGCGGGTGTATGGACACTGACAGCGCTGGCAGAGAATGTGGAACACGAAAACATTCTGCACATTCATTATGGGGGGATGTGGCAGCAAGACCAGTATCTCAGTCCCCTACTCTACTCGGGTTCGGGTGTGGGAGTGGGCAACGAGTGGTGGCAAGCATTTCGGGTACGGAAAGGCGCAAATAGCAGGGATAGCACTTTATATATAGCGCAAGAGGTGAAGGCAGTGGGCTGTTGGGAACATGTGGGGCGTGTGGCGTTGCAGGTCGATTGGCTGCTCAATACACCGAAGACGAATCGCATCTATGCCTTGGGTGTACAGGGCGGCTGGGGTGCTTACTATATATGGAAATGGGCGAAAACGGGTATTCAAATTGGGATTGGCCCCTATGTAGGACTCGATTTTATGCCGCGATACATATTGAGCAATGTGAACAAACCCTACTCGATGGACATTGCCACGCGGGTGGAGGCAATGGCTTTTGTCAGTTATGCCTTTGCCGGGCGGAAGACTAGTTATCGACTGCGTTATCTGGTGCGGGCGAACTTGGTAGGGGTGGATTTTATGCCCGACTACTGGCAGTCGTACTATGAGTTGTCGGAAGGTGTGGCGGGCAAAGTACGCTGTGCGGGTATGTGGAACCACCGCTATCTGTACCACGAACTGACCCTCGATATGCAGTTCCTCCATTCCACTTGGCGGGTCGGCGTACGGCACGAGTATTTGGAGTATGGCGAGCAGGATATGGGATTCAGCCGCGAGCAGGTAAGTGCCGTAATAGGCACTTGTTTTCGCTATCGGACGCACGGTAACCGGCGTCTGACAGTTTGGTAATCAAATGAAAATAAATATACTACATAGGATTTTTGTATGTGTGGCGGGTGTGCTGCTCTCGAGCGGCTGTACGCATCGGCCGGGTAATGCACCGAGCGAGAATACGCCTGTGGGAAACATAGAGGCGCTGTGGCAGATTATCGACGAGAAGTACTGTTTCATAGAGGAGAAGGGCGTGGATTGGGATGATGTGCGAGAGCAGTATGTGGACAGTGCCAAGCAGATTGATACCAACGAGGACGGGTGGAATATACGCCTCTTTGACCTTATGGAGCAGATGGTGAATACGCTCCACGATGGGCATGTGAATATCTACACGGCGTTCGACATCTCGAGCAGCGAGGAGTGGTATGCAGGCTATCCCGAGAACTTCGATAAGGAACTGTTGGAGCAGCACTACCTGCAAGGGGCGCGGTATGCGGGCGGTATGTACTACAACAAGATAGCAGGCGACAGCATAGGGTATATCCGCTATAGTTCGTTCTCGTCGAGCATCGGTACGGCGAATATGTACTACGTGCTCAAGTCGTTCAAGGATTGCCGTGGTATCGTACTCGATGTGCGGCACAACGGTGGCGGCGACATTACGACGGCGTACACGCTGGCGGCCACTTTTATAAAAAACGATACGCTGATAGGCTATTGGCAGCATAAGAACGGTCGGGGGCATACGGATTTCTCGTCGTTGGAGCCTATCTATATCCACCAAGACGATATGCCGAACAAATGGTTGCGCCCCGTGGTCGTGCTGCAAGACAGGCACTCCTACTCTGCCACCAATTCGTTTGTGAATGCCATGCGCTACGCCGACAATGCGCTGTTGCTCGGCGGTGTGAGCGGTGGCGGAGGCGGTATGCCTATGAGTTACGAACTGCCTATCGGATGGGTAGTGCGCTTCTCGAGTGTGAAAATGTACGATGCCGACAAGCAGTCCATCGAAGAGGGTATTGCACCGCATGTGTTTGATACCCTGCGTAGTACGGATAAAGATGACTTGATAGAGCATGCCGTGAGAATAATCAATAGAGCGTATGAACGAAAATAATATCATAGAGGTAACCGATGTCTGTAAGTCTTTCGGCTCGCTGGAAGTGTTGCGTGGGGTTACTTTGCAGGTCAAAAAAGGAGAGATAGTGTCGATTGTCGGCAAGAGCGGGGCGGGAAAGACTACGCTGCTGCAGATTATCGGCACGCTCGACAAGCCATCGGGCGGACAGGTGCGGATAGACGGCACGGATGTTTTTTCTCTCTCGGAGCGTGAGGTAGCCGAGTTCCGCAACCGCCATATCGGTTTTATTTTTCAGTTCCACCAACTCTTGCCCGAGTTCACGGCGTTGGAGAATGTGATGATGCCTGCGCTTATCGCCCGGGAGAAAAACAGCGTGGTGAAAGAGCGTGCCGAGCGGCTGCTGACCGAGTTGGGGCTGCGCGAACGGCTGCAGCACAAGCCCAATGCTCTCTCCGGTGGTGAGAAACAGCGGGTGGCGGCGGCACGGTCGCTGATGATGTCCCCCTCGGTCATATTGGCCGACGAGCCGACCGGCAGCCTCGACGAAGCCAATAAGCAGGAACTGAATAACTTGCTGTTGCATCTGCGCCAAGAATATGGGCAGACGATAGTTATCGTAACGCACGATAAGGAATTGGCGCGTATCTCCGACCGTGTCATCGAGATACAAGACGGGCGAATCGTATAAGGGTTGCATAGTTGGAATAAACACATAGACAAAACATTATGAAGAATACGGGTTTTGTGGTCGGGCTGCTGGCGGCAACGCTGCTCTCGGGCTGCCAAAGGGCAAATCGCTATTTTCCCAAGGCGTCGGACATGGTATCGCAGCGGGTGGAGATAGTGCGGTTCGATAGTGCACTGCTCTCGGTGCGCACGGCGAGTGTCGGGCAGGATATGCGCAGGCTCTATCGCGTGTACCCAGAGTTTATGCCCGTTTTTGTAGAGGATATATTGGGTATTCCCGTAGCGGATACCGCCTATCTGGAGCAGGTACTGCCACAGTTCCTTACGGATACAACCTATGGTTTTGCCGAGACCAATCGGTTGGAACAAGAGCAGTTTGCCGATATATCGGACATCAGGCAGCCTATGGACGAGGCGTTTACGCGCCTGAAATACCTCTATCCGGAGTGGGAATTGCCACGGGTGTACCTCTTTATCTCGGGATTCAATGCCTCTGTCTATTTTGTGGAAGACGGTATCGGAGTAGGGGCGGATATGTACCTTGGGAGCGACTATGCATACTACAATCGCGTGGTCTACGACTACCAGAAGCAAACTATGCGCAAGGAGTGTATACCGGTGGATGTAGTGAGTGCATATCTGTTTCATAATCTGCCCTATACAAGCACAAAGAGCCGTCTGCTCGACCAGATGATTTACCGCGGTAAGGTGATGTACCTGCTCTCGCTGCTCTTCCCTACCCTGCCCGAATACGAGGTGATGGGATATACCCGAGCGCAGTGGCAGTGGTGTGAGAAGAACGAAGAGGCTATCTGGCACCGCATGATGGATAAGCGCGATATTTTTAAGACCGAGAGCCTCGTGCTGACCTCCTATCTGAACGACGGTCCCTTTACGGCAGAGGTGTCGCAGGAGGCACCGGGACGCTTGGGGACTTGGATAGGTTGGCGTATAGTCCGCAGTTATGCCGAACACAATCAGGATGTTACGCTGCAGGAACTTATGGCAGAGCCCGATGCACAGAAGATATTAGAGAATAGTTTTTACAGACCATAGATTATGAATAGAGCGGATTTTCCTATCCTTAGTGAGCAGGTGTATAATCGTCCGTTGGTGTATCTCGACAATGCCGCTACCAGCCAGAAACCGCAGGTGGTGTTGGACGCGCTCGTAGAGGCATATACCCATTGGAACGCCAATATACACCGTGGGGTGCATCACCTCAGTCAGGTAGCGACGCAGCACCACGAGGAGGCGCGTCAGACAGTGGCGGATTTTCTGGGTGCCAAGTCTGCCAAAGAGATAGTCTTCACCAAAGGGACGACCGATGCCATTAATATGCTGGCGTTCAGTTTCGGTGAGGCGTTTGTCCACGAGGACGACGAGATAGTGGTGAGTCAGTTGGAACATCACTCCAATATTGTGCCGTGGCAAATGCTCTGTGAGCGCAAAAAAGCCACACTTCGAGTTATTCCCTTGCGAGAGGACTTGTCGCTCGATATAGAACAATTTAGCACCTTTCTGACGGGGCGTACGCGGTTGGTAGCCGTAGCGCAAGTCAGCAATGTGTTGGGTATCGTCAATCCCGTAGCGGAGATAGTGCGTTTGGCGCATACGAGAGGTATACCCGTTTGTATCGACGGTGCACAGTCTGCCCCGCATCTCCCTGTCGATGTGCAGGCGTTGGGGTGTGATTTCTTTGTATGCTCGGCGCACAAGATGTATGGTCCTACGGGGTTGGGTGTGCTGTACGGCAAAGAGGAGTGGCTCGACCGCTTGCCGCCTGCAGAGGGTGGTGGCGAGATGATAGAGCATGTTCGTTTTGAGCATACTACCTACAATGTCCTTCCCTATAAGTTCGAGGCAGGAACGCCCGATTTCATCGGTAGTTATGCCTTTTCCGTGGCACTGCGATATATGTCGCATATCGGTATGGAAACGATAGCGGAGCACGAGAAACAACTTTCTCGCTATGCCGAGGAGCAACTGCGCAGGCTGGATGGCGTGCGGGTCTATGCCGAGGGACAGGAGAAAGCGGGTGTGGTGTCGTTCAATATCTATAACGGTGATAAGTTGGTGCATCCGTTCGATCTTGGTACACTGCTCGACAGGCAGGGCGTGGCTGTCCGTACGGGACATCATTGCGCTGAACCGTTGGTGGACTATCTGTGTATTCCGGGTACGGTGCGTGCGTCCTTCGGACTATACAACGAGCGGGAGGATGTCGATAGACTGATTGCCGCACTCCGCAAAGCTATTGCGATGTTGTGCTAAGGTGTTTTTCCATAGTAGTTGTTTGTCTTTTCTGCTTTGTTTTTCCGTTGAGATCGGCAGAAATAGAGCGTGATATATCCCTTATATCCTATAATGTAGAGAACCTCTTCTACCCCGAGGTGGACAGCCTCAATCCCGATACGGACTTTACACCCGAGGGCAAAAGGGCGTGGAGTTGGTATCGCTACAGGCAGAAGTTGGCACATATAGCCCAGGTGCTGACGGCTATTGGGCAGTGGGAGGGCGCAGACTTTGTGGGGCTGTGCGAGGTGGAGAGCCGCGAGTGTGTCGAGGATATATGTAGTACAATGAGCCGTTGGCAGTACAGGTCAGTGCATTTCGACAGTCCCGACCGTAGGGGTATCGATGTAGCACTCCTCTATCAGCCTCGGTGGCGTATATTGGTAGCACAACCCTTGCGTGTCGATTTAGATGAGGAAACGACGCGTGATATCCTCTTTGTGCAGGCGATAGATACCGTTCAGTTCAGCGATACTTTGTCGCTTTTTGTCTGCCACTTGCCCTCGCAGTGGGGTGGTTCGGCAGCCACGGCGTGGAAGCGTGAGCGGGCGTTCTCGGTCTTGCAAAACGCGTTGGATTCGTTGTTTTTTACTTCTCCGCAGGCGCAGGTGGTCGTGATGGGCGATATGAATGCCGCGCCTCGAGAGAATCTCTGCGGAATGCACAACCTGATGCTCCCGCTCGTTGGCAAAGAGCCTTACGGTACGGAGAAATACCACGGCGAGTGGTCGTATCTCGACCAGTTCTATGTATCTGATGCGCTGTATATTCGGTCGAATCCATCGGTCTTTGCGCCAGATTGGTTGCTCGAGGACGATACACGCTATTTGGGCAGCAAACCGAAGCGTACCTATTTGGGCTATCGTTACCGAAACGGCTACTCCGACCACCTGCCTATCGTTCTCCGCATATTTAGCCACTAATCTCGCACTTATATCCATACCACTACCTTGTCACTTATGACTTTCGTACGGGTTTTATATGGATCTTGCAGAGCGTTTTATCTGTATTTTGCATACTCTGCTTGACAGTTGGCACGCTCGATTTGCATATCCCTGAAAAAAGCGGTACTTTTGTGCTGATTTTAGTAGCGGGAGGGCTATTATACACTGCGCTACCTGCTATAGGTATACTACGAAACACTAAAAACCATACTATACTACATTATGAGTAAAGCATTATTGATGATTTTGGACGGCTGGGGAATAGGCGACCATTCTAAAGCCGATGTAATCTCCTGCACCCCTACTCCCCATTGGGACGCGCTGCTGAAGAAATACCCCCATAGCCAACTCCAAGCGAGTGGCGAGAATGTCGGTCTACCGGATGGGCAAATGGGCAATTCTGAGGTGGGGCACCTCAATATTGGTGCAGGGCGCGTGGTCTATCAGGATTTGGTTAAGATTAACCGTGCCTGCAAAGACGGCTCTATCCGCCATAACCCTGAGATAATCAGTGCGTACGAGACAGCAAAGAAATGCGGTAAGAACCTGCATATCATGGGGTTGACCTCTACTGGCGGTGTTCACTCCTCGTTCGACCACCTCTTCTATCTTACGCAGATAGCCAAGGAATACGGGCTTGATGGGCATACTTTCGTTCACTGCTTCATGGATGGGCGTGATACTGACCCGAAGTCCGGTTTGGGCTTTATTGACCAACTAGAGGCACATCTAAAGGATACCTGCGGCGAAATTGCATCGGTGCAGGGGCGTTTCTATGTGATGGATCGCGATAAGCGTTGGGAGCGTGTCAAAGTAGCGTACGATTGCCTTGTGAATGGTATAGGTGTAGCGAGTGAGGATATGCATGCTGCTGTGGAACAGTCTTATGCCGAGGGTGTTACAGACGAGTTCATCAAGCCGATTGTGCATACCCGCAATGGTCAGCCCCTTGCTACAATCCAAGAGGGCGATGTGGTTATTTTCTTCAACTACCGCAACGACCGCGCCAAGGAGATTACCATTGCGCTTACCCAGCAGGATATGCCGGAGCAGGGAATGCATACTATCCCTAATCTCCACTACTACTGCATGACTCCATACGATTCGTCGTTCAAGGGGCTGCATATCCTCTTCCCGAAAGAGAATGTGCAGAATACGCTGGGTGAGATTGTTTCCAATGCCGGGCTCAAACAGTTGCGTATTGCCGAGACGGAGAAGTTTGCGCATGTGACATTCTTCTTTAACGGCGGGCGTGAGGCGGAGTATCCAGGCGAAGAGCGTATCCTTATTCCGAGTCCGAAAGTGGCTACCTACGACCTCAAGCCCGAGATGTCGGCTCCGGAGGTTACTACTTCCCTCTGCAATGCGTTGGATACGCAGAAATACGACTATATCACGCTCAATTTTGCCAATGGCGATATGGTAGGGCATACGGGTGTCTATGAGGCGGTGCAAAAAGCCGTTGAAACCATCGATAATTGCGTTGATAAGGTGATAACTACAGCCCTGAAGAACGGCTACGAGATTATTATTATTGCCGACCATGGCAACTGCGACCACGAACTCAATGCGGACGGTACGCCCAATACGGCACACAGCCTGAATCCTGTGCCTTTCGTCTATGTCAGCAACGAGCATACCGCAGCACATGTGTCGAATGGTATCCTCGCCGATGTGGCACCTTCTATCTGCCATATTCTCGGCTTGCAACAACCTGAGGAGATGACGGGACACAACCTTATCGAAGACTAATTTGTCTACCACGATGCTGTAAGCATCACAAAGAAAAATGCTCTTGACAACGCCCACAAGCGTATCAAGAGCATTTTCTATGTAAAGAAAGTCCCCTTTATGAGTACAGGTCCTCTTTCGATTCCTCGATTCGTTCCCTAAAATTACTTCGTCGTGATACGGTAGAGCGTCTGGCGTGAAAAAGTCTGGTCGGGGCGCAGGATAGTCGATGGGAAAGCCGCTTGGTTCACTGCGTCGGGGAACTCTTCTGCCTCGAGACAGATAGCGGTCTGTACATCGTATTCTTTGCCCGATTTGCCGATATGTTTCTCTACATAGTTGCCTGTATAGACTTGCATGCATGGGCAGTTTGTCCATACTTCCATTGTCAGCCCACCGCTTTGTACGACAGCGGCTTTCTGTGGGGCAGTGGAGTGTGTCATTGAGGTTTCTTTCCATTTCGGCAGTGCCCAACCGTTGTCTATTCCGCGTCCCGAGGCGAAGAACGGGTCGGCTATTCGGTCTGCAATACGCACAGGCTGACGGAAATCCATCGGTGTGCCTGCCACAGAGCCTATCTCGCCCGTGGGGGCAGTTTGTTCATCGTAGGGCAGATATTCGTTCGAGAGGACTTGCAGCGTGTGGTCGTGTATTGTGCCGTTCCCTTCGCCATTGAGGTTAAAATAGGCGTGGTTGGTCAGGTTAAGGACGGTTGGCTTGTCGGTTGTGGCGCGGTAGTCGATGCAGAGAGCGTTGTCGCGCGTCAGAGAGTAGGTAACATAGACATTAAGGTTGCCGGGATAGCCCTCCTCACCGTCCGCGGAGCGGTAGTGCAGACAGATATGGTGTTGCCCTTGTTCTACTATCTCCCATATCTTGTCGTTGAAGCCACTTAAACCGCCGTGTAATGAGTTTTCTCCACTATTGCGGGGAAGATTGTAGGTCGTACCGTCAATTGTGAACTGAGCGTGTGAAATGCGCCCTGCGCAGCGTCCGTTGATGCCGTTGAAATACACTTCTTGTGTGAGCCACTCGTCGAGCGTAGAGAATCCTAATACGATGTCACGTATTTCGCCTGTGGAGGTGGTAATCTGCCAACTGACGATTTTTGCGCCGTAGTTGGTGATTTGCATTTGCATACCGCATCCGTAGAGGGTATAGAGGCGGACAGGTACGCCGCCGATTGTTTTGTTGAAACTAGTTTTATTTATCATGGTCGATAGAATAAGGTTGTTACTATTCTTTCCTTGTGAGTCTATGAAATTATTGCTACCCATAAGGTGGTTATTTTCTTTACAAACGCACAAGAATTATGCCATATATTTTCTTATTCCCCTACTCTTTTTATATATTCTAAAATACACACTCCCCACAAAAAATCATAAATCCTAATTCTTCATTAGAAAAGGGCTGCTCCCCCATAAGGAAACAGCCCTTTTTTATAGTTAAACCTCGTATTAGAGTTGAGGACCGGCAGCAACCAGTGCCTTACCTGACTCATTGGTCTCGTACTTAGCAAAGTTCTTGATGAAGCGACCTGCCAAGTCTTTTGCTTTCTCTTCCCATTGCGAAGCGTCAGTATAGGTGTCACGCGGGTCAAGAATAGCGGGGTCAACGCCAGGCAGAGCGGTCGGTACTTCGAAATTGAAGTACGGGATCGTCTTGGTCGGAGCGGTCAGGATGTCGCCACCGAGGATAGCGTCGATGATGCCACGGGTGTCGCGGATAGAGATACGCTTTCCGGTACCATTCCAACCGGTATTTACCAAGTATGCCTTTGCGCCCGATTTCTCCATCTTCTTAACCAATTCCTCTGCGTATTTGGTTGGGTGGAGTTCGAGGAATGCCTGACCGAAGCAAGCCGAGAAGGTCGGGGTCGGTTCAGTGATACCACGCTCCGTACCTGCCAATTTAGCGGTGAAGCCGCTCAGGAAGTAGTACTTCGTCTGCTCCGGAGTCAGGATCGATACAGGAGGCAGTACGCCGAATGCATCAGCCGAGAGGAAGATAACATTCTTTGCTGCAGGACCTGCCGAGATAGGCTTAACGATCTTGTTGATGTGGTAGATAGGATACGATACACGGGTGTTCTCCGTTACGCTCTTGTCTGCGAAATCAATCTTGCCGTTCTCGTCAACGGTTACATTCTCGAGCAGTGCGTCACGCTTGATAGCACCATAGATATCGGGTTCGCTCTCTTTGTCGAGGTTGATAACCTTTGCGTAGCAACCGCCTTCGAGGTTGAATACGCCCTTGTCGTCCCAGCCGTGCTCATCGTCGCCAATAAGCAGACGCTTCGGGTCAGTAGAGAGAGTAGTCTTACCTGTACCCGACAGGCCGAAGAATACGGCGGTGTTCTTGCCCTCCATGTCGGTGTTAGCCGAGCAGTGCATTGAGGCGATACCCTTCAGCGGCAGGTAGTAGTTCTGCATAGAGAACATACCTTTCTTCATCTCGCCGCCGTACCAAGTGTTGATGATTACTTGCTCGTGGCTGGTGGTATTGAAGGCTACGCAGGTCTCCGAGTTAAGTCCGAGTTCTTTGTAGTTCTCTACTTTTGCCTTCGAAGCGTTGTAGATGATGAAGTTCGGCTCAAATTCCTCGAGTTCTTCAGCTGTCGGGCGGATGAACATATTCGTTACGAAGTGTGCCTGCCATGCTACCTCAACGATGAAGCGGACAGCCAGACGAGTTTCTTTGTTTGCGCCGCAGAATGCATCAACGACGAAGAGGCGCTTGTTCGAGAGCTCCTTCTTGGCGATCTCCTTAACGGCAGCCCAAGTCTCCTCCGACATAGGGTGGTTGTCGTTCTTGTAGGCGTCAGAAGTCCACCACACATTATTGTGGCTCTGTGCGTCATCAACGATATATTTATCTTTAGGCGAACGGCCGGTGAATACACCGGTCATTACATTTACAGCACCCAGTTCAGTTACTTGGCCCTTTTCGTAGCCAACCAAATCTGTTTTTGTTTCCTCTTCGAAGAGTTGCTCGTACGAAGGGTTGTACACGATTTCGGTGGTACCCGTAATACCGTACTTCGTCAAATCGATCTTTTTCATAATGTATTGTATTTTATAATGTTATTAGCGTTCTCGCAAGGGACATGTCCCGTTTCAGCGTATTTTTTTGTATTCCTTCAGCCTCTCATTTCCTTCCCCAAAAACTCCCAACTACTTTCTACGGCACTAAGTTCTAAACACTCAACCACTTAAAAAACTTTCTTCTATTCTTCCCCTTCTCCCTGCAAAATTAGTGCTAAATTTCCAAATTAACAAAAAGGGGGGGCAAAAACCTTGTTTTTGCAAAGTCGGATTACCAAAAGTATAGAAAATATGCTATAAAACATATTTTTTCGTGATTTTATTTGGCTGTATGAAAAAAAGGAAGTACTTTTGCACCGTGTTTTTCATGGTATTAGATTTTAAGGTTAAGTAAAAGATTGGGTTGTCGGGAGACAATCCTCTTTTTTTTATAATGGGTACAGCTTTCCGCTCTCTCCACTCCGGTTAACCACTTTCACAGTTAATAGGTATTTATTACTGTCCGGTAAAACTGATGATTCATATAGTGCCATTTTGGACGATCCTTTTAGGGGCTTATAGTGTGTATCTTTACGCACCTAAACTG
>CAVFHY010000036.1:0-6832 GCA_963622445.1 Bacteroidaceae bacterium
CTGTGGATTGTATCTGCCCTATCTCTATCGAGAAATCTATGCTCTCGCCTTGGTAGCGTATCATAAGCGTTGGAAATAAAAACAGCAACGGGGAGGGCGGCTGCCCCGCCCGCTGCTGAACAAAATGAAAAACAATCTATTACATGAAAAAAGAGTTTGCTGTTGTTTGGACTACTCTTGCTCTATCCAGCAGCCCTCGAAGTATTTCTCGAGTGCCTCAAGCGGAGCAATTTCGGGCTTCTTCTTGCTTTTCCAAGTAGCAGTCACATTCCATGCTACGGCAGAGGTCAAATCCTGCTCGACCGGTGCGATTGCCTGAATGGTGGCTGGCTTGTCGGTGAAGTGAAGCAGGGTCTCGGTGCGCCATATCAGTTTCCAGTGGGCATTCTCTACGCTCTCGTAGAAATCCTTGTTGCCGCTGTACGACGGGTCTTTGAACGAGAGGGTGTGCAGATAGCCGAGCAGACGGGTCTCCTCGTCGCCGTAGCCGTCGCCAGTCTGGGCAGAACCGCCGTCGTATGTACCGGTGGTCTCGCTGATGAGGTGTATCTGCCCCGCTGCAATGTATTTCTCGAACAGGGTCTGCGCATCCGTGATAGAGGTCTCGGTGGCGTTCTTTAGTTTGTCGATGAGGTCGGTGAGGTCTAGCGAACCGTCTACAAGGCAGACGCCACGGATACGACCGAGTTCACGACTGCACGGGTCGCAGGAGTGGATTAATGCCTCGCCCGATGCGCTCTCACATGTGATTCGTTGTAATGACATAGTTGTATTGTTTTAGTTGCACCTTGGGGAGAAGGTGCCAGTTATACGATAGTTGATTTTGAACAGGTAATATGCCGGGGACATGAAATAGGACACGCCCACATATTCGGAGGCGAATATCTGCAGCGAGGCGAAATCGCTCTGCGAGAGGCTACAAGGCTTTTGCTTTGCGATGGCTAGGCGTGCTGCCCGTTCTGCCTCGAGAGGCGACAGGCTCTCCCGCTTTCCGAAGACGATAAGCGACATATCATCGGTCTCGGTGTAGCCGTTCCTGCTCCCGACAGAGGAAGCGGTGTCCTCCTGATAGGACACGCCATTGAGGCGGTGGTAGAGTGTGATGTCGTGCTTGTCGGTCTCACCATAGACACTGATGCACTCGCCGTCGGGTAGCACCAATGCAGGGAAGGTAACTTCATCCTCGCTGCGCATACTTACAGATTCTGCAAGGCTGTATGCCTTGATGTCGAGGTCTTGCAGAAGGTCTGCGAAGGAGGCGTTGATATGTTCGATTACTGCTTGCATAGGTTGGCGATAAAGTCGTCGGCTATCTGTTGAACGAGTGCGCGTTCCTCTGCGGTAGGCGCAAAGATGGGCTTCTTGTAGGTGTCCTCGCACCAGCGGGCTTTCTGCATACTCTCCATGGTGTTGAAGCCTATGCCGTAGCCTTTCTCTATGGGGTACACCTCGTAACTATCCTCCATGGCTCGTGTGAGCGAGAGAATGACCCTGCTGCTTGTGCCTCGCTTGGCTTTGACACGCGTGCGTATGTAGGCGGGCGTATAGGTGCCTATGGCAGAACCGGTGCTGTCCTTGCCCTGCACATGGATGCGGTCACGCAACACTGCCATGAGGCTGACGGCTTGGAGGCGCGTCATCTGGTCTTTCTGCAACGCAGTCAGTTTGAAACTGAGTGTGTTGAGAACCGTTGGCAGGTTGTTGGAGTAGGTCATATCCGGGGTGTTCCGTAGGTGATGAGTTGGTGGGGTTCGGGGTGCTCCTCTTCTCCAAAGCACTCGGAGGCGTGGATGTCTATGCCATTGACCGCTGTGGTGAGTTCCTTGGCGAACTGGTCTTCGAAATAGGCACGCAGTTCCTTGCTCTTGGTGCGGTCGAGGGTAGCAGCGTTGAGGCGCGACGAAGCGCTGCGGGTCAGCATGACCTCTGCTCCAAGGAGATACCACAATGCGGTTGCGAGTATCTCCTTGTTGCTGAGAATCAAACATTCACACAATCCTATATCTGTTACCTTATGGCACTTGTTGACCTCCGTGATGAAGAGGGTACGGAACTTGAGTATGCCTCGCCACTCGATACGCGACCAAGTGTCGGTCTCGTCCTCGTCGGTGCGGCTGATGTCCTCGAGCAGAGATAGGGAGATATCGGGTAGCGCGTCAATGTACAACCCGCTGGGGGCTTCCACCGACTCGCTACTGATAAGTCCGATATATCCTTTCAACTCGTCGAGCATAGTTTATGCCTGTTCTGCTGCGATATAGTGGAACGAGCCGTTCACGCCCTTGAGAACATCCGTTGCTGCGAATGCGTCGGAAGGCGAGGAGAACAAGCCATAGTGTTTCGAGACGATGAGTTTCCAGCCGCGTGCCTGTGCTACCTCTCCATCGGCGTTGTACTCTGGGCAGTCGACATACTTGAGCTGGCAGTCGAATACCAGCGAAGTGAGTGCGCCGTCCAGTTCGACAGGTACGGGGAGCGTGAAGAAGACGCTGCCTGCTTTCTCTCCGGCGAATGCTCCGACATAGCGATTCCAATCGACAAAGCCGATTGTGCCCTTGGCGAATGCACCGAAGTGGTCTTTGCCCCAACCGGTGATGGTGCGTGGGTCATAGTAGGCGTTGAGCGGCAGGGCGGCGATACCCTCACTATCTGTACCTGTTTTCAGTTTATGGAAGATGTCATAGCGAGTAATGAGTCCATTGCCGCAGATGAGCAGTTTGTCGCTTACCTCATTGACGAGAGCGTCTTCCATGAGTTTTACATAGCCCGTGCTGAAGTCAGCTGATTTGCCGATGGTCAGCGTCTGGGCGGAGGTGGCAAGGCTGTAGGCTGCGTTTGCGCCCCATTTGGTGGCTTGGGCAGCAATGAGGTTACTGTCTATTTTGCCAATCAATCCGATGAGTTTGGAGAGCAGCACTTCGTAGAGACCACGCATGAGTGGCGACTGTTGTGCATCGCCAAGTGCGAGGGTTTGGATAGCCTCTTCCTCGTATTGACGCATTTCGTCATCGGAGATGAATATACCAATTTTGGAGAAGAGCGGTTGCTCTATCTCGTGTTCTTTCCAGTCTGCTCCGAGCGGCGTTTCGCAGTCGTCGGTGTCGGTGACCTCCGATTCGAGACCACGCTGCAGGTAGCGCAGTTTGATGGTGCGCTTCAATCCCTTACGCAGTTCCTCAATGTTGTTGATTTCGGTAACAGCGTTGTTCTCCAGCAGCAAGCGCAGGAAGCCGGTGGGGGTGAGTTTGAGTTGCGGGTCGTTCTGCTTAGCCACGAGATTGAGGTTCTTGATGGTGGCTTGGGCAAACCCTGTGAGTGTGATAGGCATAGTTGCTTATTGTTTTTATTGTTCGAGGTCGGCAATAGCGGCTGCAGCGGCTGCGTCGATATTGCCGGTGTCTATCGTCTTGCCATTTGGCAGGGTGACGGACTTGGGTTGTTGAGGGGTGTAGGGTACATCGCCTCCGCGGTTGACTGGTTGTTCGTTGGACACCTCCAGCAGGTGCTTGTCGGCGAGGATGCGGTTGGCAAAATCGCTGAACGAGACGGGCTTGTAGCCACTGTCGATAAAGTCGAGCGACGGGTTGTCGGTCTGCTTGAGGCGCAACGTGCCACCGTCGTTGACAAGTGTGGCGTGCTGCTCTTGCAGGGCTTTCTCGATGAGGGCACGGGCAATGGTGATGTTGGTGTCACCAAGGTCTTGGTTGGCGTATCGCTTTCCGTTGAGTTCGAAATTGACCAACATATCGAGTTGCTGCTTGGCAGTGGCTTTCTTATACTCGCTCAGTTCGTTGTCCTTGGTGGTAGTAATCGTAGCCAATTGCTTCTGCAGGTCGGCGATGGTCTTGGTCAGTTTGGCGTTCTCTTCGCCTTGGGTGGAGTGGTTGCTCTGCGCTCTCTTCTCCGTATCCGCAATACGGGCAGCGAGGACATTCTCAAGCAGGTCTATCTTCTTGTAAGTCGATGGTTCTGCCTGCATACTGTCTGCAATGCCGTATTTCTCGGCGAGGACGGCGAACTTGTCGTCGGCTGCCTTGAGGATAATAGGCTTGAGATGGTTGAGTACCTCCCGGTTGTTTTTCGCTCCTTCGAGCGACATAAGCCCTGTGTCGAAACGCTCAGCAAGGTCGTCAGTCACCTCGTGTTGTGCGAGTTCCTGCGACGAGAGCAGGTCGATGAGGGCGGGTTCGTTTTGCACGCCAATTTTGGCTGCCAGTTTATTGAGTAAATCTCCGAGTGTCATAGGAATGACGAATTATGAATTATTCTTTGGTGGTGTCGGTTGTCTTGCGGGTCTTGGCGAGTTCCTTTCGCAGGTCGTTGATGACCCGCTCCCCCTCGGCAACTTCTGCCTCAGAGGTAGCCAGTTTCTCACGCAACTCGGCTATGGTCTGCTGCGCTTGGTCGGCTTGGTCTGCGCCGGTGGCAGGCTGCTTAGCTGCCGGACGCTCGTTGGGCTCGACGGCATACACCTCCTCATCGGTTGGGGTCTCTATCTTCGCTCCCTGTGCGATGTAGAAGTTTTTGAGGCTCGCGAGCACGATACGCGGGGAGGTCTCTCCCTTGGGCGTTACTTTGATGAACTTAGACATTGTGTAATAAGGTTTATTATTCTGTGCGCAAAATTACGAATAAAAAACTATACTTGCAAATAATTTCTATTTCCTGTGCATATTTTTTTTGTCTCGACTTGCACGGGTGGGATAAATGGTGTACCTTTGCCTGCAAATTATTGTGTACTATCATGAATCCACTCTACAAAAATGTACGCGGAAAGGTGATTACTGACTACTATAGTGAGTATGACCTCAACATGCTTGGCTTTGATTTATCAGAATTTTCCACCACTCCTGCTAGTGATGATTATCAGACGGCATGCAGCCTTTATTACAATGCTATGACTATTAAAGATGCAGACCTCGAAGAGGCTGCCTTATCTCTTATTCGTGAGATGCAAGAGAAAGAAGGTTGTGGGCGTGAGTGACTATTGTTTTCTGCGCAAGTTTTGATATTTTGCGTTTATATCTTGCAAAAGAATGCGGAGAGATTTATTCATGCCGATAGCCCAATTAATCATTTTAGTACAGTCGTCCTCTGTAATGGGCATTTCTTTTTGTTTTTTGTCGTAAACCATGTTGTAACCACCGCTATAATAAAGAGCAGTGGCTATGCCGTGTTTTAGTTCACTATAACTCCCTTTGAATAGTCTGTCTTGTAGGATAGAATTCATTTGTTGTTTATTACACTGCAAAACCTTGATTAGGTTTTGCAGTTTTTCTACATTTTCTTGGTATGCGGTAGACCATCGTGTCTCCATGAATGGCTTTGCTTTATCTGGGATAGGACACCCAAGTGCATTATAAAACTCTTCCATGGTCTCACGGGCTATGTATTCATTTGCACATTCCATATATGGTGTGTTTTTTTTGCGCTCTTCATCTGTTAATCCAGTGTAAGAGTTAGTATGGTTTCTATTGTGTGTAATTTCATGCCAATAGGTAGCCATAGCATCTGCTTCCTGTTCTGTAATCGTATTATATTCTCCATTGCCAATTTTGCCCATTGCGCTTCTTATGAATTTTTCTCGTATTGGTGTTAAGGAGATTTCACCTGTAAAACGATTTGTACTGCCGTTAACTCCGCGCTGGGTTGTTACCTTCAAGTCTCCAACTCCTATTTGGGAATTAAACCATCCGCTTGTCTTGTTGACTTCGCTTATAGTATCTCTTACCTCCTGCAATGTATTGTAGGTTTTTCTTATTTTTACGGACGGTGTAGGGATGGATGCAGTTTGCTGTTTTGCGGTGTTCTTTTTCTTTTCAACTGCTTTCTTGGCGGCGTTGAACTTGACAATATCTTTTTTTACGGCAAGCAATAATGCTTTCAACTGTGCCTCGTCTCCATTGTTGGCTGCATTATTTATACTTTCAAGATAGCCCTTAATCTTCGCGGACTTGGGGTGGTCGGTGATGTACTGCTCTATGGTGGATAATTGCTCTTGGTATGGCGTTAGGTCTATTTGTTGCTTGGTATCTGGGGGAGAGGGTGTTTCTTGTTTCTGTGGCTTATTCTTGGCGAATTTGGCGCGGAGGGAGGCGGGGACGAGGGCGTCGGCAATGGGGACAAGTTGGTGTCGGCAGTTCCAACCCCCGCAGTTGCACTGGAAATTGTCGGCGGTAGTGCCCTCTATCATACCGTATGGCAACCCCGTCTTGGGGTAGATAGCACACTGGTATTCGTCGATTCGACCGGTGAGAATGGTCGGGATTTCCGACTTATGGATGAACCGTTTTGCCGTGAGCTGCTGGCAGAACTCACGGGTGGTCTCCTTGTTGCTGCCCGTGTACATGAACCACTCGCAGTCGAGGTCATCGGTGAGCAGTTTGTTGTTCTGCCCTGTGAACTGCGAGAGGGCGGTGGTAGCGTAGGTGGTGGCATAGCGTGCGAATGCGCCCTGCCCGCCGTCCTTGCCGAGCAGGTGGGTGCGCAGTTCCTCCTGCAGGTCGGCAAAGCGGGCGTTGGTGGTAACGGCACGGAGGAGGATGTCGTTGAGTTTGTCTGTCACATTGGCTTTCAGCCCGCTGCCCATCAGCCCCTCCATAGTGTTCTGCACAGCGAGTTGCTTCATCAGGGCGTGCTTCTGCTTGGCTGCCTTGGTGAGCGTGAGCGATGGAAAGTGGTCGGAGAAATAGGCGTTCTGTTGCTGCTGGAGAATGCCGAAATACTTGGCAAAGCCGCTGATGCCCTCCACCCACTCCTTGTCTTTTGAGAGGGCAGAGAGGCGTGCTTTTATCTCGGTGAGCCGCTTGAGGTTGGCTATCGACTGGCGCAC
>CAVFHY010000036.1:6842-21945 GCA_963622445.1 Bacteroidaceae bacterium
GCGCATCGAGGTCGAGGTCTTTGGCGAGGGTGATGACCTCGTCGTATATCTTCTTCTGCTCCTTATTGGCAATTTGGTCGAATGAGTCGGCGGCTTTGTCGAGCGTGTCTATGACGGATTGTAGTTCAGTCATTTCTGCGGTTCGTTATTGGGCTTTGTGTCGGTTTCTTCGTCTTCGGTGCTCCCGTCTTCCGTATTCTCCTCT
Organism: Bacteroidaceae bacterium; assembly: GCA_963622445.1. Taxonomy (GTDB): domain Bacteria; phylum Bacteroidota; class Bacteroidia; order Bacteroidales; family Paludibacteraceae; genus Colicola. The sequence continues at coordinate 7,048 of CAVFHY010000036.1, forward strand.
GCTGTGGGGTCTTTGGGCTCGTTCTGCTGTGCATTCTTGTCGTCTGCTGGCTGATTATCGAGCCCTCCGAAATCGGCTTGTTGCTGCGCTTTCTCGGTGGCTTTTGTTTCGGCTTCGGCACGCACCTCCTCGGCGTACTTTTCGAGTACCTTGAGTTTCTCCTTGTAGTCCTTGGTGTAGAACTCCTTGTCCTCGAACACGGCACGGCGCACAAAGGCGTGGATATTGCACGAGATAATATAGGCGGTTTCTGTGATTCCACCGTTCTGAAGCATGGTCATTTTATTCTCCTCTTTGATGCCGAAGAGTGGGTCGAGGTCGAATACTGTCTCGAGGCGTTGGGCGACATCTGGCGAGGTGTTGAACTGCATCTTGGCGTAGTTGGTCTCCAGCACACGCAGCGTCTCGGGGTTGGCTTCGGCTTGGCGTGCGCCTTGCAGTTCCTGCATGAGGATAGTGGTGTTGGCGATGTCAAACTTGGTTGGCACATTGATAGCGGGCAGCATGGCACGGCGGGCATCGGCATTCGGCACAATGGTGTGATAGCGGTACTCGCAGATGAAATAGTAGACGAGGTCGATATTGCGCACGAGGTCTTCGGCAATGGAATTGACAAAGTTGTTGAGTTCGTTGGCATCGTATGCCTTGGCTACACCAGATTGGTCGATTGGTGTCTCTGCCAAGAACTCCATGTTGACAGCAGCCAGTGCGTCCTTGATATGGTTGCGCACACGCTGGTCTTGGAGCGTGGCGATGGCGGTGTCTTTCTGAATGTAGCCGATAGGTGGTGCAGGCACTTGGAGTTCGCCTGCACGCCCAGCGTCGATGAGGTGGATTCCGTATGGCGAGGTGTTGAGAACATGCCCAGAGCCATTGCAATGCGGGCAGGTGGTCGGCTTGCCGTCAGCATCCTTTTCCATTCCTGTACCTTTGCAGTGCGGACACTCGGTGTTGGTATAGGCATATTTCTCTGAATGGATGTGCTGGATGATTTCTGCTTGCAGGTCGGAGTACTCGCGTGCGGCTTCGTCGAGGTCGGGAACCATACCGGCGAGGCGGCTCTCATAGACCGTGTCGTTGTTAGTTCGGATTTTGAAAAGACCGCCTACTTTCCATGCAGGCAGCTTGCCGCTGTTGTGACGGAACACTTGCTTGGGGTCGAACTTACCAGCCCCCGTCTGCTCGTACTTGACAAACTCGTTCTGCGTGAGAATATAGTAGATTGCACCGTTGGTGTTTATGCGCCGCCCGCCGTTCTTGGTGTCGCTGTAGTAGGTCGTGGTGTCGCGGCTCTTGAGAACAACATATTCCTCCTCGACATACTCAACGATTTGGTCGCTATCGAAAAAGCGTGCGACAGGTTTGCAGTACTCGCTTTTGCTCTGCGGAAGTTTCTCGACTATGACCGCCACGATGCCGTTGGCGTCTATGAGTGAGCGTTTGAGTAATTCCGCAAATGCCCAGTTCGTAACAGAGGAGAATGTGGGGTATTGGAACTCGCAGTACTGCTCGAGCGTCTCCGATTCTGCAACTGAGGACGGCACGCTCTCCTCATCATATTGAATGTTCCAGTCTTGCGCACGGCGTATTTTCTCGAGACTATGGATGACCTTGGAGACCGCTTGCTTTGTCTTGGGGACATAAATCTTTCGCCGGTATTCCTTTATCTCCTCCGGCTCAGAAGGGCGGCGGGAAAGAATCTTGTCGTCGGGCATAATACCGTTGGCATGGACAGCAAGTTGGTGCGCTAAGTCCATGCATATCTTTTTGTTTGGGTAGTTGCCTGTGAGAGCAGCCATTACATCTTCAATCTTGGTGAGGTTCATATCGTGTTAGCAGTTAGAGTTGCGTTTGATTACATTTGTCTTGACTTTGAATGTGGCGCGGGTGAGGCGTATGCCGCAGTCGGAATAGGTGTAGTTGTCTTGGTCTATCTCGTAACTGTCCGACTTGGTGACCCGCTCGCCATTGATATAGACCTCGTCGCAGGACAGGGCGGTTACTATTTTCTCGTGCCATTCCTCTGGTATGTAGTCCGTCTCGCCCTCGTACTCTTTGTTGATCGTGGCGTAGAGCACTATCTGTTCGCCGTTGCGGTTCTCGTATATCTTGTCTGTCTGCGTGTATTGCGCTGCTGAGAGGAGAATAGGGAGTGCAACCTGAACCATCGTTTTTGGCGTGGTAGAAAACGGGAATCCAAATTGCACCTCATTGCAATAGTAAGCAAGCGATGAGAGGTAGCCGTCCTCGTTGCACACATACCGCAGCAGGTTGGAGTATGCCAATATACATACATCGGCGTTCTCCTCGTCCGAATCTATCCATAGCCCGACCAGCCGCAGGCGGAAACACTCCATCGGGGCAAGATAGGATACAAGTTTGATAAGTTTCTTCCATCCGTAATCCCGATCCCCTTTCCAATCTGCTCTGTATCCGCCTGTAATGCCTGTCTTAATGACATCTCCATTAGTTCGCACAAGGTCGATACGTTCATACCAATCGTTATACTCCGCAGGGTCGTGGGCGCAGGGGTCTTCCATATAGCCGAAGAATTGCAGCTGCACGCTGTCGCATACGGGTATGGGTATTTCTTTTTTGAGCGGGTCAATGGTCTCGCTCCATTGGATAAATTGCTGTTCTAACATATCAGTCTGCTTTTGGAATGAGTTTGAATGTCGCTTCGCCGTCGGCAAAGGAGTAGGTAAATTCTTTTATCCAGCCCAATACTCCGTCCACCTCTATCAGTCCGTAGGGGTTGGCTTTTACTTTTTTGTATTCCGCCACCGAGAGCGGGTAGGTGAATGAGATTGTTTCTGCTTTGAATACTCTCGGAATGACTACATCATCCGACGAGGGTATGCCTGTATTTACTTGCCCCGTATTGTCTAACTGGTAAGTCTTGTAATACCGCTCGCGGAGAGTGTAGTTCTCGGCGTTCTGTTGCAGGTTGGCAATTTTCGAGCCGCCGGGTAATATCTGTGTATAGGTGGGGATTGTGTTCACATCGTCCGTGGTACGCATAACCACTCCGATACTCTCGTTAGCCGTCTTTTTAGTCTCTACCTGTGCTTTGTAATTGACCTTTCCCGATGTACAAGTGAACGGCTTTATCCCTGCGACACAGAATAGTCGGTTTATCCAATGGTAGGCGTTGCGGGCTGGAGATAGTTTGGCATTGTAAACCTCCTCGGGGCGTAGAATGGTGCTGTCTGTTGTACTTATGTCGGTGTCTATTGTGTAGCCCGTAATTATAGTATTCTTGCGAATAGCCGCAAGCGAAAAGATAAACACATTCTCATCGTATTTGAATTCTTCGTCTGCTTCCTTTTCTTTCGCCGCACGGCGTGTCAGTTCCGTGGCGTAGTTGTCGGCAATAAATTCGCACTGTTTGCTCACCGAGTTACTGATTGCCTTGGTGTTCGTTGTGAATGTTCGCTCGGACATAATGTTGTCTATCGAGGCGATGTCTTCGTTGGTGAGGTATTTCTTGTAGCCTATAGCCAGCTCGGATATAATGAGCGAGGTGTCGATTGATGTCTTGACGCTATTAGGGCTGTTGATGACCAATATCGGGTCGTCCGTCTTGTAAAACCACGACCACCTCTCGACACGGATGTAAGTTGTGCCGCTCTCCTCGGAAAAGCCCCACCCTATACAATCGATAGCGTCGAGTGCCTCGATGAGTGTCTTGAACGACATCGGCATATTGCGCTCTTTGTCGGTGGTAGTGTATAGCCCGCGTATCTTGTAGCCGTTGGTTATCGCTTTGAGTGCACTATCCCCGAAATAGAAACCGAATGCGCTTGTATTGGCAGTTGTGGCTGTATGCGGATTAACCACGGAGTTATATCGGCTGTAAAGGTCGGACTTGACCGTAAGAGCGTTTTCGCTGATACTTTCCGATACCTTATTCAATGCTTCGTGTACAAACATCGTGTCGGCGGTTACTTGGTCTTCCATACGGCTCTTGTAGGTGATATTCACATAACTCGTATTGTCTATTTGTACCTTGAAAGCCGCCGCAACATTGTTTTTGGTTATGCCTTGGCAAAAGGCATTGCTATCAATCATCAGCACAATATAGAGAGACCCTAATTCACTTGCTTTGCAGGTGAATGTATCTTTTAGCCCTAAATGATATTTGCCGCTATATGTGCTATTGTCTAGCGTTCCCGTCTGCCATATTGTGTAATATCCTCCATTCTTAACATACGCGATTTTGACAGACAGAGACGGGTCTTCGCAACATTTAATCATAGCATTGGTAAAGGGCTTTTGCGTGAATTGTACCCATAAGTCCACATTTATATCCACCTCAATATCGCTATACTCGTCTTTCAATGTTTCGCTATCCGCCTCGTATGTAGGGGAGAAATACCCTGCAAGGTTCGGACCTCCTGCCGCTGCGGAATAGTTGCCCCTGACATCGGATATATACAACGCGGGCGCACATGTTCCGAACTCGTTTTTGCTGATAGTATCAAATGCTATATTCAGGATATTCGTACCGACCATTCCGACCTCCTCATCGTTAGCCGATTTAAGGCGCAAAGTCTCACCATTAAGCATATCGTATGTGGTTGTTGTGCCTTGGTACAATCTGTTTCTGTAATCAATGGTTCGGTATGGTATCATACGCTTTTCCCACGGATACGAGTGTGCAAGACTTTTGCCGTCTATGGTCTTTGTGCCGTTGAGGTCTATCTCTACATCGGTTCGGTTGTTGAACGTGGTCTTTATCCCCACCTCCCCCACTTTGCACGATACAGAGCAGTAGTCGCTGTATTGTTCCTCGTAGGTGGAGAGGTCGAGTACACCGCTGTACATCTCCTCACCGTCCGCGGTTACCCGGTAAGTCAATTCCGTGTCGAGGTCGGTATAGTAGGCTTCCCGAATGAGGTCAGCGGCAATGCCGTAGAACTCAAGCGTCTGCTCGCTCACCTCGGCACTCATTCCGTGGTAGTCGCCACGCTTCATAGTCATTTTTAGGTTGTCGAACCCGATAGGCTCGTCAATCTCCGTCCCGTTGAGATAGTGCTTGATTACCATTGTGCGTTGTATTTAGTGTTAAGGTATGTGCGGGTGTCGTTACCGTTCTGAACACGCACACCTGCTCTGTCTACATTGATGTTTACTGCACGCTGCTTCGGCATTGCTTTGGCAACGGCTTGACCGAGGCGGTCGTAGTCGATAGGTTGCCATTGGCTTGCTGCGACGGCTTGGCTGAGTATATCTGGTGATATGTCTGCAGTGGCAGGGATAGGCAGTTGCGGGACACCATACTCGCCCCAAGCGGCTGGATTGTCTATCTTGTTATTGGGTATAATGCTTGCACCCCTTGGTATGTACATAATCTCTGCACCCTTTTCACCAACGAGAGCGTATTCGCCATCGCCTCCTTTGCGCCCCTTGGCGTATTGCGCGAGTGGTTTTGCAGCGATGACGGCTATTTGAGCTGCACCCATGGCGGTTGCCAATGCCAAAGAGGCGATACCCGCAGGGTTTGGGAAAGGACCGTATGCCACAGGAGCTTGCGCCAACGACATAATAATGGCTTGTGCTGCCGCAATCCCCGCGCTGACCAATGCTTGTGCCTTGGCGTATTTCGCCTGCTTCATTTCGAGGGCGGCTTTCTTTTTCTCATATTCCGCTTCCGACATATATTTCTTATCTGCGCTCTTTCTAGCTTCCTCGGCGTCTGTCGTGTATCCTTCTTCCAATGCGTCGAGTTCTGCCTGCACATTATTGCCGAGTGCTTCAAATGCGAGGTCGCTTATCTGTTGCATATAGTCGAGTGCCGTTTGAAACCCATCTGTAATCGTCTGCATTTTCTCCTGCGTGTACTGTGCTTCCGCATCGGCTATCTGCTTTGTTATCTCGTATTCCTGTTGCTTGTACCCTTGATATGAGATGAGCCCTGCAGCATATTGTGCTTCTATACTATTCCGTTGCGCTTTGTACAACTCGGTCTGCGCATCGAGATTTGCCTTGAGTTTGTCTAACTTGCCGAGACCTTGTGCATTGTTCATCGCTGCTGATGCCTGCTCCGCTCTTTGCTCAAGTTTGGTCAAGTACTCGTTGTTAATATCAATATTTGCCTGTGCAGCCTGCTTTGTATTCTCCTCGATTGCATCATTCATGTCTGCATTTATCTTCTCTATCTTCGCTGCTTTGACCTCTGCGGTGTCTGTCGATTGTTCTACTGCCTGCCGCTCGAACTCGGCATTCTGCTCTATCTGCTTCTGCAGGGTGGCGTAGTAGTCAGCCGTGATTGCCTTGCGCGTGTCGATGTCCTCAGCCCCGGTGATGGCGTTCTTGCGAGCCTCTGCCTCCTGTACCTCTATTTCCGTGAGACATTTGGCATTCTCGGCGGCTCTATCTATCTCTTGCTGGTCAATGCTACGAATGGTACTTGCCAAATCGAGGCGAATTGCCTCTACCTGCGCAGTATAGTCACGCTCGCTCATACTCTCCTTGTCGAGAGCGTCAATACGAGCCTGTGCTTCGGCTTCGGCTATTCTCTTTGTGAGGGCAATTTGCTCTGCATAGTCCGCTTCTGTGCCGTTGCTTCGAGACATGATGGTCAGCAGGTTCTTTTGCTCTTGTATGGCAGTCTGCTGTGCCTGTTGGGCGTATTTCGCACGCACAGCGGCTATTTCCTTGGCTTTCTTTGCTTCGAGCAGTTTGCGCAGTGTTATCTCCTCCTGCGAGTTGCCTTGTATGGTTTTGAACTGCTCCTTGTAACTGAGTTCTATTTGCTTTATCTCCTTGGCAGCCCCATCTTTCATGAGGTCTATGTTGGCTTGCTGAGCTTGCTGACGGAGTTGCTCGCGTGTATTTGCGAGTTCTTTTTCTGCATCGGCGGCTGCTTTCTTTGCGTCTGTGGCTTCTTGCTCGAGGTCTTTCCCCTTTTGCAGAGCGTCATAGTACTGCTGCGTCACTTCGTTTAGTGCCTCCTGCGCCTCTTTTTGTTTTTTACTGCCGTCTCGGTGAGCATTCACTTCTTTCTGCTTTGCAGCGACCATCTTCTCGAGTTGTGCCACCTCGTTTTTGTTGCGCCTTATCTCCTCCACGGAGTATTTCTGTGCTTCATCAGCACTCCGCTTGGCGTAGTTCGATTTTATCTGTGCCAATTCCAACTCTGAAGCACCGCGGGCTTCGGCATCAGCGAGGGCTTTCTCTTCTGCGTCGTTGGTGGCTTTTATCTGCTGCTGGCGGTCGAAGGCACGCTTGGCTGCGCCTGCTGCATTCTCTGCCTGCACTTTCTCCAATTCTCTGGAGGCGTCTGCGTACTCCCGCTCTGCTTTCCCCGCGTCCGAAAAGTAATGGACGAGTTTGGCAATACCTATTCCTAATGCAGCAACCGCTGCAACGGCGGCGAGTATAATTCCTAGTATTACACCCAGCGGGTTGGCTTTCATGGCGGCATTGAGACCCTCCTGCGCCACTGTGGCTGTGACCGTGGCAGCAGCCTGCGAGCCTTTTGCCGCTGTATCTGCAGCCGAAGCAGCACTATCAACTCCAGTGGCGGCAGCATTCTTTGTTTTCGCTTTGGTGAGCAACTTCATTAGTGCGGTGTTTAGAACAACCATTGCAGCACTATCCTTGTTGAGCGCATTGAACACCTGTTGCACGCCGCTTACCATAGACATAGCCGCCTGTACCTTGTAGAATGCTGTCTGCAACCCCTCAAGGTCGTCTCCGAATAACTCTGTGGCGGAGGTTGCAACATAGAATGCGCCTGCGAGTCCATCTCCGAGCCCCAAGACTGCATCTATCTCCTTGGTGTCGGAAGCGAGGACGCGAATACGCTGCTGCGTATCGCCTATCTGGTCTTCGAGTTTACCAGCAGCAATGGAGAGTTCTATGAACGCCTCTGTGCCGAACTCGCCGCCCTCTTCCATGCGTTGCAGTTCCTCCCGAACCGCACGCAGTTGCTGCACCATTCGCCCTGATTGCCCGCTGAGCGTCTTGTACGCCTTGACCTGCTTGTTGAGTTCTGCGATGGACTTCTTGGTCTCTGCAATGTCGGCTTTCTTTTGGTTTCGCAACTCATCATAGTACCGGGAGTTCTCCTTGAGTCGCTTGTTGAGTTTATCACCGATGATACCCAGTTCCTTGATGGACTGGGCATCCTCTTTTTCTGTGGCAGTTAAGTCCTTGAGTGCCTGCTCTTGCTCACGGGCGCGGTCAGTTAATGCCTTGAGCTGTTGCTGGGCTGCAGTGAGGTCTGTCTCCGAGGTTATCTTTATGATGATGTTATTTTCTGCCATGTCGGTTCTTTAGGTTATTCAGTTGCTCTTTCGCTTCTTTGCTTTCGCGTTCTGCCTTGTCGATTGTCCTGTCGAGTTTTGCCATAAATTCGAGAAAGGTCATGTTCTCGAGGTTGGCGAGATTGCCCTCGGCTACGAGGTCTTTCCACTGCTCGTATTCGTCGATTCGCTTGCCAAGGATGCTATTCGGAGACACTCCGAGTGTATCTTGTTTAGTTCCTCGCACACCACTGAATAGGTGTCTAAATCGGTATCGACATTCTGCAAGAAGGGCATTAATTCCAACAAAGGCTTCTGCATAAAAAAATCGCGCACCCCACTATCTTTCCGCCACTTGGCTATTTTCTTTTCTGCGTATGCTGGCTCGTATACGGCGGGGTTCTCTGTCTTGTCGAAAAAGCATATAGAGGCGAGTTTGTAAAGCAAATCGGTATCCGTGGTGAGCGTGAGCCGTTGCTTGAGTAACTCGTTGAGTTGGTTGATTTTGAAAATGTCTATCTTCTGCTGGTGGAGCAATTTGTCTATGGCGTCTGTGTAGGATAGCAAGAACTGCCGCGAGCAGCGCATCTCCACCTCGTTGTAGGCGTGCAATGCCATAAGCCCACGCTCGTAGGGCAGATTCGTGATGTCGGCAAATTGGTAGTACTTTGTACATCCGCAGGTGAACGCATACTCTATGCGGTATTTCTCTTTCTGCTTGCGGCGTTTATCCCATTCGATACGCCACACCTCTGCGAGTTCTCTGATAATTCCCATTGTTATTGGTTGATTATATTGTTTATTTTGGTTGTCATGTTGTCGGCGTTACCTGTGGCGAGTACGCAGCCCTTGGCGGTCAGTCTCCATGTGCTGCGCCTCTGCCATAAGGTAAGCGTGTATTGTGTCCCGTCCTGCTGCTTGGTGTAGATGAGTGGTGTGCCGTTGCATGGACAGCCCTTTCGGGAGTATGTGAAGCCGAGCGTATCGGCGAGGTCGGTCAGTTCTGTCATTCGTGCATGTGGCAGATGAATGCCGAGATTAAAGCGTTGAGCCCCACGACATCGAGCAGAGTGGGGAGAATCTCCCACGACCACCCGAAGAGCAGCGGGTACAGAATGATGGTGTAAATGCCTCCCATGCAGATGAGGCACTCAAAGAGAGGTTTCCGCAGTATGGTGAGGTGCAGGCGGTCGAGGAAGTCGCCGAGCAGGAGTGCCGGGCGGTGGAATATCATCCCATCCCATGTTGTTACATGGACGGCGGTGATGATGAGGGATAGGATGACGATACGGGTGAGCATAGGCGGTTAGTAGTTCTGTTGCAGTTCTTTGTAGTAGCGATGGAAATAGTAGCGGACATTGTCGAGGAAGTCGGCTTGTTGTGCCACATTATCACGGGAAGACTTGACGGGGCGGTTCTCGTCGTCGGAGAGGACATTCTCGAAATCGAAGATAGCAGGCTGACAACGCTCGCTGTCGAAGACGATGTCGTACTGCTCGAACAGACTGTTGATGAAATAGCGGCTGTCGGCGAGACGCGGATTGCTGCCGCTGTACTGCATTTGCGAACGGGAAAGCCCGAAGTATGCCTTGACCACATCATAGTTGTTGAGCAGCGAGAGCGTGGTGGCATTGCGTCCTGCACAGTCGCCCGTGACGAGGTAGAGCGGGCGGTACTGCCCGTAGCGGCGGTCTATCTCTTCGCAGACCATGCGCGTGGTGGCGTTCTCGAGGCGTATGCAGTCGATGCCGCGTGCCTGCCCGTTGATATGCTGGAAGAGCGTGCAGGTCATCGGGTTGCGGTTGAAATCGAACGACAGAACGAGGGGTGCGGCGGGGTCGTATGCCACATGCCCTGTGTGCTTGCGGCGGTCGAAAGCAAAAAGCCATAGTTTCTCGTTGATTGATTGTGGGTTCTGCTGGTACTGCGTCTCGAATGTGAAGCGGTTGGCGGCTTGTATCTTGTGCAGTTCCTCTACCGTGTGTTTGAACGGGTAGAGTGCTGTCTCGTGTCCCTCGCTATCGACTGAGAGAGCAGGCAAGGACAGCACCTCCCATTCGTCGGGTTCGAGGTCGAGGAGATAGCCACAGAGGTCTTGCTTGTGCAACCGCTGCATAATGATAATAATCGGCGTGGAACGGTCGTTGACACGGGAACGGATAGTGTTCTCGAACTGGTCATTCACCTTCTGCCTGCGCACCGGTGAGGAGGCATCGAGCGGCTTGAGTGGGTCGTCGATAATGATTGCACCACCCCAAGTGTCGGCGGCGTTTGGCATGAGGTCGTCGGGGTTCTCCTCCTTGACAAGACCTGCGCCAAAACCCGTGACCTGCCCGTCGGACGAGGTGGCATACACGCCCCCGCCACAGGTGGTGTACCATTTCTGTTTGGCGTGGCTGTCGTGCTTAATCTGCACCCACGGGAAGAGTTGCCGATACCACTCGGAAGCGACTGCGTCCTTGATGCGCTCAGAGTTGTCGAGGGCAAGGTTGGCAGAGTACGAGAGCATGATGTACTTGCTGGCGGGGTTGATAGCGAGACCCTTCTTGACGAACGCCTTGAGCATTTCGGTCTTGGAATAACGCGGCGGGCAGTTGATGATGAGGCGGGTGCATTCCCCCGAGAAGACACGGTCGAGCGCAGCGGCTATGCGGCGGTGGTGCTCACCGACATTGAAGCGGCGGGCATTCTCGGCATAGAAGAAGTAGCGGGTCGCCCAAAGGGTGTCCGCTATGCACTTGTTGCGTATGATGTCCTGAGGGGTGGGCATTGGGAAGTATTAGTAAGTGAACTTCATCATCTTCCTGTAAATCCGTGTGTATTTTTTCTCAAAACCATCAAAGTATCCTCGCAGTGTATTTTTGTCTATCTGGAGTTTCGACATGTCGAAATCGACATATTCTACAAGATTAAATAGTTCTGCCAAATGCGCATTTATCTTTGCTGCCTGTTGGGTCAATACCTTATCTTGGGATGTTTGTGTTGCCATAATTTTTTTATTTTAGATTATTACTCAATGCTTTGATTTTGCTAATGATAGGTAACAGTGCAGTTGTGTCTCTCTGTACATCCTCCACGGATTTGAGGAAAGCACTCTCATTGATTGCACCTTTGAATTTCTGCCGTTCCTTCTTTGTCTCGTCGCATGCTTTCTGTGCCGCTTTCAATTCCTCTTCAACCTTAGTACACCATGCGATGTACTCGGCTTTAGTTTTGATGGTTGCCATAATTATATCTCCTTTTCTATTTGGTTTATAAAATCCCGCGCTTCCTGCACGGAGAGTTGTTTCTGCTTTGTGTTGAGTTCGCCCGACACCTCTTGGTGGATAGTGTCGGAGATGTTGTTAATTCGGGCTACGAGGTTCTCCTTGTAGTTGCCCACCATGGCGTTGTCGACTTGCTGCTGGCGGATGGTCTGCTCTATCGCGTATAAGACTCCACAGAACGCCTGACTTCTTGCCGAGTAGGACTTCTTGAAGGTGTCCCAGTCACGCTTAATGCCGGCGTGCAGGCGAAAGGCGACAAGGCTGTAAGGTCGGGCGATGGTCTGCTGGTACTGTGATTTCTCGTCCCGCTGCCCCGCACGACGCTGCGCTTTGGTGTCCTGCACAACCATGGGGTTGTTGGCTGTCCATTGCGCATAGTCGAGAAAGGCTTGCCATAAGGCTTCAGGGGACTTGAATTTCGCAGGTCGCCCGAACGGCTTTGCTATTTGCCAAAGTTCTTGTGCCATCGTTTAGAATAGTCCCCATTCGGCGAATTTCTCGAACCCGCCCATGATGTTGATATACTGTCGTGCCTCCTTTACTATCTGCTCGTAAGGCACACCGTTTATCTCGGTGTCGCCAATAGCGCAGCAGGCGTAGTATGGACGATTTAGTAGTTGCGCCTTAAGGAAGCACCATATATTGACGCTGACATCCGCTTTGGAGAGGTCTTTGCCGTGCAGCCCACCTCCAGTGACACCGTCTGCCATATCCGAACCGAGTTTGCGGTTGGTTGCGCCTGCGTCCACATTCGTGCCTCCTGTCCAATCACCGAGCGGGTTGACGATGAGTTCATCGCAGTCGAACAGTCGCAGACATAGTCGGCGGAGTTCGCCTCTTTCAGCGTTGGATTGGCAAACGATGAGGTCGTTGTCGTCGAGGATATACTTTCCGTCGGTTGGGTATCCCTCGTAAATCTTGCGGGCGATGGTGGAAAGCACTCGTTGTTCTGCAGAGAGCGGTGAGCCCTTGAAGATACCATTGTCGCCACAACGAATGCCGTCTGCTTGGTTCTTGGCGAGGTGTTCGTCCTGTTTGGCGTATACATAGTGAAGCGTCTGCTCGCCTGCGATACGGTGGACAATAGCGGCTACTTCGGGTTCGGTGATGTCCTCGCTTGTTTCGAGGATGACGGTACAAGTGCCGTGTCCGAGAAGCACCTCTGCGGCAACCTTGGGGTTGTCGTTCTTGGTGTAGGCGAGGTCAACGATAGCACCCGCAATGCGGTCTGCTATCTTGTCGGGGTGGTGTGGGTTTACTTTTTCTATCATATCGTAGTTCTATCTTGTAAGTTGGTCAGTGAGTGTTTGAATTTTTGCCGCGAGAGTGTTGATTTCAGTGAACCGCGCTATTGCGAGTTTCTCTTTGTGTTCCCTTTAATCTGGTTCCCTTTACCATTGACTGCTTTGCGGATTTGAGTTGCAAGGCTCTCAATTTCCCTTGCAATTTCATTGATAGCTTTGTCTTGTGTTGTTAGTCCCATAATTCTGTGTATTTAGTTTACTTTTATTGCTTGTTTGCCTGTGAGTTTCTCCCATCGGGCGAGGATGACATCGCAGTAGTGCGGGTCGAGTTCGACACAACGACCTTTGCGCCCGAGATTCTCGCAGGCAATAATGGTTGTGCCGCTTCCGCCGAAGGTGTCGAGCACAATGTCGCCACGCTTGCTGCTGTTGGCTATTTGGTAAGCGAAAAGCGGTACTGGTTTCATTGTTGGGTGTAGGTCGTTCTTGGTCGGCTTGTCGAAATCCATAACGGTGGTCTGCGAGCGGTCGTTATACCAGTTGTGCGCTGCGCCGTCTTTCCAACCGTATAGGCAAGGTTCGTGTTTGAAATGGTAATCGAACCTGCCAAGTACAAGGCTGGACTTGTTCCAAATCAATTGTTCGCGTACCGTCAAGCCGACGGTGCGAAGTGCGGATTCAAAGTTGATATGTTCACGCGAAGCGTACCAAATATAGAACGAACATCCTTTTTTGAGGACTTTTTCGGCGGCTGTGAACGCGGACCTGAGGAACTGAAAGAAATCGCCACTGTTCATGTTGTCGTTGGCAATTTTTAGTTTATCTTCCGTGCCACCCTCATAGTTGACATTGTAAGGCGGGTCTGTAATCCAAAGGTCGGCTTGCTCATTGCCCATAAGCTGTGCGATATGGTCTATCTTGGTACTGTCGCCGCATAGCAGTTTATTCTCGCCCAGTTGCCAAATGTCGCCAGCCTTACAGCGTGCGGGAATCTCGTCGTTTTCCTCGTCGAAATCGTCCTCTTCGACATCTTCCGCCTCGGTATTGGTCGGCTTGGTGTGGTCTTCATCGAGAAACGGCAGGTCGATACCCGCTGCGTCCAACTCTTCCATCTCCCATTGACCAGAGAGCAAGTCCCAGTCCCATTCACCGTATCCGCTGTTGTCTTTCAGCGTGTAGGCACGCAGTTGCTCGATGGTGGCGTCGGCGGGGATGACCTTGCATGGTGCTTCGGTATAGCCGAGTTCGACCATTGCCGAGTAGCGCATGTTGCCACCGAGGATGATGTAGCGGTCTTTGGTGTTGGGGATAGGGTAGACAAGCAGTTCACGCAAGGCGAGCATTTCGGGGTTCTCCTGAATGCTGGTCTTGAGTTTCGCGAACTTGTCATCCTTGATGAAGCGGGGGTTGGCTGGCAGTCCATCTATCTGCCCATCGTTCTTTGTGAGGGCAGCAAGTGGAAGGAGTGTGGTGTTTAGAATGGTCATAGGTTTATTAGTTGTATTTGCGGATTATTTCGTTTACAAATGCCATGACCTTATCGTCTGTGCTCTTTTTGATAAGCTGTCGGTCGTAGCAATAGAGATAAGTCCCCCAGCCACTACCATTCTCAACCACAAAGAGTTTAGAAATTCGACCGTTATTTATTCCATAACCAGACTTTTCGTCGTACACCTCAACTTGAGCTTGCAGGGTGGCATTCTGTCCACTGCCGTTCTTAACGAATATCGTATGCCCACCTCGATGCGGGTCGTTTTTCCGTTTTGTTTCGACTATCATAGTTTGTAAAATTTATGCCGCAAAGATACTGCTTTATTTTGTTATCTGCAAATAAATACTATTACTTTGTGCGTGCTGTGTTGATTTTTCTAACAAGTTTTCTTTTCGAGTATACTGAAGTTGCATTCTATTCCACGAACCTTGCACCATGCCCTATACCAAAGGTACTTCTTGTGGCGTCTCGCTCGGTTGTCGTACGGCTGAATATAGTATTTCTGCGGGATTGGGTCGGTGGGACTTGCTGCCCTCCTGCCATGGCGTGCAGCAAGGCTGTCTAATTTTATTCTTCTCATACTCATGGTTCAAAATAATTCTGTCTGCTGATTTGTGTTCGTATTCTCTACAAAGAGTTGGCGA
>CAVFHY010000037.1:0-21756 GCA_963622445.1 Bacteroidaceae bacterium
ATCCTTCTTACATCCTTCTTACATCCTTCTTACATCCTTCTTACATCCTTCTTACATCTACCTTGCTATTCCTAATCACAATTAGTCGTTGTAGCGTGCGACAAGGTTACGGTCGCCATAGCCATTGTCCACACGGCTGACGGGTATCCAGAACTTGTTCTCTGCTACCCATACCGTGGGGTATATCGCTTTCTGTCGCGAATAGGGGTGATGCCACTCGTCTGCCACTGCCTCGTATTCGGGGTGCGGTGCGTGAACAAGCACATTGTCTTTCGGGTCTGCGCTACCCTGCTCTATTTCTGCAATTTCGGCACGGATAGTCAACAGCGCATCAATGAAACGATCTAACTCTTGCAGCGACTCCGACTCAGTAGGCTCTATCATCAGCGTACCATGCACGGGGAACGACAGCGTCGGCGCATGGTAACCAAAGTCCATTAAGCGCTTGGCTATGTCCGTCTCGGTAATACCTATAGCGTGGAACTGACGACAATCGAGTATCAACTCGTGTCCGACACGCCCTTGCGCACCGGTATAGACTACGCCATACGCATCAAGCAGTTTGGCTGCCATATAGTTAGCACTAAGAATAGCGGCTGCCGTTGCTTCACGCAGTCCTTCGCTGCCCATCATAGAGATATAGGCATAACTGATAAGCGCCATATTGGCATTGCCATAGAGAGCAGAGGATACACGGTTGTGGTCCTCGCTCGGCATAGACGCTACCAAATGCTCGGCACAACAGATAGCACCTACGCCGGGGCCTCCACCTCCGTGGGGGCTGGCAAACGATTTATGCAGATTGAGGTGGCAGACATCCGCCCCGATAAAGGCAGGATTGGTATAACCTATCTGCGCATTCATATTGGCACCATCCATATAAACTTGTCCGCCGTTGTCGTGTACGATTTGGCACATCTCACGGATGGCAGTCTCGAAAATACCGTGCGTGGAAGGGTACGTAATCATACAACCTGCCAGCGTGTCGTGGTATTCCTCCGCCTTGACACGCCAATCTTGCAGGTCGGTATTGCCCTTTTCGTCGCATTTGATCACCACCGGGGTAAAGCCTGCTTGCACACACGAAGCGGGGTTGGTGCCGTGCGCCGATGCGGGGATAAGCAGCACTTTGCGTTGCGTCTGCCCCGTCTTTTGCAGATAGTCACGAATGGTAATTAAACCCGTATATTCGCCCGCAGCACCCGATGTCGGCTGCAAGTTGCATGCCGTGAAGCCCGTAATGGCACAGAGTTGCTCCTCGAGTTCTTCGAGCATCGTTCGGAATCCTTGCACTTGCTCTTGCGGCGCCAAAGGGTGCACATTGCAGAAACGCTCCCAGGTGATAGGCGTCATTGCCGTCGCAGGATTCAGTTTCATCGTACACGAGCCAAGAGGAATCATCGAGTGTGTGAGGCTGATGTCCTTGCGGTCGAGGCGCTTGATATAGCGCATCATTTCCGTTTCGGTGTGGTAACGATGGAATACATCGGCTTGAAGATAATCCACCGGACGCACCTGCTCTTCCTCTATCGCCCACAATCCCTGAAAAGCCTCTTCGTTGTCCTCAAACTGCGGCAAGTTGCCACTTGCCTCGGCAAAGAGTTGAATCAAGTCGTTCATGTCGTCCACCGTGACGGTCTCGTCCAAGGAGATACCTATCCAGCCCGCCTCATCGTAGTAGAGGTTGATGCCTGCTTCTTCTGCCACCGTGCGCACCGCCTTCTGCCAATCCGGCTGCTCTGCGCCTGTAATCTTCAGTGTATCAAAGAAAGTGGCGTTATCCTGTACATAGCCGTACGCCTGCAACATCTCGTTGAGATAGACAGCCTTCGAGTGAATGCCCTCTGCTATCTCACGCAGCCCTTCTGCCCCATGATAGACACCATAGAAACCCACCATCATGGCACAGAGTGCCTCAGCCGTACAGATATTCGAGGTGGCTTTCTCACGCTTGATATGCTGCTCACGCGTCTGCAATGCCAAACGGTAAGCAGGGCGGTCATTCGTATCTTTGCTCAAGCCGATAATACGCCCGGGCAGTTCGCGTTTATACTCATCGCGCGTTGCCATATAACCCGCCGTAGGTCCACCAAAGCCCATCGGCAACCCCAATCGCTGTGCCGTACCGCACACTATATCTGCATCCAACGGACGCAGCAACGCCAACGAGAGCAAGTCGGCAACAATCGTCACCCGTAGCCCTGCCTTGTGGCAATCCTCTATCCACCCAGCATAATCCTCTATCGCTCCATCGGCATTCGGAAGTTGGGCTATTGCCCCGAAATACTCTGCCGTCGGCTCAAAGTCGGCATAGCGGCCTACCACCAACTCAATATCCTGCCCTGTGGCACGCGTCTGCATAACACTCAGCGTATTGGGGAATATCTTCTCGTCTACAAACACCTTGCGCACACCAGCCTTCGCTTGCTCGCGCGAACGCAAGTTGTGCATCATCGTAACCGCCTCTGCCGCTGCCGTGGCTTCGTCCAAGAGCGAGCAGTTGGCGAGAGGCAACCCTGTCAAATCTGACACAAGCGTCTGAAAATTGAACAACGCCTCCAAGCGCCCCTGACTCACCTCTGCCTGATAGGGCGTATAAGAAGTGTACCACACAGGATTCTCCAACACATTGCGACGGATAACGGAAGGCGTAATCGTACCGTACCAACCCCGACCGATATAACTCCGTGCGTGCTTGTTCTGCTCCGAGAGCGCCTGCAGAGAATTGAGCATTTCCTGCTCCGACAGCGGTTCGGGCAACTCGATAGGCTCCGGCAACAAGATGTCTTTCGGCATTACCTGCCCGATGAGTTGTTCCATCGACTCTGCTCCAATGGTTTGGAGCATGGCTTGTAGGTCGGCTTCGCTCAGACCAATGTGTCGTTGTTTGAGGTAATTTACTTTCACAATGAATAGTATATTTGAGGGTTCGTATTCCGAGGTGATTTCCACCCCCTGTCACGGGTGTGGTTTTCCGGTTCATAAAACACGCAAAGGTACTACTTTTTCTCTAAATCAACAAGAAAGTATGCTGAAAAACATAAAAATCGCTACAAAACGCAGAAAGTGTTTGCATATCTCACATAAAAGCCGTACCTTTGTCCGAAAGTCAAAAAGACCGACATTTTTTCTGATCGTTTTTAGTCTATTTATTTAATCTGTGGGGTGTGTCAAACGCTCCTTATTGGTATGAAAAAGAAAGAAGAATCGTTTGCCAAGATGTGGGAACTCAACCCTCTATGGGATGTGCTCACAGACGAGGAGAAATTTTGGCTTAGCGATCGCGTGGAGGTTATCCACTACAAAAAGAACGAACTGATTCACAATGAGGGAGATAAGGCTGTAGATGTTTGGATGTTGGTGGATGGTAAGGTTCGTATCTATAAAGAGGGGATCGGGCAACGCGCACAGATTATCCGCTTGCTGAAGCCCTACGATTGTTTCGGCTATCGTGCCTGCATTGCGGGAGACTGCTACACCTCTTGCGCCAGCGCCTTTGAAGCAAGTGCCGCCTATCGCATTCCCGCAGAGATATTCTTGCAGCTGCTGCGTCAGAACAGCGAGTTCTGCTACCAAGTAATGCTCGCCATGGCGAAAGACCTCGCCCTCTCGGAACTGCAAACCCTTAACCTCACACAAAAGCATATCCGCGGACGCCTTGCCGAGTCGCTGCTCATGCTCAAGAAGAACTACGGGTTGGACGAAGACGGCTGTACACTGGCGATGTATATGAGCCGCGAGGATCTCGCGAATATGAGCAACATGACTACAAGCAATGCAATTCGCACACTAAGCCAATTCGCACAAGAAGGACTGATCAGCGTCGATGGTCGGAAAATCAAAATGCTGAACGAAGAAGAAATAAAGCGTATCTCACGCTTGGGCTAACACGGGAAAACAGCGGTCTGGCACCACGGATAACCATACCCCAAAGCACGCATAATTCGAAATTCCTAATTTTACTATATACTCAAGGCTGCCTCACAAGGGCAGCCTTTTCTCTGTCTGCAATCTGACCTCTACACCCATTGTCCCATCGAAAAATCAAGTTGTATGGTCCCCCGTTGCCTTATTCGGGGATAGAGAGGGCTTTGCCGTCCGGGATACCATAGGCGTAGATAAGGAAATCGGCTATATAACGACGCCAAACACTCCAATTATGGCGTCCATTGGTGCGGCTATAGTCGTGCGGCATCTGCTGACGCTCCAAATAGTCGTTTGCCATACGGGCACGGCGGCGGAAAATATCCCCCTTGCCACACCGAATCCAATAGATACACCCCCTACTCTCTTTGGGGAATTGACCGGCAATCAGCACAGGCGAAAAAAGCCCCACCACGGCAAACTGCTCATCGGTAGAGGCACTAATCTGCACCGCCTGCCTACCGCCAGATGAAATACCGACAAGGCAATTACGGCTCTTGGGACGCAAGTCGCGCAGGGTATTGGGTGCGGACTGCGCTGACAAACGCTTGGCTTCGCGTATGGTTTCGGACAAATAGCGAAACACCTCCTGCTGCGACAGCGGGAGGCACTGTAGTGTACTGTCTAATGCAGCAGAGAGTACCGCATCAAGTGTATCTGCCGGCAGATAGTGGCTGTCGATAAACTGCTCTATCTCGGGGAAATAGGGTTCAAACTCTCCGTGGCGGATATGGTGCAGAAAATCGTGCATACAACGCATATAACACGGCACCTTAACGGCATAGGCAGTATCGTGGACGATACACAACGGCATAACGATAATCACGGGACAGATAAGGCTGTCGCGGATAAGGCTGTCCGCAAGCGCACTGATATGCGCTTTCTTCTCCCATGCATACTGGTTGCCGTGGATACCATGCAGCAGGTATAACACGGGATAGACTGAATCGGGCGAGTAGTTGGGCGGCGTATAGACTGTCATATACAGCGGCTGTTCGTCGTGTGCCGCTATACGCAGCGTATCTGTTCGCGCAGACATACTCATACTTAGGAGCAGGCACACCCCAAGGGAAAGGATACCCTTTCTATTCTGATTCTTACTTCCGAAATGCATACAGTATTCCAACTACTCTCAATACGCTCAACTATAAAAAATAAAACTCTAAACTGCACTCTACTTCTTCTTGCGGGGAAGTAACTTGTCGATATGGTAAGCAAGGTTCTGCTGGAACTTCTGCGGGTCGGAACGCGCATACTGGTACACATTCTGCGTGAGGTCATAGACACGGTTGCGGCGCGCGACGACCAGTCCCGTCAAAACGATATTACACTTCGCAGCGATTTTCTGCCCCGCTGCAGACGCCAAGTCCACCTTATAGAGGATAACATCACCATTGTCCATCTGCGCTTGATACTGCTTGGCGAGCAGATTCTCCGTGAGAAACATCGTCTGATTTCCCACATCGCTCGGCATACGGCTGTCGTAGAAATAATAGACTTGCACACTGCCCATGTGGGTCAGCGGACGCGGTTGGTGTGTCCCTCGCTCGTTGCTAAGTGAGAGCGAAAGCAACAACATGACATAATACCAAAAAGAAATGTCCATCTTTTTCTGTTTTTTTTTCGCTATCGCGTATGTTCGCTAATGCGTATTTTCGCTATCGCGTATGTTCGCTAATGCGTATGTTCGCTAATGCGTGGTTTCGCTATCGCGTATGTTCGCTAATGCGTGGTTTCGCTAATGCGTATTTTCGCTATCGCGTATTTTCGCTATCGCGTATGTTCGCTAATGCGTATTTTCGCTAATGCGTATTTGTGCTGTGCGTCTCTCTTTAGCGGGAATACTACTTGAGAGAAACAAATTGATAGTTGATTTGGCTACCCATATCGACCACCATATAGTAAGGGTGCGGGTCGGGGTCTTGACAGGTATTGACGATAATACAGGTAGCCCCTGCATAATTGGTCACCTGCCGATTGTGGTCGTGCCCACACCAGAACATATCGACACCGTACTTGCCCATCAGCCCCGTAATCTCGTAGGTTTCTTCCATGGCATAGTTGGAAGTATGCTCCTGCGAGCCATCCTGCTTATAGAGGTGAGTATGGGAAAAAAGAATGATGTGGCGGTAGTGCTGTTGGCTTTTCTCTTTTAACAGATTACGCAACCATTTGATTTGCGCCGTACCGAGCGTTCCCTCAGCCGAGTCGAGGCAGACAAAAAGGTCAAGACGCTCGCCTGTGGTGCTATCATACGTATCGAACCAATAGGCAGAAGTATGGAAACGGGAACGAAAATCCGACCACTGATTGAAATAGATATCGTGGTTGCCCGGTGTGATAAACAGCGTATCGTGATGCGCCACAGCAGGTTCAGTCTGCAATGTATGGAGCGCATTGTCATAGTAACCTGTGCCGTTAATGAGGTCGCCTAAGTGGATGGCAAAAGGACAAAGTGTATCCGTCTTGTAGTCCAACACAAAGCGCTCAAGATTATGGTGCGTGGTATCGATATGTGAGTCGGTGCAAACATAGATACGGTAGTCCGCAGGCACGGATAGGCGGATCTCGCCGTACTGCTCATTGTACGCCATAGACTCCGAGAAGCGGGTCGCCACCTCCGGACTGGTGCCGTTGAACATACCCGGCAAGTCGTAATTAGGGAAACTGCACGAGGCAAAGGTTATGATTGCGAGAATGTATAGAGTTCGTTTCATTGTGGGTAAGAATTAGACCGGTGTACCATTTAGAAAGTATAGGTAAAACCTGTGCGGAGGTAGGCTGCATAGAATGTAGCATTAAGATGGAACATACCCGTAGGCTTACATTCTGCCGACAACAAAACACGCCAATGGGAATCCACATCATACCGTCCGCCAACCAGGAAAATCGGCTGCCACATACGCTCCATCTGATAGTCATCGATATTCGACATACAAGCAGACAAGTTCCAACGACAAGTCTGCGGACGGCAGAATACCTCGAAGCGATAGAGCAGGTTAAATGGCTCGCAATTAAAAACCTCCGTGGTGCGCCACTCCCTGTCCCAAGAGGCCATCACACGGCTGAACATACCCACCTGCACCGACACATAATCCATTCGGTATCCAATAGAGAGCGCCGTGCAGAGGTCGTGCTGACGACTGCGAGCGACGGCCTTGTAGAGCACCTCTGTCTCGGCAAAGAGTTCGCCAACGGGTAATGCAAAACGAGGGCGCAAAATAGCTGCACCTGTATAGACATTGGCCGTGGAGATTTGAAGATTGACCTGCAAATCGAAATGCGGGTTAATGGGCATAAGCGACTGAATATCAAGATTGCCATAATGCTCCCAAGTGCGATTGTAAGCATACTCGCCCATAACAGAGAGTTGATAACCTTGCGTGCCGAAACCTCGCAAGGAATGACCATCTCGAGCAGTATACTCCTTCGGTGCTGCGCACAAGGTTGTAGCAAGCAAACAAGCGAAAAATGTAGCGAATAATTTATGCATGCGTATCTTTTTTACGAGTAAGAGAAGTTGTATGGGCGGTCGGTCTATTTATTCTGACTCATAGAGGGTCAATCTATCGTGATGATTGTCAATCCTGCTCCACCACGGTCGGGGTCGCCATCGTGGTAACGGAGAAGGTCATCGCCTCGCTTGCGGCGCTGCCTATTGTAGGAGTCGATATAATCACGCACTACCTGTTTGAGAGCCCCCGTACCCGTGCCATGCAAGATAGTTACCTCGCCCGCATTGACCATAATGGCATCATCGAGATAGGCTATAAAACGCTCCAACGCCTCATCGGCACGCATCCCACGCAGATCAAGTGTGCGCTCAAAAGACAACACCCGCTGACGCACCATCGAGGTATACCCTGCCCCACTGCCTGTTTTCACGGGCATGGCTTTGGCGGCTTTCTCCTCTGCTTGTGCTCGCTTGCTCAGCGCTTTCAAATCACTGAAATCACGCATCACTGTCTTGCCGTTGGTCTGCTGAACCGTTGGGGGTACAACGGTCTTGGTAAGGGACTGCTTCGGCAAAACCTTCTGTTTCATGGTCTCCACACGCTGGCGTGCTTTCTGCGTACGCTCCTTCTCCGCCTTCGCCTCCTTGATCTCACGAATGGTGCGTTCAATGGTAGCATTGCTCTCACGCAACAAATCCGCCGCTTGCTGTTTCGCCTCGTCCATCACCTCACGCTTCTTTGCCTTCAAGCCTGCTATTTCCTGCTCATAGTATGCAATACGCTCCTCAAGGTGTTTCTCCCGCTGACGGATGTTCTGTCGCTTATTTTCCCAATAACGCTTATCACGAGCAATGTCTTGCAACTGCTTGTCGTAGTCGATATGTTCCTCGCCCACCAACTCCGTGGCGTGCGCAATAATGGGTTCCGGAAGACCTATCTGCTTGGCTATCTCGACGGCAAAACTACTACCTGCCTGCCCGATAGAGAGTTGGAACAACGGACGCATTTGCCCACGGTCGTAGAGCATGGCACCATTGACTACGCCAGGCGTCTGCTCCGCAAAATGCTTGAGGTTGGTATAGTGGGTGGTGATAACACCAAACGCCTGCTGCGCCACGAGTTGGTAAAGGACTGCTTCGGCAATTGCCCCTCCGATGAGTGGCTCGGTACCTGTACCAAACTCATCGATAAGCAACAGCGTGCGGCTGTCTGCAGAACGGACAAACGCTTTCATATTGCGCAGGTGACTCGAATAGGTAGAGAGATCGTCCTCAATAGACTGCTCGTCACCTATATCTATCATCAAATTGGCAAACATACCCATACGGCTGGTCTCAGCAAGCGGCACTAGCAAACCACACTGCACCATATATTGCAACAGCGCCACCGTCTTCAGACAGACCGATTTACCACCTGCATTGGGACCGCTGATGATGAGCATACGATTCTCCGACGCCTGAAGACGAATAGACAGGGGAACAACCGTCTTCCCCTGTCGGTTGAATTTAAGATACAGCACGGGATGGCGAGCCGACTGCCAATCAATAACCGGTTCTTGGGTAAGTTCGGGACGAATGGCGCGTAGCGATTGCGCAAGTTGCACCTTCGCGAGCAAAAAGTCCACCTTCGCCAACATAGCCTCGCTCTCACGAATGGCCGGCATATAGGGGCGTAGCGTGGCGGTCAACTCCTGCAAGATACGGATACGCTCACGGCGCTCTGCCCCCTCTAACTCACGGATATGGTTGTTCGCCTCAACGACTTGCTGGGGCTCAATATAGACGGTTTTTCCTGTGGCGGACTCATCATGCACGATACCGCCTATCTTGCGCTTATAGGCCGGCGGAACAGGGATGACAAGCCGCCCCTCACGAAGCGTGGGTGCCGCATCCTTGTCGAGAATACCTGCTGCCTGTGCCTGACGAAGAATCTGATTCAGCGCACGCCCCACACTACCCTGCACAATGGTCAATTCGTGGCGGATTCGTGCCAACTCGGGCGATGCCGAATCGGAGAGACGCCCATACTTGTCGAGCACACGGTCTATCAACCGCACCACCTCACCTACCCGATACGGCTCAGCATCGGTAACAGGTGCAAAAGTCCGGAGATGTGGGAAACGCTGTGGGTCGAGCGAAGCAAAAAACTGCTCAAGCAAGTGCGCATAATCGAGCGTCTTGCGCAACGCAAAAAGTTCTGCCTCATCGAGAAATAGTCCATCGATGCGAATACGGGACAATGCCTCCCGCACATCGTGTATCTCACCATGCGGAAAATTGAGCGACGCGTCCTCTTGCACTTGCTTCATCTCTTCCGCCTCGTACAACAGACGATTCACCTGCTCAAAATCAGAAGAGAAAGCCATTGCCTCCACCTGCTCACGCCCCAATGGGGAGGAACAATAGCGACTGAGTTCGGCACGAATGGTGAGGAAATCGATCTTCGATTCTATGGTATCGGGAAAAAACAATGGGATTTACGAATTATGAATTAAGAATGATGTTTAACCTAAGATGCGAACATCACGAAGGACTGTGCCGCCAACGGCTTCATTGAGTTTGCGTACCAAATCAAATCGGCACTCAAAAAGTTGTGACTTAAGCGCTGCACTACGAATATGGACATAGAGAATACCCTCCTTGACTTCTATTTTCGAAGTAAGACGGGCTATGGTATCGCCCATCACCTGCGGCCACTGCTCCACCACGCGTGTCTCAAGCAGCGACTTTTCCAACTCTGTGCCACGCAAGTACTGCGACAACACATCGCCTATTGACATCGAATTGCCTCGATTCATTTGCGCTCCTTTCTGAGTAGTATCTGCTGACGAGTCCGAAACACACGCACCGACTTGTCGAATCCATTGAGCTGCTGCACCTTTGCCATACGCACCCCCTCACGCTGGCAGATGTCCCAAAGCGACTCACCGGGATGCACCCACAGAGGGGATTTCTCTTTTTCTCCATAGCAGCGTTTGCGAGAAAGATAGACACGGTCGCCCACCTGCAAATCTCGCCCCAAAGCATCGTTCCAATTACGCAAGGTGCGCTCTCGCTTATTCAACCGAAAAGCGATATTGGCGTAGGTATCCCCCTCACGAGCCTCAACATACTGCACACCATTGCAGCGTTTCTTGGGGTGTTGAATAAAAAACTGCTGCCGCTCTTGATACGCCGTCAACGGCTCTTCATACTCTGGCTCCGGGTCTCTGGAGACAGTGGCGATAGCGTCGGACTGCGTGACCACAACGGCTTTCTTTGCTGGCTGCCCGGTTTGTTGCGCCGTAGCGGCACGGTTGGCAGCCGATGCAGTCGCCAAGGCTTCGGGCGTAGCGAGAGTATCAAGGCGGTATTCCTCTATTATCCTGATGAGTTTATCGGGGTATAACGGGTCGGTGGCATAACCGCACTGCTTAAGGCGATACGCCCAACCGGCATAGTCCTCGACAGCGATCTCGAAACAAGTCTGATAGCGGGGACGCTGCAAGAAAAGCGAATGGTCTTTGTAGGATTCGCCTGCATCCTGATATACACGGAAGCACTCGCCCTTGGAATCATCATCATGATAATAAGAGCCGCCCATCCAATCGCTCGTACACTTGATACCAAAATGGTTGTTCGCCTCACGCGCCAACTCACTCGTGCCTGCCCCAGACTCAAGAAGACCTTGCGCTAGGATAATAGACGCCGGCACACCATAGTCACGCTGATTGGCGAGCGCTACCTCCTGCCACTCGGCAATATAGAGGAGATACGACTGATTCTGCCGGGCATGTACAGACAGCACTGCACACACCGAAAAAAGGAACAAAAGGGAATGTTTCTGCATAGAGTGCGTTATTTTTGCGCACAAAATTACAAAAAGATTTGCATACATACAAAGAAAGACCTATCTTTGCAGAACAAAACACGATAAAAACACAAAAACCGTTATGAAAAAAATTCATTATCTCATGGCAGCCGTCGTTTGCCTGCTCACTTTGTCCTCGTGTGAGGGGGACAAATACTACCCCACCGAATATATCTATCAGTACAACAAAGAGAACCTGAACCTGCACATTGCGTCAAGCGATTGGCAATGGTCGAGCGACGGGAACTATTTCTACTACACCTTCGATGTACCCGAACTGACACAAACCATTTATGACTATGGAACTGTACTCTGCTACAGGGAATACAACCTAGGCACTGCGGAAGCCTACCAGATAGCACTGCCGTATATCCAAACCAAAGTGGACGGAACGGATACCTACCAGCAGTTTATAGATTTCTCGTACCTCACGGGGCAAGTGGAGATTGTACTCACGAACTCCGACTTGAAATACGATACAACGCAAAAACCCGAAAGCATGGACTTTCATTTGGCATTGGTCTGGTAGCCCTATGGAATTGCCCCAAAACCCCGCCATGCTGCTAAGTGTGGTAAACATGAAATTGCGGGATGAGTACGCCTCACTCGATGCACTCTGCAACGACCTCAACATCGACAAAGCCGCCCTGACAGAGCGACTCTCCGCCGCCGGCTATACCTACGACCCTGCCAGCAACCGTTTTTGGTAAATAAACAGAACAAGAATACCTGTTGGTGGAATTCGTTTGGTGCGTATTTGCTTCTGCCGATGGGCTTGGTGTTTGTAAACATGGACCTATTGTAAAACGGTCAGCGCAGGCAGTCTTTTGAATGAACTTAGCAATCATTTTATTGAATTTATCCAAAAACAGAATTGGATGTCTTTCAATGAATTACGAACAAAATATCGATTTGAATCGATACCCGGTTGCATTTTATCGATTTGAATCGTTGCAAAAAGCCCGTTTCGGTTGTATCTTTGCATCATCTTTCGGAAAGACAGACCGCAAACAACAACCCATTCTTCAACAACCAATGGAAACAAATCAATCCAACAACGCAAACACACACACCGGGCATAGGCGTATCCACCCATATACCCATTGACCTATAAAAAAACACTATTCACTATGTTAGGAGCAATTATTGGTGATACCGTAGGCAGCATCTACGAGTCTCACAACATCCATACCACCAACTTCCCGTTATTAGGAAAACACAACCACTTCACCGACGACAGCGTGATGAGCATGGCGGTTGCCGAGTGGCTGCTCACCGACCCCGAACATACCCAAGAGAAACTAACCGATTGCTTGGTGCATTGGGGGCATCGTTTCCCACATGCGGGCTATGGCGGAGCGTTCCGAGTATGGATATTCCACCCCGAAGATCTCTATGTTCACCGTGACGCCCGTGTCAAAGCATCCCAAACCACTCCCCGACCTGTTCCGCGCAACGAAAACTCCTGCGGCGGACGACAGCCATACAACTCGTATGGCAACGGCTCTGCTATGCGTGTATCCGCCTGCGGTTGGGTAGCGCAATCGTTGGACGAAGCGTTGGACCTTGCCAAGCGTTCCGCCGAGGTAACACACAACCATCCCGAAGGAATAAAGGGGGCTCAGGCTGTGGCAGCAGCGATCTACCTGTTCAGGCAACAGGCCACCAAAAACGAGGTGCGAGACTATCTCTCACAGCAGTTCGGTTACTACCTCGACTACACCTGCGACCAACTGCGCCCCGCCCGTTTTGATGTGTCGTGCCAAGGTACTATCCCGCTCGCCTTTGCCGCTTTGACGGATAGCACCGATTTTGAGTCCGCGATACGCCTTGCGGTGTCGTTAGGCGGTGATACCGACACCATAGCCTGCATCACGGGGGCTATGGCAGAACCGCTGTACGGCATTCCAGATGAGATAGAGCGTGCTGTCATTCCCTACTTGCCCACAGATTTCCGCCCTGTTATAAACGCCGTTCGCGGAAAAGAAACAGAAGACCGCTATGACCTGCAACGCTTTGTCGAAGCCCAAGAAGGAGTTTATCCCACAGCCCTCAAAGAGATACAACAGGGACAGAAACAGAGCCATTGGATGTGGTATATATTCCCGCAAATCAAAGGATTAGGGCATTCGTCGATGAGCCAACGCTATGCCATCTCATCCTTAGCCGAAGCACAAGCCTACCTCGCCCACCCCGTGTTAGGCACCCGACTTCGAGAGATAACACAAGCCGTTATAGAACACGCAGACAAGACTGCAACACCCAACGAAAATTTGGCATACGAGATATTCGGTGGTGTAGACAGAAGAAAATTCCAGTCGTGCATGACGCTGTTCGACAAAGTGCAGCCCAATGACTTGTTCAGACAAGCCATTGACCTGTTCTACAACGGACAAGCAGACCGGATAACGCAGGACACCGCAAAATAAACAAGCATCCTATTTCTTCAGGGCTTGTGCTTTCGCGGCAGGTTTCTTGGGTGTTATGGCAGGAACGGACTTCTGCGACCAGCGGGCGGGAATCATACGATAAGGATAGCGCTCACGGATATTGTCCGCATTCGGGCAGTCGCAACGGTGGATACGGATACCCTTTGTCACGCTGATAAAACCGAATATAGGGTCGCCGGGCTGCGGATTGCAGCAACGCGAGAGGTTGTAGTCCACATTCTTGACATTCATATCCACCTCTATCGCCAGCCCCGCTAACTGCTCCTTTGGCACATACTCTGCCTTGGGTTCGACATGATGCGCAGCGGCAGTCTCCTCCAGCGAAGTGAACATATCGCGCAGTTGGAGAATATCTTCCTTGCCCTGCGCAATGGACTGATAGAGGTCGCTCACCGCCTTATAGCCCAACTTGTTTGCCAAGCGGGAAATATCCGCCTCGGTGTACTCTATCTTCCAATTACGGAAACGGCGTTCGAGCAGTTCCTTGCCCTCTGCAGCGTCTTTATACTCAATCTCTTTGAGCGACTGGCGAATCTTGTTTTTTGCCTTGGTGGAAGCAACGAAATTCAGCCAATCGGCATTCGGCTTCTGGTTAGGCGAAGTCTGAATCTCTATCTGGTCGCCATTGGCAAGCCGCTGACGGATAGACACATTCTGGTTGCGAATGCGCCCTCCCACACAGTGGTCGCCCACATCGGAGTGGATACTATAGGCAAAATCAAGCACCGTGGCCTCGGCAGGCAGACGACGCAAGTCGCCCGTAGGCGTAAAGACATAGACATACTGCTTGTTGGTCAGGATATTACCCTTCACTCCCTTGTACGCCCAGTGGGCAGCGACGCCTTTCTCCGCCACCTCGTCCATACGACGGGTACGGATCTGCACCTCTACCCAACGATCGTCCGGCCCCAACACCGTAGTATGCAGGCTCTCGTAGCCGTTCTCCTTAGGCACTGACAACCAGTCGCGCAG
This sequence comes from Bacteroidaceae bacterium, assembly GCA_963622445.1. GTDB lineage: Bacteria > Bacteroidota > Bacteroidia > Bacteroidales > Paludibacteraceae > Colicola. The sequence goes on from CAVFHY010000037.1 coordinate 14,651, forward strand.
GCGCTTCGGATTGGGTTGGAAAATATCGGTAATCAGCGAATAGACCTGCCAGCAATCCTGCTTCTCGCGTTCGGCGGGCGAATCGAGAATAATACGAATGGCGAAGAGGTCGTATATCCTGTCCACATCACAGTTCTGTGCCTGCATTTTGTGGTAAATGGAATGTATCGATTTTGGGCGTCCTTTGATAGTAAAGACAAAGCCCGCGTCCGTAAGTTTTTGCTCGAGCGGCGCAATGAAACGCGCAATATACTCGTCCCGCTCCGACTTCTTGGCGTTCAAAGCATGGGCGATGTACTTATAGGTATCATAGTCCGTAAACTTGAGGGAGAGATCCTCCATCTCGGTCTTAATCTGGTATAACCCCAACCGATGTGCAAGCGGTGCATGCAATTGCTGCGTCTCACGCGCCACATGCCGACGGTGGTCGGAGTCGCCCTCTTTGTCCAACTGACGCAGCAACTCCAACCGCTCCGTCAGTATCCGGTATAACACTCTGTCGCTATCTTCCATTTCGTTTGCCAATTACTTATTCTGTCCGCAAAATTACGCTTTTTCTTGCATATATAAAATTAAAAGTGTACCTTTGCGCAACTTTTGTGCAAGAACGCACACTTTAACCGAATTATTTCAAAAACTATACCAAAAGAATATGAAAGCAACAAAAGTAACAGTGATTACTCTGCTCTCGATTGCCGCAGTGGTAATGGCGTATTTCTGTGTGGATAGCGTGGTAACCCCTATCCGTTTTGAGGAGGCTCGCTCCGCACGCGAAAAAGATGTAATCAAGAATCTAGTCAGTATCCGTACTGCCGAGGTAGAATTCAACCGCCAGAACGGGCGTTACATCGCAGACCCCGATAGTTTGATCCTGTTCCTCAAAACCGCTACCAAGAAAGAGGTTTCAAAGGACGGTAGTCTGACCGACAAGCAGTTGGAGGCTGGTCTTACCGAGGCGAAAGCAGTAAAAATAATCAACGAAGCCAAGAAGAAAGCCCTCAAAAAGCAAGAGTTTGCCAGCGAGAATGACCTCTACAAATATATATGGGAGAATGACAAAGATGTAGTTGCCAACGGGTTGAGCGGTTTCCGCCGTGATACGATCACGACCAACCTAATCCAGAGTCTCTACAAGGGAGCATACACCGAGGCAACTATCGGGCAAATCATCTACATCCCCTACACCAACAAGGTGAAATACGAGATTGAGGTAAACAATGACTACACCAACAAGGGCTATCGTACACCGCTATTCGAGGCACGCGCTGCATTCAGCACCTATCTGGGCGACCTCAACAAGCAGGAACTAGTGAACTTGACCGACAAAGAAGAGAAACTCGACCACTATGCTGGTTTGAAAGTAGGTAGCGTAGAAGCCCCGAACAACAACGCAGGTAACTGGGAGTAATCCTAACTCCAAAATCAGACAGTAAAAAACAAGCAGCGGATTGCACCTACAGTCCGCTGCCGTTTTTTCAATGTGTAATTTTAATTGCGAACGATACATTGTGCATTGTGTTATGCATTGTGTTATGCATTATGTGCATCAAATATAGGAATTTGAAGTAAATGAGAATTATATCCGGAACACTGAAAGGACGGCGGCTGATGCCACCGAAGAATATCACGGCACGACCGACAACAGACTTTGCCAAGGAAAGTCTGTTCAATCTGCTGCAAAACCGTATGGATTTTGAGGGAATAGATATGCTCGACCTCTTCGCAGGGACGGGCGGAATAGGGCTTGAATGCGTAAGTCGTGGTGCACGCGAAGTTACGGCCGTAGAGTTGGCTCATACGCAGCAGAACTTCATTATTTCGGCGTGCAAACAATTGGGTATCAAGAATCTAAGCGTCATACGAGGCGATGTATTCAAGTATATCAACGCCTGCCATATTCAATACGACCTTGTCTTTGCCGATCCCCCCTATGCGCTCGAGACACTCCCTACCCTGCCCGACCTCGTCTTCGGGAAAGAACTACTCAAAGAGGACGGTTTGCTTGTGCTGGAGCACGGGAAAGACTACGACTTCTCCTCGCACCCGCATTTTGTTGAGCACCGGAACTACGGGAGCGTGAATTTCTCGTTCTTCCAATAGGGTTGCAGACAACAAGAAATTTGCACCCTCCCTGTAACCTCCCTGCATTGTCGGCAATAATGGGTGTACTACCGTTGCACGGCACTCAGGCGGAGTGTATGCGCTTGAAGAGAATGGAATAAAGAGTGCGGAAGAAATACTCTATGTCGGTGAGAACAGGATGCTCGAAATACGCATCCAAGTACTTGTTCTCACTCGCAAAAAGTTCGTCAAATGTCTTCGGGTGGTCGATATAGAACGGCGGGATAAGCCCTGGTTTGCAACGAGTGCGTTTCTCCTGCAAGTCTGCCGGATAGGTATCGAACATCGTCTTCGAGAGCGGACGCACACCTACCAATTTCACATCGCCGCGCAGCCAATTGAGCAGCATCGGCAATTCGTCTAACCAGTATTTGCGCATAAGCCGCCCCCATGTTGTGATTCGCCAATCGTCATCACTCTTGTCTGCTATGTTCATCCCGCCACGCTCGTCGAAGACATACTTCTGTATGTACTCTGAATAAGGGTGCATGGTACGGAACTTGTAAATATAGACAAACTCTTTGTTCTTCCCCACACGGCGCAACTTGATGAGCGGGCCATAGACTTTGAACTGCTCCTGCGGATAGGGCTGCGAATGACGGCGGGCAAAGACATACTCGATATGCCCCATTGGCACAATCTCCTCCACCTCGAAACCGCAGTAGTAGAGACGCCCCAAAACCTCGGTTTTGCTGAGCATACGCTTGCGCCCCTTGGTCACATCATAGTAAAGGCGGGAACTGAGCATTAGGCGCGGGATAACACGCTTCCAAAAGAAATAGACAGCATAGACTATCTTATTGATGCCCTTCGGGTAGCGATTGAGAATTTTCTCCTTAATGTACTCTTGCGGACGGAAGCAGCATACATAACAGCCATTATCGGGCAGTTTCTGATTGACGATACAGAAGCGTTTATTAATCCCTTTTACCTCGTTCAGGATAATCAAGTCGACCAGCGTACTATACTCGTAATCAGGTATTTGCAGGAAGCCAAAGCGGTCGCGGTTCGCCACAACCTTGGTGCATCGGCTGTCCAAATGTGCCTTTTCGAAGAGCATTTGGTAGTCCTCTTCGGTAGTAACGGAGAGAATAGACTGGTGAATGGTATTGACCGACTGCGTCGAGCGGGGTTCATTGGGACGGGAAACCTCGGCATTGGTGCGTAGCTCTATCTCCATAACGGGGACGGTCATATTCTGTGCATACTTCCAATAATGCTCTGTCAGAACGACAAAGAAGTCTATCACGCAGACAATGCCCACTAACCACATCGCCACCGTAATAGAGAAATGGAATGGCAAGACGGGAAGAACAAAGTGCAGCAAAAGCAGGACGATACAAGTCGTAACGGCCAGAGAAAGAACGGATTGCCAATACCAAGTAGTCTTATACGACCGATAGAGCCGACACGCCCACCCTACCAGTATCCACACGACCATCATCGCCATAAAAAGCCCGAGGTAGCCCCAAATCTGCGACTTATATGCCACCAGTCGCCATGAAATGCAAATCAGGGCAGAGATGATCCAAATAATAATATCAACGAGTATTCTTCTTCGCATAAATCAAGATACGCTTAACAAAATTCTTCGTATTTTGTGAGATTAGTTCTTTTGTCCAGCCCACAAGACTGTCCGTCCAACGCTGTGGGTGTGTGGTCATCATCAGCCTCTCGGGCAGTGTACCTGCTGAGAGGGCGTGAATAATATCCGTAGTATGGCGATAGACAAGCCCTTGCGCTATCCATTGGTCTTGATAGACGGGTATCTTGTCCCGCACGGATACCTTATATCCGTCCCAACAACGCCCCGTATCAGTGAGGTAGAAGACCGAAGAGAAATCGACATCGAAGTAGGGTTCGCCTACGATGCCGCAGTCCTTATAGTTGTATTTCTGCCAGAGTTCCCGCCCGTCCCAACGACTCATCGGTGCACCGTGCATACAGATCGTGCGGACAGGATAGAAGGTACGAAAATAGGCAAGGCAATCTACGAAGTGAGCGTACGCTTTCTTTATGTCACCATTCGCAATCGACATATCCTCATAATGATACCCTACCTCGTGTCCAAGAGCGGCAATGCGGCGGATGGCGTCCGGATTATTACTCGCCAGCACACAACGGAAATAGTACGAGGCACGAATACCTAACTGATGCTCTACCTCCGCCGTTGCGACACTGCGCATGGGACACTTGTCCACATCGTGGCGGAGAATCACATAGCGGGCGGGCAATTCGGATAGCGTACAGTAGTCTTCAAAAGTGAGCACCGTATACCCCTGCCGAAGCAATGCCTCCAACAAAGTTCGGTATTGAGAGAGAGTAAAATCAAACACGAGGGCGAGAATTATGAATTTAGAATTATGAATTATGAATTGTATGGGGGCGCTTGTTATTTTACACTTTTACAGAATACAAATGCACACATTACATCTACAAATTTACAAATTACCCATACAGCGTCAGCCACTCGTAGCGGTTGCCCACCGAGGAGAGGTAATGCAAGAAATCATCGTGCGAGATAACCACCGTGGCACGACAGTCGTTGGGATGAAAACTGAGCGTCGGCGCTTGCTCGATGTTCTTATCCAGAAAGAGGATGACATGGTGCTCCGGGTCGTTGATAAGCCCAAACGGACTCACACTGCCCGGTTCGAGCCCCAAATAGCGCAGCATACGCTCGGGCGAAGCAAACGAGAGTTTGCCCGGTGAGGGCTGTCCTGCCGCCATAAGCGAGGCTTTCAGACGCTGCTCGAGATCGTGGATAGCGAGGTCGTGATTGCTGTCGAAGCAAATGAGATAGTGCTGATTGCCCTTGTGGTTGCGCATGAAGATGTTTTTACAATGCACACTGCCGTCCGCCCGCCACCAACGACTTGCCTCCTCGATGGTCTTGCCCTCGGGGTGCGTATAGCAAGTGTAGGCGATAGCGTGCGCCTGCAAGTACTGCTCCACCTGCGCTTGCCGCTCACTGACGATTGTATGGTCGCACATGGGAAGTAGCATTGGAGATAGGGGTCAATTTCTTTTTGGCACGAGCGAGTTGGCGGCGCAAGTCCATCAAAGCGTGTTGGCCGCCGCCCTCCCCGTCGTTTATATTCGGATAGAGGTTCAGCAGACTGCGATGGATACGTTCCGCCTCATCGTAGGCGGCTTGGGACGCCGTGTCGTTACCTTTGACACGCGAAAGCAGCAGTTTCGCCATATCGACTGCGCACCAGAACATCGCCAGCGTGGTGTACTTACCGTGGTGCACCTTGTACATGGGGAGAATGGTACGATATGCCTCCTCCACTTGCCCTGCACGCCGCAGGTCGAAAACCTCTTGCACCGTCATAACCTGCCGTTATTGGAGTTTTGCCAACGCCGTTTGGATACGGTGCATGGCTTCTGTGATATTCTCTTCCGAAGTAGCATAGGAAAGGCGGATACACCTATCTTCGCCGAAAGCAGAGCCCGACACACACGCCACATGCGCCTCGTTGAGCAGGTATTCCACCAAGTCGTTTGCACTTGTAACCAAGCACTTACCATCCGCTGTCTTGCGCCCGAAATAGGCAGACACATCGGGGAAGAGGTAGAATGCCCCAGTAGGCTCCACTATCTTCCAATCGGGGATTTGACGGGCAAGCGAGAGGATAAGATTGCGGCGGCGCTCAAAAGCGGCACGCATGGTTTCCACACACTCCTGCGAGCCGGTATAAGCGGCTTCTGCTGCTTTCTGTGCAATGGTGGTGGCACAGGTAATCATTTGCCCTTGCAGACGCTTGCAGGCAGCGACAAACTGCTTGTCGTGGCAGGCAAGCCACCCGATACGGTAGCCCGTCATGGCATACGCCTTGCTTACGCCGTTGACGATAATCACACGGTCTTGTATCTCGGCGAATTGCCCCATACTCTCGTGGTGCCCCGTATAGAGGATATGCTCATAAATCTCGTCGGAGATAACGCACACTTGGGGATGGCGTGCCAGCACACGGACGATGTCTTCCAGCATCTCGCGGGTATAGACACTGCCCGTCGGGTTGTTGGGCGAACAGAGGATAAGCAGGCGGGTGCGGTCGGTAATCGCTGCCTCGAGTTGCGCTCCCGTAAGGCAGAACTGGTTCTCCATCGTGGTCTTCACAAAGACGGATTTCGCCTCCGCAAGTTTGACCATCTCGGAGTAACTAACCCAACAAGGCGTAGGTATAACCACCTCGTCCTCTGGGTCTAACAGCGTCTGAATGGCATTGCAGATACACTGCTTGGCGCCTACCGACACGATGATTTCGTTGGCGGTATAGGGCGTCTGATTCGCTGCACACAATTCTGCATTGAGTGTACCAGCAATTGCCTCACGTAGAGAGGGAAAACCAGGCACGGGACCGTAGTGCGAGAAGTCATCGTCCACCGCCTTTTTTGCAGCGGCTTTCACATGCTCGGGGGCTGCGAAATCAGGCTCTCCGAGCGAAAGACCTATCACATCGACGCCTGCGGCACGCAGTTGCTGACAGCGAGCCGCCATCTGGAGACTCTGCGACTCACTGAGCGAGTCAATACGCTTCGAAATTTTCATATTGTGTCTGTATTAAAAATCATACGCTATGTACATAGGGTACAGTAGAGGTGTCCTTATCCAAAACGACCGACAAAGGTACACATTTTCCCTTATATTTGCAACTCCGCAATGAATAATAAACCCGTTATTCGCAAAATACAGAACAAGAATTACAAATAAATGTGTAGTTTCCATTTAGAAATGCAATTTTTCAGTACGCACAAATGTTTCTAATCTCCTTAGTGAAGGATACTGGAACAGGGGGGAGAAAGAGGGCTTCCCAGGACAAATGCAATACAAAAAATGGAAGGGAATGCGAATGTTCCTCCGCTCAAAGTATGCGAACAGAAAATGGAACCTATTTTGTGGGAATATGGGTGCTTCAAGAGGGCTATAAAACCCTTATAAGAGTTATGAGTGGTAAGGGAGTGCTATGGGAGTGCTA